>SPAX01000053.1 GCA_005239475.1 Nitrospira sp. | reverse complement strand
TAATTCCGCAAGACTTCCATATACTGCAGGGCGACCGTCGCCATCGTGTCATTCTTCGTCGTGTCTGCTTCCCCTTCAGAAACGGCCAATGCCGCACGCGACGCGCGCCAGCGCTCGATTAGACTCCAACTGAAGAGCGACTGCGACAGGGTGCCTCGCGCATCGGCGATATCGAATGGTTGGGTACGAACCGGCGCGCCTCCAATGGTGCCGAGAAAGAAGGTTTGATTCGTGAACTTTGAAGAGCCCGCCAGGTTCGGCAATAACGCGCCGAGTTGGGTTCTCGAAGCTCCACGCGCCGCTTCGATGCGTTCTTTGTACAATCGCACATTGGGATTTTTGTTTAGAGCCGCCTCGAGGGCTTCCTTTAAACTCAGCCTCAGTACCGGCATCTCTGGCGTGATCAGTGGTAGCGACTCGGCTGCCGGGCTACGCTGCGCACACAGAAGTCCCGCCACGAGGAATACCCACATAACCCGCGCGTAGATTTTCATACGGTCACATCCCCTTCACTAACAAGATCGTTATTGGGTTTCTCTGGTTTGTTTTGTTTATCTGGTTGATTTGGCTCATCGGGTAAGTTTCGTTCAACCAAACAAACGAGATAACCAAATCAACCAGACAAACCAGAAACGAAGCGGTCACGGACTCTCTGCCGACGAGAGGCGAAACTCGACGGTGCAAGCCAGGCCGGCAGCAATCGCATTATTCGGATTCGGCATTTCCAAACGCACCCCAAACGTGCCGCTCGCGCTATCGACGACCCTATTCACGACTACGATCTTCGCCTGATAGACAGGTTGCCCTTTTCCTTCCGGACGCACATCGCCCCGCATGCCAGTTTTCAATTTACCGAGCAGCGAGAGAGGCGCATACACCTCCACCCGCAGTGGATCGACCTGCGCCAGCTTCATCACGGGCGTCTGGCGGGCCAGCTCGCCTGGAGAGAGCAGCCGATCCACCACCACGCCGTTGATCGGGCTCCGAATCGTGTGCAAGTGCAGGGCAGCAGTGGCACGACGCAATTCCAGCTCTGCCAGGCGCTTGTTTTCCGACGCCTCCTGATACGACATGTCCGCCAAGGCCTTTTCCGTCTGGGCTTCATCCACGTCGTGTCGGGCGATCGAGTTAGTCTTAAATAAGTCCAGGGCCACGAGACACAGGAGTTGCATCAGATGATTCTGCACCATGTCGCTCAGCGCGGTTTGCGTCTCCAGCGAGCTGTCGCTGCATGTCATGTTAGGCCTCATTCTAATACGCTGTGCACCTAGATCGGAGCGCGGATATTCACTGGTTGTATGCGTCGATGTGTATCTTGCCAGTTGCGAAATTCACGGTACCATAGCCCCAGATCTGTCGCGTGTTGACCCACGCGTAGTCCTTGGCCGCCGTGCTGAGACGGTGGTTCGCGGCCAGTTTGGCGACCGACTCCGCAACACGCGGCACCGCCACGCCGTCGGCAGAAAGCGCGATTCGGCAACCGTCATCCGTCTCAGGGATCGCTCGAATGTCGAGGTTGATGCGGCCGTCGGCGCGGAACTGGAGATAGTCGATGCCCTGCACTCGCCCCGTCACCCGGCCTGTAGTGCGGCCATAAACGCGACGTTGATGCGAACCCCCTGCGGTGGGACTCTTTCCCTACCCGACAGAGTAGCCTCTATGGTCACGCCGGAGTCCGTCACTCCCGTGACATCGAGATTGACCTCGTAGATCTTCTCACCCCTCATTGAGAACCCACCTTTCGTTGCTTTCTTCGCGGTTCTTCTCTGCATCGTATCCACGTGGGATCTTAGACAGTTCCGTATAAGCCCTCCCTCCAATAGGCTTCATTGACTCAAAACCAGAAAAGTTGGCCAGTGTCAGCGTGAGGAATGGGCCCGCGTAGTACGTGACAGCGCATTGCACGGGGAAGCAAAGGTAGAGACGAACTGAGAAGGGCATGGGAGCCTCGCTGGGAGGCTCATTCTAGGAAGGGTTCATCCTAGGCGCAAGGGCCGAGTGGGGAAATGATTGCATTTATTGGCGAAAGTCTGTCTGAGACATGGCGTAATGCTCTATTTTGGGAAAGGAAGGGGGAAAGATGCCGAGCGTGGGTGCGGCGTAACCGATTGAAAAATTGGTGCGCCCGGCTGGAATTGAACCAGCGACCCTCAGCTTAGAAGGCTGATGCTCTATCCAACTGAGCTACGGGCGCATTCAGAAGAAGTTCTGAGTTATGAGTTCTGAGTTGTGATGCAAGTGATAATGGAAAAATCCACGGGATCGGTCGCGCGCTCTTCTTACAACTCAGCAATCACGACTCAGAACTTGCCGAAGGGGTTTGGTCGGGGCGAGAGGATTTGGCCTTTGGCCCGGCCAGCTCGCTGTCGGTCGCAAGAAATACGGCGACCTTTTCCTTCTAGCGGTCGGCGCTCGCCGGCTTCAAATCCTCTCGACTCTCAATTGGTATTGTTAAACTGTGGTCGGGGCGAGAGGATTTGAACCTCCGACATCCTGCTCCCAAAGCAGGCGCGCTACCGGGCTGCGCTACGCCCCGACTCGAGTCTCTCGAAGTCCATCTCTCGTAACAGGTCTTTAGCCTGACTGAACGCTTTGGCGCGATGACTGATCAGGTTCTTTTGTTCCGCCGATAGTTGAGCCAAGGTTTTCCCTAATTCTGGAATGAGGAACACAGGATCATATCCGAATCCTAACGTCCCACTCGCCTCTTCTGCAATCACTCCCTCCAACGTTCCTTGTGCGACCCGTATTCCATCAAAAGGCAGTGCGATCGCTGCGACGGTCAAAAAGCGAGCGGTTCGTCGTTCAGGCGGCACGCCCGTCAACTCCCGCAGCAACTTTCGACAGTTGTCCTCGTAGGTCGCGTCGTCACCTGCATATCGGGCCGCATAAACACCCGGCCGCCCTCCAAGCGCATCCACTTCCAGTCCCGTATCGTCGGCAACAGCCGGCAAGCCCGTGAACTCGGCAATGGCACGCGCTTTCTTTACAGCGTTGGCCTCGCAGGTGTCCCCGTCTTCGACCACGTCCGGGGCATCCGGAAATTCATCGAGTGTACGAATCGTGATGCCCGGATCGCCTAAGAGCGCAACGAGTTCTATTACTTTATTGCGATTGCGAGTTGCGAGCACCACTTCACGAATCATCGACTCTGCCCTACTCCAATTCCCCGATCAGATCCTTCTGCAGCGCGGTGAGGGTTTGAATCCCGCTCCATCCCATCGCCATGAACTCATCCATTTCCTGTTTGGCAAAGGGAGTCCGTTCCGCTGTGCCCTGGACTTCGACATAACGCCCTTGTCCGGTCATGACCACATTCATGTCGACATCGGCCATGGAGTCTTCTGTATAGGCCAGGTCAATGAGGATCTCCCCACCCACTTTCCCTACGCTAATGGCAGCAAGATAGTCTGTCAAAGGGCGTTTTTTAATCAGGCCCCTCTTCTTGAGGACTGTCAAGGCGTCGGCCAGGGCGATGAATGCTCCTGTGATAGAGGCTGTTCTGGTCCCTCCATCGGCCTGGATGACGTCGCAGTCGAGCCAGATTGACCGCTCTCCCATCTGGCCCATATCTGTCACAGCACGGAGGGCTCGCCCCACAAGCCGTTGAATTTCCAGCGTCCGGCCGCTCTGCTTCCCTTTGACTGCTTCGCGTGGCGATCGGTCATGGGTCGAACGAGGGAGCATCGAATACTCTGCCGTCACCCACCCTTGCCCTTTCCCTTTCAGAAAGGGAGGCACCTTCTCCTCAATCGAGGCAGTACAAATCACTTTGGTGTCACCCATTTCGATCAACACAGACCCTTCGGCATGCTTGATGAAATTCCGCGTCACCTTCACCGGACGTAGCTGATCTTTTCGTCGCCCATCGACACGCAATATTCCCGCTGCAGTACTCATTAATTACTCCTGTTCATAATCCTACGCATTATAGTGAAGGCCCTGCGAAAGCGCAACGAAACTGGCCCGGTATACCAGTCAGCGCTTGGCGGCTGCAGAGAATGTCACGAGCCTTCGATCATTCCTGCCGATCGATTTGTACAAAAGTACGCGGCGCGAACGGCTAAATCTGTACAGGTGTGTGCGCACTCCAGACGCAGCGCCCATCCGGGTCGCAGGTGATGCTGCGACTGCTCCCCATGAAAATACTGTCACAGCAAGGCATCCTACTGCTTCCCGGCTAAGAAGACGTCATCTGATGGGAGGCCCACAACCTGTGCGCATTTTGAAATATATTGGCACAAAAGGTGCACATGGTCGTACAGTTCTCCTGAGACCGCTGAACATCATGACACAAACGAGTATCCACTGAGCCTAGACAGTCCCCTTCTTCATATACCGTAGACTCACACATCATGACGTTACTTCTTGACCGATCCACCCAGCAAGCCCTCCTTGAACTCAAGCGCGTGATGATCATCGACGACGAAGAACCGATCCGTCGGCTGCTGGGATACATGCTTCAAACCCATGGGTATGAGACGGTCCTCGCGTCCGATGCGCGAGAGGCACGGGCACGGCTCGATGAACAACCCTTTGCGTTGATCTTGTGCGATGTGAATATGCCTGGTGAGTCGGGTATGGACCTAGTTCGCAATATCCTCAGTCAGTATCCCCACACCGCTATCATCATGGTGACCGGTCTCGACAGCTCGGTGCTGGCGAACGCGGCGCTGGACATGGGTGCCTTTGGATACATCGTCAAGCCGTTCGAGTCTAATGAAGTCATGATCGATGTCGCCAATGCGCTCCGCCGCCGCCGGCTTGAACTTGAAAATCGCCAGCACCGAGAGAACCTGGAAGATATCGTCAGAACCAGAACAATGGCTCTCCAACAAGCGCTCGAGTGGCTGGAGCGAAGTGAAAAGGAGCTGCGTCTCTCTCGAGAGGAAACGATTCAGCGACTCGCCATCGCGGCCGAATACCGGGACAGTGCGACCGCGCAGCATATTCAGCGCATGAGCCACTACTGTGAATTACTCGCCAGGAAGTATGGCCTGTCCTCCGAACGATGCGATTTGATCCGCACCGCCAGTCCGATGCACGACATCGGAAAAATCGGCACGCCGGATCATGTGCTCCTCAAGCCAGGAAAATTCACTCCGGAAGAATTCGCCGTCATCTCTCAACATTCGGAGATCGGCTATCGTATCCTCAGTGGATCGGATGCGGAGATTCTCAAAGTGGCGGCATCGATCGCCTGGACCCACCATGAGCGTTGGGATGGCAACGGATATCCGCGCAAGTTGAAGGGCGAAGCGATTCCCGTGGAAGGACGGATCGCCGCGATCGCCGATGCCTTCGATGCCCTCACCACACAACGGATCTACAAACCTGCCTTCTCCCTCGATCACGCCGTCGAACTCATGATCAAACATCGGGGCGAACACTTCGACCCCGAGCTCCTCGACGTCTTCTTTGCATCGCCGAACGACATCAAGCACATCCACGACCAGTATGCCGACCAATTGCCGCACGGAATCATTCCCAAGCCATAGCCGCCTTTTCGTCATTTCATTGACCAGTTTTACCCTCGCCGATATACTTTCCTCATCTCGTTAGGTACAGCTTCACACTTAGTTTCTCAGGTCCTGTACCCACACATATCACGCTCGCGAAAGGGTTGCCGATCATGGCAAAGAAGGCGACTGCGGTCCGCAAACGGGCGGCGACACGCAATTGGATCGCTTATCTATGCGAATCCTTGGTCACCTCCGGTGTCATGCCGACCTGGGAGGCTGCGACCTACCTGACCGAGAACCTGTTTGGAGAAAAACCAAATCCCCGCCTCTTAAGTACGACCAACGCCTACGAAGTGACGTCCCAATTTCTTCAACGACTCTACCATCCCCTCGTGGAGGCTGCCTCTCGCGACATCACCTTGCCAAGTGGCGCCATGCTGCACGTCTTTACGGATATCAGCCTCACCGGCAAATCTGCCGTACTCGTTGTCTATGTGTCCGGCAATAATCACCAGCACCAGTTGCTGATGTTGGATGCCGCCAAAGCCTGGGAGTTGGTGTTTACTGATTCAGAGGACGTGAATCGCTGGGCAGAAGAACGCTATCGGTGGGTGAAGTCGGCTCTGACCGCGGCGATTGGGAGACCGGTTCTTGCAGAAGTTTCCTAGCCGGCCGCGCTGTCGAGACGCTCACCCATCCGGTGCGGTGGCCTCTTATCTTCCAGTGGGTTCATAGTTCAGGTTCGGCCCCAACCATCGCTCCAGCGCTGAAAGAGGCATCCCTTTTCGTGCCTGGTAGTCGAGCACCTGGTCCTTTCCAATTTTCCCCACGGCAAAATACTTGGCCTCTGGATGGGCGAAATAGAACCCGCTCACTGCCGCAGCCGGCCACATCGCGAAGCTTTCCGTCAATGTGATTCCTGTGTGTTGTTCTGCGGAGAGTAGATCGAACAGTATCCGTTTCTCTGTGTGGTCAGGACAGGCTGGGTAGCCTGGCGCCGGTCGGATACCACGATACTTTTCACGGATCAGATCCTCACTCGATAGCGTCTCTCCTTTGCCATACCCCCACGCTTCACGCGCCTGCTTATGGAGATACTCGGCAAAGGCTTCGGCCAAGCGGTCTGCTAGCGCTTTGGCCATAATGGAATTGTAGTCGTCGTGGTCGCGCTCGAACTCTCGGCATACGAGATCCACCCCAATGCCCGTCGTCACGGCAAAGGCTCCGACATAATCCGCGCGGCCGGACTCTTTCGGTGCGACAAAATCAGCCAGTGCAAAACTGCTCTGCCCTTGCGGCTTCTCCGATTGCTGACGCAGAGTGTGGAGGGTCGTCAAGACCGTTGTGCGATGGTCATCGCGGTAGATTTCAATATCGTCTCCCAGGCTGTTGGCAGGAAAGAACCCATACACTCCATTGGCGGTAAACAATCGTTGCTCCACAATCTTGCGGAGCAGGGTCACCGCATCGTCGTACAGCTCCTTGGCCTTCGTGCCCACGACAGGATCTTCCAGAATGGTCGGGTAGCGCCCGCGCAATTCCCACGTGTGAAAGAACGGCGACCAATCAATATAGGGGATCAGCTGATCCAACGGCTGTTGCGGCACCACCTTCACCCCTGTGAAGGCCGGTCTGGGAATGTCGACCTCCGCCCAATTGGATTGGAATCGATTGGCGCGCGCCCGCGCCAACGTCCAGAGGGATTTGGCTCCCTTGTCCTGATGGGTGTGGCGTATCTGATCATAGTCGGCGCGAACCTTCTTGGCGAAGTCAGCCCGCAAGTCGGCATTCACCAGACTTCCGACGACGCCCACCGCTCTGGAGGCGTCCAGCACATGCACGACGGAGTGGTTATAGCCCGGGGCGATCTTGACGGCTGTATGGGCTTTGCTTGTGGTGGCACCACCGATCAGTAACGGCAGGTCAAAGCCTTCGCGCGTCAGCTCGCGTGCCACATGTGCCATTTCGTCCAGCGAGGGGGTGATGAGTCCGCTCAGCCCTATGACCGCTACCCTATGTTCGCGTGCAGCCGCTAAGATCTGTTCACAAGGCACCATCACCCCCAGATCGATTACCTCGTAGTTATTACATCCCAGGACCACCCCGACGATGTTCTTCCCGATGTCATGCACATCGCCCTTGACCGTGGCGAGAAGGATCTTCCCATTCGAACTCGATGCGCCAGATTGTTGCTTCTCAGCATCCATGAACGGCATGAGGTAGGCCACGGCTTTCTTCATGACCCTGGCGCTCTTGACCACTTGCGGCAAAAACATCTTGCCGGACCCGAACAGGTCCCCCACGATGTTCATCCCGGCCATCAACGGCCCCTCGATCACATGCAGCGGCTTGGTATACTGCTGTCGAGCTTCCTCGATGTCCCGCTCGATATAGTCGGTCACGCCTTTCACCAATGCATGGGAGAGGCGCTCCTCGACCGTGCCCGAGCGCCACGCATCGTCTTTCACCGCCTCTTTCCCCTGCTGCTTGACGGTCTCGGCAAACGTGACCAATCGTTCTGTGGCATCCGGCCGGCGGTTCAGCAGCACATCTTCGACCAGTTCCAGGAGATCCTTGGGAATCTCCTCGTACACCGCCAACTGTCCGGCGTTCACAATTCCCATGTCCAGACCGGCCTGGATGGCGTGATACAGGAATGCCGCGTGCATCGCCTCGCGCACGCGGTTGTTGCCACGGAACGAGAAGGAAATGTTGCTGACGCCGCCGCTGACTTTTGCCAGCGGAAGATGCTGCTTGATCCAGCGGGTGGCATCGAAAAAGTTCACCGCGTAATTATTGTGTTCCTCGATGCCGGTCGCCACCGTGAGGACGTTCGGATCGAAGATGATGTCCTGGGCGGGAAAGCCGATGCGCTCCGTGAGGAGGCGATAGGCCCGCTCACAGACCTCGATCTTGCGCTCATACGTATCGGCCTGGCCGCGCTCATCGAAGGCCATCACCACCACGGCAGCCCCATAGCGATGGACTAATTTGGCCTGCTGGAGGAACTTGGCTTCGCCTTCTTTGAGGCTGATGCTATTGACGACGGGCTTGCCCTGAATGTCCTTTAGACCCGTCTCAAGAATATCCCACTTCGAACTATCGACCATGATGGGGACACGAGAGATATCCGGTTCCGAGGCCACCAATCGCAGGAACTTCTCCATCGCAGCCTGGGAGTCGAGCATGCCTTCGTCCATATTGATGTCGATGATCTGAGCACCCCCCGCGACTTGTTGTCGTGCCACCGCGAGTGCGGCTTCATAATCGCCTGCCAGAATCAGTTTTGAGAAAGCCGGTGACCCAGTGACGTTGGTCCGTTCACCGATATTCACAAAGTTCGATTCCGGCCGAATTGTGACCGCCTCCAGCCCGCTTAACCTCGTATAGGGCTCGACGGAGGGCGGGACACGAGGGGGAAGACCTCGCACGGCTTCGGCAATCAGTTTGATGTGTCCCGGAGTCGTCCCACAACAGCCACCGACGATATTCAGCCAACCATTCTGTGCCCATTCTTTCAATTGGGGAGCCAGGCTTTCGGGTGTCTCAGGAAAGCCCGTCGGCAGCAACGGATTTGGCAGCCCGGCATTCGGATGGCAGCTCACAGAGATCGGGGCTAGACCTGAGAGTTCTTCAATCAACGGGCGCATTTCTTTGGGGCCTAACGCGCAGTTGATGCCGACGCTGAGCAAGGGCACATGGGAGATGGAATTCCAGAAGGCTTCGATCGTTTGGCCTGTCACCCCACGATTGCTGCCGGCTTGAATAAAGGTCACCGAGGCCATGAGGGGGAGCTTGATGCGGCGATCATCGAAAAACGTATCAATGGCAAAGAACGCGGCCTTGGCATTAAGCGTATCGAAGATGGTCTCGACCAACAAGAGATCGACTCCGCCATCGACCAAGCCACGGACCTGCTCGTAGTAGACCGTCACCAGTTCGTCATAGGTGGTGCCGCGCGCCGCCGAATTGTTAACATCGGTTGAAATAGAGGATGTCTTTGTCGTGGGTCCAATCGCCCCGGCCACAAAGCACGACCGACCAGGCGCTGCATCCTTGATCTGCCCCGCAGCACGCCTGGCACATTCTGCTCCAGCTCGCGCGATCTCATAGGCCAGCGACTCCATGCCGTAGTCGGCCAGGGAAATGGCTTGCGCATTGAACGTATTCGTCTCCACGATGTCGGCGCCGGCCTCGAAATACTGGCGATGGATCTCTTCGATAATGGCAGGTTGCGTGAGGTTCAGCAGATCATTGTGCCCCTTCTGATCTTTCTTCCAATCTTTGAACCGCTCGCCTCGAAAGGCGGCCTCGTCCAGCTTCCGCTGCTGGATCATGGTCCCCATGGCCCCGTCAAGGACCAAGATGCGTTGTTGCAGTAGGGCTTCTAACGATGCACTCATAGAACCTGCCTCCGCGATCAATCCGCTGCGATAGTGATGGAAGCCCGGCCATCATAACTGAGAGGTTCTCACGCCAGCAAGCAATCCCGATCCTCGCGCCTTGACAGGTAGGGAAGCCGCCGATACGATGCCCGTACCAGTTGGGGAGAAACTGTGCTCCTGCGCCGTACCGTCCATACCATCTTCTCGTCCCTGCTGCTAGTATCATTTACCGGCATCTGGCTCCAACCTTCGGCAGTCCTTGCAGCACCCTATTTTGAGGATGGGTACCTCGGACTTACACAAACGGAATTACATCAAAAACTCGGGATGCCGCAGGCGGTGCGCGATCGGAAGTCCGCACTGCGCGTCTTTACCTACTACGCCATCACCGATTGGGAGAAGTATTTTAGGAAGGTTGTCTCACCAGAGAATGGCGAAGATGTCTATACCTTTACGCGTGACGGCATCGAGGTCCGATACTCGTTCAGTTACACCGTCGACCCCAGCGATGAAAACGAGAATCGAACGTTATTCGTTCGGCTCGTCGATATTGAATTCTCCCCCTCCGTTCCCCTTGCCAAGATTCCCACACTCGTCCCGGAATTTCACCCTTCAGAGGATCCCGCGGCCCCCTCATTCCGATCGAATATTTGGCTGTTGTTGTTTACGGGCAGCGCGTCACCACAGGCTCGTTTTATTGTGAAAGAGGCAACCAGGGACAAACTGGAGTGGACCCTGGCCTACCAGCTATTCTCGTTGCAAGGTCTGCCGGACCTACTCACGAGCAAAGCGCTTGTCGATCGACTGGAAATCAGCACTCAAAGTGTCGACCTGGTGAAACAACGGCAGCGCCACACCCATGACCCCATTCTCAATCCCTATTCACGTGAATTTTCTCGGCACGCGCTGGCTCCTCAGCCGCCTGCGGCCAAGAAGATACCTGTCCCGAAGTATGCGGACTAGCCACACAGGGGCTTCATGACATAGCGATGATGAGAAAAGGTAGCGGCTAGGGGGCGCGCTGGAGGTGTTCCTGCTGTTTCTCTTGGATCTTCCCCGCCTGACCAGTTAATAGATCCAGCGGGGCATCCTGCGAGGTAAAGAGCAGGGCAGGGACGATCAACACCAACATGATCAAGCACCATTGAGAGAGAAAACGGATGGCTTGGCTCCGCGCAAAAAACCTAGCCAGTAGGCAGATCACCGCGACGATGCCGCCGAAGCTGAGCACTTGAGACTGATAGTGCGTCAGCCCAGAAATATTCGGAGCGTATTTACCGAGGTCCCCACCAGCGTTGGGTGCCCAACCAGCAATCTTCTCTTGTAATCTTACGGCGGTGGAATGATCGGATGCGCCTTTGGGAGCCTGCTCCGTCGTCTGCACCTTCGCACGATACCGTTCGGGGATACTGTCGAAGTTGTCGGTTAAGACCGGAGTGCCTTGGTCATCAATATAGGAATAGAAGGTCGTGGCAGAAACGATCTCCGGCAACAAGAAGCTACTGATCAAGAGCAGCAGCATTCCAAAAATGGCAGCCGTACTACCATGGAGCCGGAAAGGATCTCGTTGATCTCTGGGAATCGACTCATTTCTGAATGGGTACATCACTTCAAGTATACCTACTGTTCACATCTTATTGATTAGATTGAGACAAACAGCCTTGCTTCGCTTGACTCTCCCCAATTCACGTTGCTACGATGCGCCGCATCATGCATCACACCACCGCGGCTACCCATGAATCGATGAACGTCTCTCCAACTGATCTGGAAGAACCGACCCCCTTCATCCGCCGACGCCACGTTCGGCTTATCATCTACGCCGGGCTTGGGCTGTTTGTTCTCCTCATGGTGATCTGGCCGCTCATTGCACAATTCAAAGACCCGGATTTTCAAACACATATTGCCGAACATCGCGTCATGGTCGGTATGTCGAAAGAACAGGTGTTACAGGCGTGGGGAGGACCACAAACGATCAACACGACGTTCACCAAAGAAGGCATCCGTCGAGAGGAATGGATATTTGAAGATTGGGAAAGCGCCTCAGCGGTGAAACACCGCTATCTGTACTTTGAAGAAGGCAACCTCATCGGCGGATGGTTCCAAGGCTCTGGCGAACGGCTCCCCATTCAGTCGCCGTCGAACCCGCACATCCCAAAACCGCGCAGCTAGCCCGCCCGCTTGGGTGCTGTGAACCATACGGCCACGCTTTCGCAGTGGCGAATCCGCGATTGCAGTAGAAGCGCTCGTGAATGATGCGGATTACTGTGCGCTCACGGCTGCGACGAGACATCACGCACCGCCAACCGCAATCGGCTCAGCAGCACTTCCGCATGGACCTGATCGGACTCGTCGACCATGACACTTGAGTTGAGAATGGGGAGTCCTGGATACAAGCTACTCACATGTTCGTTCTGAACCATGTAGGCGATGCCACTGCCTTCCAGCAGACTCGTGATCATCGCCAGCTCGCCCAGGCTCTGCGGCTCAGTGAGGCGGATCATCGGCATGCGACGCACTCCGCGTTCAAACCGGCCATGGGCCGTTGAACCTCCTTCGTTTTATTGCTTTTTCTCTGCATCCCTCTTACACTCATCCGCGAGCTAGGGAGTTTCTGTAATTTGTACGCGACGCTCTTTGCCGGGACCGCCCGAAACGGTCAACACACGTTTCCATTCTCGGATCTGATACACCGCCCAGGCAGGAGATTGGCCTTTAAAAAAGGCATCAGGGTCTTCCCCGCTGGCATTGAGAAAGATCGGCTCCGTGAAGCCTTCTTCCAACACATAGTCGAGGAGACAGTCCGTTACAAAACCCGACCCTCGCAGGGACACCTCTGCGAGCATCGACAGAATGTCGTCTGGGTTCTGAATCGTCATCTGATTCATTGACATACCTCCGCGCCATCGAATTGTACCGAGCCGCTTACCAGGAAGGCAACAGACATGACACGCCCTATGACGAAAAGCCGATTCCAAGAGGAACTCTTGCGTATTATGGACCGCAAGCATCATTGGGCCTGGCCGGCATTCGCAGACGGAACGGTCACCGTTGATCAACTCACCCGCCACTTTCAACAAGAATACGGCGTGTACGTGCGTGACTTTCCTGTGTTCCTGGCACGCATTCACGGACAGAATCCGCCGGCCCCGGTCCGCCGGATGCTCGCCGATAATATTTACGAAGAAGACACCGGGGGGCTCTCGTTGGGAAAGTCGCACCCGGAATTGTTCCTGACCATGATGGCAGGCCTTGGGTTGCCGGCACGTGACTTTGACAAGGTGCGCCTCTTACCGGCCAGTCGACGCTACCGCGCCTGGCTGGATCGTGTCTCGAATAACCGAGATTGGGTCATCGGAGCAGCGGCCCTGACTGTCTTCGTAGAAGGCAGCGTGAAGGATCGCGCAGAAATCGCCGACCCCTCCAAGCCCAAAACCGCCGAAGACATCGAAGCGATCGTCCAAGGTCACCCCCTGGTGAAATACCACGGACTGCTCCCCGATTCCATGGATCTGATTCGCGCGCACCAAATGGTCGAAGCCGGCCACCGTCATGATGCCTACGCCATGGTGGTGAACTACGCTACGACACACACCCAACAACAGGCCGTTCTGAGCTGCCTCAAGAAATGCCTGACACTCTGGCAGGCGTATCGCGATGCAGTCGCCAAAGCCTGTGGATTGAAAAAGACCTAGCCTGCATTATTTCATGACGGTTCGTCGCGAAATGGTGAAGTGGCGCGCGACAAGCGCGAGGAGCGGGACTTGCGTGACGTGTGAGCCCTGTCCCTACCTGTCGCGCTTTTCCCGCCAGTCTCGCCCGTCTCGCTTAAGTCAGGCTTCGGCGATTGCAGCAGAAGTGTTCATGAATAATGCGGGCTAGATTGTACTTTGATCTCTATCTCACATACTTGTTTCTTGCTCTGACCATCAGCCATCCGCCATTGGCCATTCGTTCCTTGAGTTCGAACTCCAAGTGCAACAGTGCAGGCCCTGATGGGCTGCTGTCAGAACCTCAGGGCAATAGGAAGGGATGTGCCTGGCGTGGAAACACGTGTGTGACGACTGAGTAATACTTATGGAGCCATGACAAAGACGACTCGTTCGATTCGCACGAACGGCATGATGAGTCCGAGACCTTCCTCATCATGGGAAAAGTCGTACATAATTGATTCTTCGGGAATCAGTTTCCCGATCATCACAACATCGATCTCAACTGATTTCCCGGCCTCCAACTGCTGCTTCAGCCGGTCGCGTTGTACGGCATCTGCGATGGCAACCAGATTACTTGGCGCTTCTTCAGGCTTAAAGCGAACCATCCCCCATCTGGTTTTGATGAACTTTGGTCCCAGCGCGACAGGAAAGCCGCCGAGTTCAGGTTTGTAGGACGACAACTCCCCTGCCCATGCGAACGCCAGGCGCCACGTCAGCGCCGAGCGAGCTGCGCGCTTCGCATCGCGCTCCCGATTCAACGTGAACAATCGCTCGTCATGCGCGGGGTCGTGATGACCATGGCCATAGACCAGGCCCCAGTCCGGAGGGGTCCCATCCAGTGCATCAAGAAACTGTTCAATTGAGCGAGGATCGATCAGAATATGAGAGTCCGGCGGCAGAATGGTAGAAAGATCGTTGCGCGCAATCGTCAGGAGAGGTCTCGTGCCGAGAGCGTCCTCAGCCTGTCCTTCTCCAACCGATCCTACGGTCAGGACCAGAGCGGCGATGACCCAGAGGGCCCACATGGATGAGATTACTCCGTGGCAGCGGTGACAGCCCGCTCAAAACTCGTGCGAAGAGTAGTGACCGCCGGTTGCTCACCAGCCAACACTCCGTACTCGATCAAGATGGCCACACGAGGATTTGGATCGATGCGGCGCAACGCCTGCCTGGTGAAGCCGCCAGACTCAATAACCTTTTGATAGGTACCCATCCACGACTCGGTCACGGCACGCAGCCCCGCATCGGCGGGTTTCATCCGGCCAAGCTTTACTTGTTCAAGTAACTTGGTGAGAGGGTCGGACTGAGAGATGGTGGCAATCGCACGCTGCAGAGCCTGTTCGCCGGACTCCATGGTCAATTTGTAGAACAGGAACCGGGGCCGCGCGGGTCACCGCAACTTCCGCAGGCCCCTCCCCCTTGACCTGGCAGCACCCAGGCATCCGTGCCGCCAACTCCGAACGAAGAGATTTGTTTCTCCAGCTTCGTGGCTTGGCACTTCGGGCAGGCGGCTTGGGTTGAGCCATATACCAACAGTTCGAACCGATGATTGCATTCCCCGCAGACATATTCGAAGATAGGCATGGATTGTACTCCTTATTCTGTGGGGTATTATAAGATCGGGCCGGCCACTTCGCAATCTGCCAGGAGCTATATGTACCAAGAAGAAAAAACCTTTACTTTTCGATTCAGCCTGGAGGCCTCGTTCCCTGACGACTATGCAGGCGATGAGGAGCACCATGCCTGGGTGCACGAGTGGGAAGCGCGAATCAAACCAGATCTGCTCAAGGTGCTCTTCGAATCGTTGCGTCAGCACACGTCTTGGCAGGCCCATGTGCGCAACCGCGGGAAATCCTCTGCCGATGAAATTGAAGTCGTCCTCGCACGGGACTTTTCCAAACCGCAAGGATTCAGCCTGTCGTCATGACACCCCCTCCCCTTGGTCTGTACGTCCACATCCCCTTCTGCCGGCAGCGATGTGACTTCTGCGCCTTCTATCTTGAGATCCACCGCGAGGGCCGGGCAGAAGTGTTTGTCCGCTCCCTCACTCAGGAGATCCGACTGTCGGCGCAGCAACACATAGCCGCAGGCCGTCCCATCCAGTCCGTTTATGTTGGGGGCGGCACACCGACGGTGCTCGCCTCCACTCAGCTTATCGCAATCCTGTCTGAGATTCGCACGCATCTCATCCTAGTCTCAGACTGTGAAATTACCCTTGAGGCGCACCCCTCCACGATCTCCGAGCAGAATCTCGTACAACTGCTTCGGGCCGGCGTCACCCGGATGAGTTTCGGCGCAGAATCGATGGAGGATGGCGATCTGACTCGGATCGGACGGCCTGGGTCCGTCCATGAGACCGTCCTAGCAGTTGCTCAGGCCAGAGCCGCCGGATTCACAAATATCAATCTCGATGTGATGTATGGGCTCCCCGGCCAAAGCTTGGAGAGCTGGCAGCGGACGCTCGCCCATTGTCTCACTCTAGCGCCCACACACCTGTCTTGCTATGCCCTGACGGTCGAAGAGAATACAAGGCTCGCATCCAACATCCAGCGCCAACGGAGTCCAGCTCCAGACGAAGGTCTTCAGATTGAAATGGACAGGGTCGCGCAGCAGACACTCGGCGACGCTGGCTATGAGCGGTATGAAGTGTCGAACTATGCCAAACCGGGATATGCCTGCCGACACAATTTGCTCTACTGGACCAATGGCGAATACCTTGGATTGGGCCCGAGCGCACAGTCCTATCTGGACGGGGCAAGATTTGGCAACGTCGCAGACCTTGCGGCCTATGACACATCGCTCGCGAAAAGCCGTCTTCCTATTGAAGATCGCACCAGACTCTCGGAAGAGGAGCAACTCCGTGACGCCGTGATTTTTGGCTTGCGACTTATTCAAGGAGTTCGCACCAGCCGTCTTCATCAGCATGCCGCAAACTATGGGCATGCGGCAGTCATTGCACAGTTACTCGCGCAACAAATGCTCGAAGATGACGGTGAGCGCAGCAGACTATCGGCACGAGGTCGCCTCCTGGCCGACACCATCGCCGGCCAGTTATACTAGCCCGCATTATTCATGAACACTTCTGCTGCAATCGCCGAAGCCTGACTTAAGCGAGACGGGCGAGACTAGCGGGAAAAGCGCGACAGGTAGGGACAGGGCTCACACGTCACGCAAGTCACGCTTTTCGCGCGCCACTTCACCATTTCGCCACGAACCGTCATGAATGGTGCAGGCTAGCACAGCTCTGGTTTGTTTGGTTCATCTGGCTTCTCTGGTTTCTTCGGCAAACCTGATAAAAACCAAATAAACGAGACAAACCAGACAAGCCTCTCTGGGTGGCGGCGACCTTACTCGATTGACTTTATCCTTTCGTCAGGTGGAAACTGAACCTCGATTACGTCGGAGGTGGCATGCCCGTCAATATGGATCCCGCCAAGAAGCGCCGAAGACAGCCGTCGCCACTAGCGACCACTTCGTCTCTGTCCGAGAAGGAAACGCCTGCGCCGACTCCAGAGGTTCAGTTCGGCGCAGAGACGGAAGAGGATCGGGTGAAGGAACTCGCGGATGCGGAGCAGAAGAATCTGTGGGAGGCCACGGAAGTCATCGACATGGATAAAGTCTGACGCGAATAGTGCGCGAGACAAGCGAGACTGGCGGGAAAAGCGAGACACTCAGAATCAGGGCTTGGGCGTCGCGCCTTTCTCGCATATCTCGCGCGTCACGCCGCATGGCCGCTGGCGGACAGGCTCCTAGGCGGGTAGGAAGAAAAAGGCGATGGCCAGCATCAGGTAGACCCCGACCAACATCACGCCTTCCATCCAGTTCGATTCTCCGTCCATCGCCACAAATCCCACAATCAGAACCGAGATTGTCACCGCAGCCACCTCGAACGGTGTGAAGATCAGATCCAGCGGCGTGCCGAAGAGATAACTGGCAAAGACGAGCACTGGTGCAACGAGTAATGCAATCTGCAGGCTCGACCCAACCGCGATACCATAGGCTAGGTCCATCTTGTTTTTCAGCGCCACCATCACGGCCGTGGAATGTTCGGCCGCATTGCCCACAAGGGCAACGAGAATGACACCGACAAAGACTTGCGTGAGCCCGAGTCGGTGCGCAGCTGGCTCCAATGCCCCCACCAACATCTCGCTCATGAGGGCCACGAGACAGGTCACTACGGTGAGCACTGTAATCGAGGCGCCCCGAGTCCAGGGTTGCTCTCCGAGGTCCGAGGCATCATGAGCCTCTCCCGCAAACAGATGGCGATGTGTCTTCAAGGAAAACACGAGGCTCAGCACATAAATAATGAATAGCACGACCGCGATTTCAAGACTCAGCTCTCGTTCGATCGCAATGCCCCGATTGGACGCGGTGTAATGGAACAGGGCCGGAATGACCAGCCCCACAGCAGCCAGGAGCAGGAGGCTGGCGCCCATTCCGGCAGCAGTCTGATTAAACTTCTGCCGCTCGAACTTCATCCCGCCGGCAAACATGGAGACCCCGAGTACGAGTAAGATGTTGCCCAGGATCGAGCCGGTGAGAGAGGCTTTGACGACATCGTGAAGGCCCTCGCGCAGAGCCACAAGTGCGATAATCAATTCCGCGGCATTGCCAAGCGAAGCATTGAGCAGCGCACCAATGCCGGCACCGACATGGGTCGTCAAATGCTCGGTGGCGCGCCCCAATATGCCCGCCAACGGAATAATGGCAAGTCCAGCCGACACAAAGACCAGCAGTGGATCGGCTCGAAGGACTTCGAGCGCGATAGTCGCCGGAACAAAGATGAGCAGGAAATCAAGCCACGACGTGAAGAGATATCGCACGCGCAAACCCTAGCATGACTGTGAAACTTTGTCGATGAATCGACCCCGACCACCCCACGCGCTGTTCTACCCCTTTCATCTATGCCACCCAGATACCTTGGCACGGCTCCTGACTCGCTTTGCCACCGTCCATTTTCGTGATTTCATGGCGCTACAATTGACCCCCATGTCCGGGATGACGGCGTTCCAAGACCGGATGGGTATGAGCTTCCCTGATCTCATCGAGTCCGGACGACTCGTGCAAGGCTATGATGTGAGTGGACCGCTTCCACCTACTGTGGCAACCGCCATCGATCGCGACCTTCAGGATCCTCTTTGGCGTNCGCACTTTCACAACGCGCTTCGNCGGGACCGTCGTCTCCAACGTGGACTATTCGAGCCCTCCCACAGTCTTCGTATCGGCGACAGTCTCGTGCCAGGCCCTGCCGCACTCCTGCGTCTCATGGACGACTCGTTCAGACAGCAGGCCTATGATCTCGGTCGGATGAGAGCACTCTCGAAGAGTAGCGCCACCCTTGAAGAGGGGTACCACTTTGAATATGGGCTCGCCCTCGTGAAGACATCCGCCTCACTCGCCTATACGCAGACCCTGGCGCTGGCACACCAGCTCCAACCAGTCACAGACTCCCCCGCTCATTTCGTGCTCTATGCGCAGTCCTGTGTCCGAGAGAATTGGCTGAGAACGAACCACTTGCTTATCCGGGCAGGCTATTAGAAGGATGCTGAAAAAGTCCGCCAGCTTCGTTCTCGCATCGCTCAGAGGCTCAACGTACCGAAGCGTACGCCTCGCCTCTTCGCTTACTGCGGCCTTGCTGAACGGCTTTTTTGAGTATCCTTCGTGGCATTCTCCTGTTGCTCTAGATGTGCAGATCAATGACATTTTGCATGCACACATAGTTTTCCCGAAGCCAGTTAATAATTACAGCCCAGTCTGCTAGAATTCGCTCCTATGGCCGGCACGAAAACCCCCTTCGCACCCCCCGTCCCGACAGAGACCACCAGCATCGACGCAGGTGTCGGGCACGACGCGCGTGTGATCGTGTTCAACTGCGAGTGTCATACCTACGAGCAAGTCATTGCGCTCTTTTGCCAGTACATTCCGGGCATGAATTCCACGAAGGCCTTTGAGCTGGCATGGAAGATCGATCATGATGGGGAAGCCATCGTGTTCGCAGGTGCACTGGCACAAGCGGAAGAAATCGCCGCAAAACTGGCGGGAGGGGGACTACGAGTGGCCGTGCAATAATCGCAGCCTGGCTACTTTTTGTGTTTCTTTGCTGATGGTTTGGTTGGTCGAGCTTTTGGTTTTGCTTTTGCTTTTGGTTTTGCCTTTGCCTTTGCCTTCGAGATGGCAGGGCGCACTGCGGCTTTCGCAGGTGCGCGTTTCGCTGGAGCCGACTTCGCATGTGTGGGTTTTGCTGAAGTGAGCTTCGCTGGTGCAGTCTTCTTGCCGTGACTCCCCGACCCACCCTTCACAGGCTTCCCTTCAGCGAGCTGAGCCTGAAGCTTGTGCGTCGCTGATGTTTTATTCATTTTCGTCACCATATCGCCACTATAGATCCTCACTTGATAGAGCTCTAAGAGCTTACCAATGGCTTTCTGATCGCCTTTCTTTGCGGCATTCAGCAACCGGCGGCGATGGTTCATCTCTTCTTCTTCGGTATGGGAAGCAGCCCGTCGTTCCATGTCCGTCCTTTCGTTCTACGTGGGCATAAAGCCCCCGCGCGGCGCAGTATAGCCGAAATGTTCAATTTCTTCTAGCGCCGTCGCAGGACTGCTCTGCAAGACTGGCGGGGCAGGCGGGATGAGCATGACGGGCAGAGTCAGGGCTTGCATATCGCGCCTGTCAGACTAGACGTGCCCATCGCGCGCCTGCTAGCGCTTGTGGCACGTTTCGCTCCATGCGTATAATGACTCCTCAGGTCGGTTCAACAAGGAGACTACACAATGGAACAGCATCAACGAAAACAGGAAGAGACCACGGTTGCCGACGATCCGAAGGCCCGCGAAATGCTTCGGCAAGCCTTCGAAAAGACCGCGCGGTGGCAACAAGACTTTAAAGGATTCACTGCCGAACTGATAGTGAATGTGAACGGGAAAGAAACCAGCGGACCCGTCATGGTGAAAGGCCCTCGTGAAGTATCGGTCCAACTGGGAGATGCCGACGTGCAAAAGTGGGCGCAGGAACAGCTCGGTATGATCGCGGTGCACCGTGCCCCAAGAAGCTTCGAAGAATCGGACGGTAAGTACTCATTGACCATGGAAGAAGATGGGCACCCGTTCGGCACGAAATTGATCATCCACGGGTCGAACTCGTTTTATCGTCTCAAAGACAATCGCATCACCCAGATCAATCGCACGATGGCGCACCCAGGCATGACCCCCTTTGCCTTCACGATTAACGTGGAAGAGAGCGCAGTCACCCAGGATCAGAAGAATCTGACGACGAAGTACTGCGTGTACTACTATTCACCTACCGATGGGAAGCTGAACAACGTGGAAAGCCTTACTGATACCCATGTCCGCGTCGGATCATCGGATCTGCCGGCCACCCGTCGCATCATTTCCTACGAAAACGGCGCAGTCGTTGTGAAAAACCTCACGTTTACGAATCACAAGTTGCTCTAACGATCTCTGCTGCTTCGCCCCTCCCCCACAAGGGGAGCGGCGAAGCAGCACTCGCACGGAAGTTCGATGGATCTTCGAAGCTCATTCCCCCGCAGCATGCGGTCCACGATGGAAGGTTACGTCCATCTGGTACGCATGATCGATAAATGTTGCGCCGTGCTGACTGGCACCGAGGGCGAATACATCTACCCCTGCCCCTTGGACTTCCGGCTCATGGAATTCACAGGGATCACGCCCGATCAGTTCACCGCAGCGGTCAAAGCCAATCCATCAGACACAGCAGTGGCGCAATGGTTCAGGAAGACGGCGAAGCCTCACACGCCGGCTGAGCTGAACGAGTGGAACAAGATGATGTTGCTGCGTGGGCCAAGCACGCCGGAGAAGCAGGAATACTTCAACAAGTTTCGAGACGCAGTCGATCCCTCCCGAACCGACCTCACCAGCTGGGCAGATCTACAAGACCTCGAAGAAGGCCGGACAGTTCCACGCCGATCGTAACCAACGCCAAAGCTTTCGGGGGCTCACTCAAAAGATCAGAGATGGCTGGGCAAGCGAGGCCTGAACTCTTCACCTGCACCTTCGTTCAGCGAGGCGGCTGGTGTGGTCTCCCACTGCGCGCATAGATGCTTACTCTCTCCCAGTTCATCATCCAACCAAGCAAGGGTATGAGAAGATTTTTCGACTGCGGCCGTCGAGCGAGGCCCGTCCAAATCTCTATACCTTTCCTTAGAGGAGTGGCCGAGGCTGCCCTTTACTGCGCGCGTCGAACGAGCACATTCTTATCGTGCGCGTTCTGCGAGCAACAAGGGCACCTGGCCACGCCTCTCCTCCTGTCTTCAAGAGGGATTCGGCGCCACGAACACCAGCACTTTGAGACGCTGGCCCGTGTGATTCTTCACGCCGTGTTCTTCCCCGGCCGGCGCCATAGTTCCCTGCCCTGGACCCAGCACCTGTTTCTCTGACCCGACATGAAACGTACCCTGTCCCTCAAGCACGAGATAGACTTTATCCTGCTCACCGTGGCGATGCCCCTTCTGTTCCTGCCCTGGCTCGAAGCAGTAGATGTCGCAGAAGAATCGTGGAGTTTCAAACATATTGTTCTTCTTCATCTTCTCACTGCTAAACTGCTGATAGTCTGAAAGATTCACCACGTTCATTCGCCAGCTCATTCAGAATGGTTGCGGATGTGTTCGACGACGTTCAATCGTTGCCAGAATGGAATCAACCGAGATCAAATGATGCGAGAGCCCTAAGTCCTTGGCCGGAAGTCCCATCGCCAAACCAAGTAACTGCGGCACGTGCAAGATCGGTAAGTGGAGTTCGGTGTTCACCGCTCGACCAGCCCGATCTTGATAAATATCTAGACTCATGTGACACAGAGGACAGGGCGTCACCATAAAATCTGCTCCCTGCTCCTTAGCTTCTTTCATGTGCATCCCTGCCATCGCCACGGCAATGGCTTCCTTTTCGAGGATGATGGGAAACCCACAGCATTTGGTTCTCCCGGCATAGGCCACCGGTTCGCCACCGACGGCCTTGATGACGCGCTCGAGGGATTGGGGATTCTCAGGATCGTCAAACCCCAGATCCCACGAAGGACGCAGAATGTAGCAACCGTAAAACGGAGCGATGCGGAAGTCTCGCATCGGCACGGAGACCAGGGCACCCAGGCGAGCCAGCCCGATGTCTCGCACCACAATCCACAACAGATGTTTGACTTGGAGGTGACCGTGGTAGGCCAGGCCTTCCGGTGCCAGAAGGGCGTTGATGCGATCCAGGGTCCCTGCCTCTGCCTTTAATCGCCGATTGGCTGCGCTCATCACCCCTTGGCAGGTGCCGCAGATCGTCATGACGTCCAGTCCAAGCGCCTCCGCTTGCGCAAACGTCCTGGCGTTGAGCGCCAGCGCCATATCGGGATGTGCTTCCGTCACCACCCCGGCACCGCAACAGGCCGCGGCAGAGAGTTCGACGACCTCGATCCCCAATCGGACGATGATAGCCCTCGTCGATTGATACAGCTCCGGGGTCGCCCCTTGCGCCGCACAACCGGGGTAGAGGGCATATTTCATTGGTCTACCGTCACGGGAGATAAGACCGGGCCCGTGTGAGAGAATCTCGAAGATCGTCCATCGCAGCTGTCGTTTTCGATTTCACCTGCTCCCAGGAAGACTCCGTTGCAGAATGAATGTCCTGCGCTTTTTTCTGGGCCAGGTCTTTTTTCTTTTCTAATTCTCCGATCGCCTTCTGGATATCCGTTCGTGCTTCTGCCGACGCCTGCTTGACGTGACCACGGAGCTGCGTGATACGCACTTGCATCTCATCCAGTTCCGTTTGAACCTTTCGCTGAAACGCGTCTTTTTGATGAATCGTATAATCCTTGGTGGCCGTCACTGCCTCCTGCGCTTCCCGGACAACTGTGTCACCGGTCACCGGCTTATCTGAGGTTCCAGCCGCGACAACAACGGGTATGGCGAACAACCCTATTCCCACGATCCCCCACAACGCTCCGATATAAGTCTTCATAGAAACCACCTCCATTCCACCGATGTATCCATAGCCGGCAAGTATAACTTCCGTGTTTCGGAAAGTCACCGTACATGGACTGTGTCGCGCGAGCACCGGTTGGTTGCTTTGGTCTGTCTGGTTTGTCTGGTTTCTCTGGTTGGTCTTGTTTAACCAAATAAACCAGATGAACCAGACAGACCACACACAGCGAAAATGGTCTGCCGACTGAGCCCGCGTGGCCGATTGCTGTTACGCCACTGCGGACGTCTCGTCAGTCGGCTTCTTCTGGTAGGGGTGCAGTTTCAACTGCGTGAGGGTGTGTTACAAACGAGCCCGTTCTTCAGAAACCATGGAGAGGAATTCGATGCCGAAGCGGCCCTCGCGCGTCCACCGCATGACGGCTTCGCAGATGATCCTTCACTGACTCAAGAATATTCGTTACGCTCAGTCGCCTGTTTGTCCCGTTCGTAAGGCTCCATTTCGATCTGACTCACGGTGTGCTGCAGCCTAGCCCACTCTTCCGGAGCCATCGTCACAAACTCAAGGCCGAATTGTCGCCCTCGACTCCACCGAACTAACGCTTGCTGAATCTGAATTGGGGGTTCGTGCTCTATCGCCGCGATCCGGACCTCTAGTGAAGCTCCTGGCTGAACGTCGATGGGACTTTCGATACGACAACCCCTGATGGAGAGATCGACGACGCTGCCCTCTCCTCCGACCATGGCGATGGAAGAAAACGAACTGCGAAATTGGACGTGAAACCGGAGGTTCTTTCGTTGCTCCATCATCGCGCCTCGCAAACCGGCACACTGTTACCCCTTTATATTCCCGATCGGGCGCAATTCCAACACCTTTCTTATAATTCCCGCACGCGCGACCGATTCTACAACTTCAGATATATTTTTGTAGGCCAGGCCGGCCTCCTCCGCAAGGCCCGACATCGACACGGCCTTGACCACAATGCCGCGCTTTTTCATCTGCAGTTGCAGCTGCTCGCCGCGAACTGTTCTCTTCGCTTGCGCGCGGGACATCGTTCTCCCGGCCCCGTGCATCGTCGACCCGAACGTGTCACGCACCGCTTGGTCTGTCCCCACCAATAAATATGAGCCGGTCTCCATCGAGCCGCCACAGATGACCGGCTGGCCTGTCTGTCGAAACGTTTCTGGTAGCTCCGGACTCCCCGGCCCAAATGCCCTGGTCGCTCCTTTGCGATGCACCACCAATTCCCCTTCTGCATACCGTTCTACCTTGGCAATGTTGTGCGCCACGTCATACACCAGTTCCATGCCCAATGCCTCGGCGGACCGACCGAAGACCGTCGCGAAGGCTTCGCGGATCTGATGCGTAATGACTTGGCGATTGGCAAAGGCCGTGTTCGCGGCACAGTTCATGGCGGAAAAATAGTCCTGCCCCTCGGGAGATCGAAACGGCGCACAGGCCAACTGTTGATCCTTCACAGTGATGCCGTAGCGGCGCATGGCCTTTTCAAAAACCTTGAGATAGTCGCTCGCCACCTGATGGCCGAACCCACGCGAGCCACAATGCACCATCACAACAATCTGCTCGTGGCCGGTGATGCCGAGCGCCGCAGCCGTGACCGGATCGAATATCCGCTCGTTCGAGACCACCTGGACTTCGAGGTAGTGATTGCCCGATCCCAAGGTCCCCAGCTGGTTGATGCCACGTTGGAGCGCATGGTCGGTCACAATCGACGGATCGGCTCCTTCGATGCAGCCGCCTTCTTCCATGCGAACGAGATCCCGATGCCATCCGTATCCGCGCTCCACACACCACTTGGCCCCATGGGTCATCACGCGACCAAAGTCCTCCCTCGAGAGCCGAACAAATCCACTCGCCCCGACGCCGGCCGGCACTTTCCGAAAGAGTTCGGTCATAAGCTTCTCTAGATATGGCTGCACGTCCGCCAGCGTCAAATCTGTTCGAATCAGCCGCATGCCGCAGTTAATATCGTATCCCACACCGCCGGGAGAAATGACGCCGTCCTGCACGTCGAACGCCGCGACACCCCCGATCGGAAATCCATAGCCCCAATGGCCGTCAGGCATACAGAGCGCGTACCGGCGAATGCCGGGCAGGCAGGCGACATTGGTCACCTGATCGAAGACTCCGGAATCCATAGCCTGAAGAATCCCCTCGGTTGCGTAAATCCTGGCCGGCACTAGCATGCCAGGTTTTTCAGACATAGGGATTTCCCAAATTTCGTCCGTGATCCGATTGACCGTCATGTCGGTGTTGAGGTTCATGTCAAAGTGGCCATGATCAACCTGGCGAGACCTGCGGGACGAGCGAGACACGCGCGACGCGTTCGAAACAGCTGCCTGACCTCACCCGTCTCGCTCCTTGCGCCTTTCTCACTTTCAGGCTGCTTCATACGTCGAGCACCACGCGCACCTTCCAGCAACCGCCAGTCTGCTTGAGCTCGTAGAGATGTTTCGTGACCCCCTTCACATCGGCGTGGAGTTCTTGCGTCTGCTGATCCACCGGCGCGCCGATGAGACAGGCTTGCAATAGCCACAGGTCCCCCTCTCTCGTCACGGTCAGCGGCGCCTCTCGGAAGACTACCCCTGCGGCGTCCTTCCAGTACACCACATCCGACAACCAATCAAACAACAGCGCCGACGGGTCCACATCGGTCCGTTCAATCGCGCGCTCCCATTCTCCCGACACCTTGGCAGGGTTCGCCATGCACTCAAGAAGGGCCTGCGTCGCGCCTCGAAAGACCTCCTCGAGCGATTCCCCCTCGGCTTCGAAGGCGATATCGGCCAGGGCAATCTCTTCAAGAAAGCGAAAGGTCCAGGCCATGGGCATCAGGCTGGAGGTGAAGCACGTCGCACTCGTCGTAAGAGGGCCTGGAGCTGGCTGAGCCCAGGAATCGCATGTCCGAGGGGGTTGGGGATTTTTCCTTTGAGCAACATCTTGAGGCCCAGGGGCAGGATACGCAAGAGGCCACGTGGTGCGAACCCCACCACTTTCAGCGGCATGATCGCTTCGTTCAAACGCCCTTGCTGTTCGACCAGATCGGTAAAGCCGAGAATGTGACGCGCGCCGCCGGTCGTCGTAAATCCACGTTCGAGCGAGGCCCGCCGCAACCGGACGATCGCCTCCATCGGTTTGACATCTTTCGGACAGACCTCCACGCAGAAGTTGCAGCGGGTGCAGTCCCAGATCCCATCCTCGTCTTGAAGAGCCGAAAGTCTGGCGCTGGTCGCCGAAGGGGAATCTCGTGGGTCGGAAAGGAAGCGATCGGCCTTCGCCAAGGCTGCAGGGCCTGCAAACCCCTTCGAGACTTCATGCACCGTACAAGCCGCGACGCAGGCGCCGCACATGATGCAGGCATCCACATTGTGAAACTGCGGCGTGGCCTGGTCCCGCACCCCTGTCTGTCCAGCTACGCCCACCTGCGGAGGGCGAGCCTCCGACACCAGCCAGGGATGCACATCGCGAATCTTCTCCCAGAACGACGCCATATCCACAACCAGGTCTTTGATTACCGGTAAGTTGCGGAGCGGCGCGACCGTGATGTGCCCGTGTCGCTCAAGTTCTTTGCGGAGGGAGGTACGGCAGGCCAGTTTCTCGCTGCCGTTGATCGTCATCGCACAAGACCCGCAGATAGCGGAGCGGCAGGAATAGCGGACTGCCAGGCTGCCGTCGCACTCTTGCTTGATGCGAATGAGCGCATCGAGGACGGTCATCCCGCGCCCGACGTCAAGCCGGATATCTTGGGGATAGGGTGAGGCATCGACTTCAGGATTGAATCGTTGAATTGTGAAGGTCAGGCGCATATAGGACGTGAGGCGGAAACGTAAAGCGTAAAATGTGGGGAGACTTCTTGCCCCTTACGCCAAACATCTTGTTCAGCCCAACTCGAAGGTCTTGGGAAAATTCGTCAGATTGCGGCAGCCGTTTTTTGTGACGAGCACCATATCTTCGATGCGCACGGCACCGAGACCAGGATAGTAGAGGCCCGGCTCGACCGTGACAACATGGCCTTCTTGGAGCAGCGACCCGGTGCGGCTGATGCGAGGCGCTTCGTGGATATCGAGACCCACCCCATGGCCGGTACCGTGGAAATAGCCCTGCATCCGTCCATTGACGAGGCCGGTCTTATACCCGGATTTTTCAAACCTGGTGCAGATGCCTTGATGAATTCTTTTTCCGTCCGCCCCGTCTTTGATTTTCGTGATGGCCTCTTCCTGTGCGTCCAAGACTGTCTGGTACAGCCGCTTCAGCTCGGGACTTGGGGTCCCGCGTACCACAGTCCTGGACATGTCGGCGAAATATCGGTTGCCGGCGGAACGAGGAAACACGTCGAAGATAATGCTGCGGTGAGCCGGTAACGGCCCACTGCCTTCGTTGTGGGGATCGCAAGCCTGCTCTCCCCCGGCAACGATAGTATGCTGGGCAACACAATCGGACTCCATCAATGTCACATTGATCAGCTTCTTCACTCGTTCAGTCGTCAACGGTACCCCATCGAACCACAGTTGATCCTGGTTGATCGAGGCCTGACGCAGCAGATCGTGGGCTGCCGCGACCGCCTGTTCGGTCGCGCGCTGGGCCGCTTCGATAAAGCGGACTTCTTCGGCGGTCTTCACCTCACGCTGTTCATAGAACGGATCTCGCTTCGGATGCAGCTGATATCCCAAGGACTGGAATTTGACGGCATGAGCGAAGGGGAAATTCGCGGGAACCAGGATCTGAGTAATGCCGGCTTCCCGCAGAAGAATATGGACGACCTCGACCGTGCCTGGCTCGGCGATGCCTTGCGTCTTTGCTCGCCCTTCAACCTTAGAATACGAGAGCACCTGATCGACGGACGACTGGCTCTTCGCCCGATCCATTTCGAGATCGCTCATCACCAGAATCCGCTCCCCTTTAATCTCCAAATAGATAAAGGGGTCCGGCGCAATAAACTTCGTCGCGTAATATAAATTGGCGTCGGCCTCGCTGGCAGCGATGAAGACCGTGGCCCGTTGAGATTGCGGAGTGGATGGCGGCATAGTGAATGGTTCTCGGAATCTAGCACGGGGGGGGAGGTCGGTCAAGGCGCGGATGGAACCGGTTCAGGCGCTGGTTCAGGCGCAGGAATCGATTCCTTGCCGGCACTTTGATCCTCTTCAGGCGTCATTAAATCAATCGGCAGCATGACCGTATTCTTCAAGATGTCGAAGGCAAGTTGCGCCAGGCCTGTCACGCCGGTGGCGAACGACTTCATCGGCAGGTACGTCACCTCCGGATCCTCTATTGACCCTTTGACGGAGAACAGCGCAGTGGCAATGCCTTTGCGATCACCGGCAAAGAGCCGCCCGAAGAGTGGAATTGTTTTCAGGAATTGCGAATACGATCCGAACGGGCTGACGGCCCAGACCATGTCGATTTGATCCGTCGGCAGATCATAGTTGCCGGCAGCGGTAATCTTGACGATCGGGCTATCGATGATCAAGTTCTCGGTCTCAAAGAGTCCGTTCCGCACGAGAACCGTCGCAGAAATCTTGTTATAGGGCAACCCGTCTTTCTCCAAATCCACTTTCCCTTGGAGCACGGCCGGGAGATTCAAAATGCTGATGATTTTCCAGACCGCCCGTCCCTGCGATTTAAAGATACGTCCGTTCTCAACCAGGATATCCACCTTACCGTTCAACGTGGGGTACAGCCCGTGCGGATTTTTCCCATGGCCGCGGATCGTCCCCGTTACTCGAACTTCGCCCGTAGCCATTCCCGCTTTCGAGCCAAAAAGTTTCAGCACATCTTCCACCAACAAACCCGTCGCCCGAACCGAGAGCTCAGCGTCGGCTGGCTCATTGCGCGGCAATTGCACCACAATACGTCCGGCCACTTCCCCACTGGTCGATTGGCCGGACACACGATCCACATCGAGCACGCCGTCTTGAATCATGATACGGGCGGAGAGGCTTCCAAATTTGAGATGTTTATAGTGGCCGCGCGCCATCGACGCGGTTGCATTGACCTTGCTGGTGGCTGCGAGAGTTTCCAGAAATTCTCGAATGGGTGACCGCGCACCTTTCGGGATGAGGAGGTCGAGATCCATCTGATTGGACTCGATCTTGGCGGTAATCGTGGGTTTCGCCGCCCAGTTGCGGATCGTACCTTCCAGCGAGACGTCGCTGTCGAGCAGGCGGAACGACAACCGTTTGATCTCCGCACCGTTCTTCACGAAGTGGACCCGCAGATGCAAATCCTGGATCGGTCCCTCGGCCCCCTTGGCGTTCATCAGACCGTTGGTCAACGCGAGCCACCCGGTGGTCCTCCAGGCTTTCCAATCGAGATCCTTCCCCTTCATGTCGAGCGACAATTCGATACTCCCCGCCTCAAACCCTCCTTTCGCAATCCATTCTGGAACGCGGGACAATAAGATCGTGCCGGTCGAAAGCGCTGCGTCGATGGAGAATCGTTTACCCAGCTGAATCTTGCCTTTGACCGGCAGTCGGATCGGCGGCACGATCAGCTCGAGCCGATCGAGCAAGAGCCCGGAGCCCTGTGGGATCACCCCCTCGAATTCCACCGTCACCTGGGCGCCGATCGGTTTCTCGACCAGACCTGGAAGCGTCACTTTCGATTCGGTCAGGACGACCTCACCCCGTATGTGCGGCGACACGGTCGGCCCGGTCAAGACCACGGCACCGTTGACCACGCCCTCGATCACCCCGGCTGAAATGGCTTTCGAGGGCAGCAACTTGGCCATATGGTCCGCATCGCCCATGATCCGAATCAGAAAATCTTGAAAGGTACTGCCACTGCCCCCCGTGATGCCCCCGCTGACCTGCAAGGCCAGATCGCCAAAATTTCCTGTCACCTGATCGAACAGAGTCCCGCCATCCGACAGCACGAACCGGCCTTGCAACTCCGTTAGCCGTTCGGGCAACGATGGATGGGTCAAACTGACACGCTGAACGGTAATCTCTCCCCCGGCAAAGGTGACGCCACCGGGCTGATTGAGCGAGCCGACCATCCGAAACGTGGGAGCGGCATTGCCTTCGACATCATGCGTGGCTGCCAACAGACGCGACAGCTGTTCCGACTTGACGGTCTTCGAGAGAAACTGCAACAGGTCTGCGGCGGCCATCGCCCCGGTAATGTCCATCTCAAGCCAGGGCCCCGCCTCCAAAAATGAGACGAGCGCCTTGCTCTCATTCATATGGATCGTGCCATAGAGCCCACTCAGATTCGACACCCTGAGACGACCCGTTTCGACCAATACCACCGCCGCCAAGTCCTTGGCAGGGACACGACGGTCTCCGATCAGAGCTTGCCCCTGCTTCACGCGGAATTCACCAGTCATCGACAACTGCGGCCCTGCCGCTGCCGATCCCGTGACGGTGGCCGAGACAATCTCCACTATCCCGTCGATCTCCCGGTCCTTGATCACCACCGGCAGCTGCGGATGCAGCCACGCGGCCGGCACGGTCGAGAAGAACTGGCTCAATTGGATCGGGGGTGCCGCAAAGGTGAACGCAAACGTGGGCTGAGGCGTCAGCAGACCGGAGAGGCTCGCTTGGCCTGCAAGGCGCAGCTGCTCGAGATTTGCGGACAGATCGGACAACACCACATCATAGCCCGCTACGCCAGGCACAGCCCGAACGTGACTGTGCACATTCAGGGTGCCCTGCAACTGCTCCGGAAGCGGGCGTGGCCCGAAGAAATCCGCCACCTCTCGAAGATTGAGATTGGCCGCTTCAAGTGTGCCGTCGAATTGGAATGTGCTCGACGAACCAGAGGCATCGTCGATCACCAACGTCTGCCGCTGGGCAGTGCTGATCGTTCCGGCCAGGGAGATGGCAGACAGGCCCTTGTCGCCCACTTGACCGGTAGAGACCTGCAGATCCGCCTGTCCCCGCTCCGCTCGGATGACGAGTGCCGCCTCCACCGACTCCCACGTCATCAATCGAGTCCCATCAGGCCGTGCGTCGTCGATGATGATCAGCTTCCCATTCACCAACGTTGCTTCACGAATGCGGAAGATCCGGCTGATCGTCTGCATGGCATCGTGATCAGCTGAGCCCCCCTGGACAACCTGATCGAGGAGATTCCAGTGCCCGCTGCGATCGCGACGAAGCGTTAGGGTCGGTTCTTCGATAAGCAGCCGCTTCCCTACCACCTGTTTGCGAAACAGGGGGAGCAGCCGCAAGACCAAGTCCAGCTTCTTGGCCGATAACAAGATGTCATCGGAATTCCGATCATGAATCGCTACTTGCGTCAGTTCCAATCGAATGCGAGGGAACAAGACCAGCTTGATGCGATGAACGTCGATCTTGCGTCCGATACTCTGCTCCAGCTGCTGGAGGAAGAAATTTTTGAGATAATCGTTGCCGGTCAGGTAGGAAGAGAAAATGAAAAAGGCTCCACCGCCGATCAGCAGAATGACAATCAAGGCGACAACAACACGAGTTCGGGCCACTACTGCTCCCTGGATCGATTACGCTCGGTGGGTAAACTGCATCATTGCCACGCGTATGGCATCTTACCGAATCCCCCGAGTCAAATCTACTAAGTCTGTGTCTTGACAGGGAAATCTCCGCTTTTCCCGTTCAACAATCGGCAGGATGAAGGGAACGTCCGCATGCGAGTGATGGGCACGACAAGCGGGACTGGCAGGATGCTCAAACTGGTTTGTTTTGTTTATCTGGTTCATCTGGTCTGTCTGGTTCAACCAAACAAACGAGACAAACCAAATAAACCAAATAACGGTCTTCTTACGCTGGCGGACTTTTTCAGCGTCCTGCTAGAGAAGCGATAGGTCCAAAGACGGTTTTCGTAAGATCGATCACGAGTTCGTCATTGGTGTTGGCCAGCAGTGTATCCCAAAGGCTGTGCTGCTGTGCGATAGTCGCCTCACCTGGATCGAAGAACAAGTAAAATCCTTTGGCGGCCGTCGGTCGCATGGGGTAGCGCCGATCGTAGATCATGCCATAGGTTGGAATACCGTAGGGGACCTGCCAATTCCCCAAAATGAAATGCAGTTCTGTGCCGTGGAGATAGATGCCGCCCGAGGTGATGATGCGCTTGACGGATGTTTGTGGTTGACTGAGATAAAACGTCACGCGTTCGTCCGGGCGGGCCAGGGCGAAGGCCTCTGCGATCTGCTGAGATAAGAGCGCGATTTCCTCAGGCCGAAACGCCGGCATCAGCGGCGCCTCGCCCTGCAGCCATTTCTGTAACCAGATCCGATCTTCTTTGACCGAGATGCCGCCGAGGATACGAGCAACGTCCTCGGCGCGCATCGCCTTCGGATGCGCATGCGCGCTGGGAGGCCACTCCGGCAGGACGGAATAATCCACTTCCAATCGAACAAAGTTCACCGGATCTTCATAGACCGCACGATAGGGCACCATAGGAATGGCGCAGCCTGCGAATAACAGTAAGGCGTAAGGCGCGAGGCGCGAGGCGATCGCCCTGAAGGCCTCCCACACTGAATCAGGCAGTCCATATTCTCTTCGGTCTAAACCCCTCACGCCTTACCCCTAACCCCTCACGCTAGTCCGTGATCGTGACCGTCATCTCGACTCGTTCGAGGGGATTGTCACGGCCGTCCCGCTTCATGTTTACCACCTTGTCCGCCACGTCCATTCCGCTGACCACTTCACCGAATGCCGTGTACTGCCAATCGAGAAAATTCGCATCTGCGACGCAGATGAAGAATTGGGAGCCGGCGCTGTCCGGGTCGTTCGAACGCGCCATGGATAGTACCCCGCGCTTGTGTGGTTTACTGTTGAACTCGGCCTTAACCCTGTGTCCCGGCCCCCCCATGCCGTGCGATGCGCGGTCAGGGTTCTTGCTGTTGGGATCGCCGCCCTGGATCATGAAACCGGGAATGACCCGATGAAAGGTCGTGCCATTATAGAAACCTTCTTGGGCCAACTTCGTGAAGTTCTTCACATGACCTGGCGCTACATCATGGAACAATCGCAACACAATCTCGCCCAGATGGGTCCCCTTGCTGCTGATGGAAATGGTGGCTTGTGTGTTTTCTGTCGGCTCTGACATCGTGCTCTACCCTTTCTTGGTTAGCGAAAACGGAAGGGTGACGGGGCCGCCTCTCCCTCAAGACCCTGATTAATGGGATTCCACGACCGTCCGTCGTCGTCACTTCGAAACGCCCCGTCGCTTGTACCAACATACAGCACTCCGGCGCCGGACTCGATTAAGACTTGGATGGCCATACTCCTCAACCCCTTATTGAGCGGCACCCACTGACGCCCCTTGTCAGTCGTTTTGAAAATGCCGTGCCCCGTCGCCACAAAAAGCCCCCGGCTGTTGAACAGAATCCCGCGAATCGAATCGTTCGGAAGCGCCCGGCTGATGGGCCGCCAGGTTATGCCTCCATCAGCACTGCAAAAGACGCCTCCGTCGAACGTGCCGGCATAAATGCCACCCTCTGGATCGATCGTCAACACGCGAATAAAGTTCTCCGTCATACCTTCATGATCTTTGAGTCCTTGTTGCTGACGCACCCAGCCGGTCGATCGAGGTTTAAATCGCACGATGCCTTTTCCTGAGGTTCCGGCAAACAGTGTCCCGTCGGACGAGAGGGCCAACGCATGGACCAGGATATCGTCGAGACCGGAGGTCACCACCGACCAGCGGTCGTCGGAGGAAAGTCGATAGACCCCGTCGGCCGTTCCTGCATACACCCCCTCACCCACGGCAAGAAGGGCTTTGATTTCCAGGTGCTTGAAACCGCTGTTGATCGCATGCCAGCTCTTCCCTCGATCGCGCGAACGAAAGACCCCACCACGGAAGGTTCCGACATAGATCGCACCGTCTTTTCCCGTAGTGAGCGTCAGAATAAACGGATCGGTCACACCCTGGCCCGATTTCGTCCAGATGGCGCCACGATCCTCGCTGCGAAATAGGCCAAGGCCAAACGAGCCGGCATAGACCAGATCGTTCCCGACAGACGTGAGAGCCTGAATGCTCGCGGCCTGCTGACCGAAGGGATCGTATTGAGGCTGGCCTTCCCCATGGCCTGGGGCTTGTTGCGAAGATGGCGGGACCGCTGAGGGTGCCTGAGTGGCAGCCCACAATATTCCGCCTGCACTCCATAAACTCAGCGCAAATACTGTCGGTATAATCCGAGCCCAAATTTTCATCTATCTCCTACCCCGTTACCCCTTACCTCTGCCCCTTAGCCCCTTACCAGCCTCTATCAGGCTGCTGAAAAGCCATTTCGGCACAGCAGAACTTCGATGGCTTGCACGTCTGGGACAAGAGGAGGGCATCTCCCCGCAGGATGCTCAAAAAGGCCGTTCAGCAAGGCCGCAGCGAGCGAAGAGGCGAGGCGTACGCTTCGGTACGTTGAGCCTCTGCGCGATGCGAGAACGATGCTGGCGGACGTTTTCAGCATCCTGCTATCGGACCCGCTGCCCGGCCGGCCCTATCGGCAAATCCGGATCGAGCGGCAAACTGACTTCGGTTGGTGCTTCCCGTCCAAAGATGCGTGCGCCAATGATTCCAATCTCATACAACACCATCAAGGGCACGGCCATCAAGAGCATGGTAAAGAGGGTCGCATCGGGCGTGACGATGGCCGACAGGATCAACGCAGCCATGATCGCGTATTTCCGATACTTCGCTAACACCTGGGCCGAGACCACACCGACCCGCGCCAGGATGGTGAGTACCAGCGGCAATTCAAACGCACAACCGAATATCAGGAGAAATTTGACGTTGAAGTCGATGTAGGTCCCGACACTCAAGAGCGGGGTGACGTCGTGATCCATGCCAAAACTGACGAAGAAATCGATGACCAGCGGGAGAATCACGAGATTGCAAAAGATCAAACCGAAGGCAAAGAGCGCTCCCGCCAGCGCAAACAGCGGAATGCCCCAGCGTTGCTCCTTGGGGAGCAGCGCTGGCTCAATAAACTTCCAACACTGATAGAAGATGACCGGCAGACTCGCCAGGATCGCCGCCAGAAAGGAAACCTTGATCGAGGCGAACAGGGCTTCCGTCGGTCCGTAAAACACCAACTGGTTGGGAAACGGACGATTCAACCACGCGACCATATCCCCGGAAAAGGCAAAGGACACCATCATGGCCACCAGAATCGTGGCCCCGATGATGATCAGCCGCTTCTTGACGGTCCGGATATGTGCGGCAAGGGGATTGAGAATCTGTGCCATGACTCCGGTCCCGGTTGCTGGTTGACGCCACCCCCACGACGATGCTCCTCACTGTGGAGCGGCCTGCAGCTCGTGGTCTCGACAGACACGTATCAGCTCGGCCATCTTGTCTTTCTTCGCCAACTTCTCTTTGTGCAAATCCTTCATGGACAGTTCTTCGGCAGGAGTCAGTACGTGGCGTTTCTGCAATTGGATCAATTCCAGGTCCAGACGGTGGTGTGCCTCTTCCAGTACACGGAATTCGTGACTGGATTGGCGCAGCCGTTCCGCAATCATACTGTCTGTCAGCATGTCGCACCTCCTGGTTATGAGATTACTGCAGCGGCCGGATATGTCCTCCCTCGCGACCGAATTCGTGTGTCAATCGACCCGACTCCGACACAATCGGGTCCAGTTCCATCAGCAAGGCATCTTCTATGGGATTGGTATAGTACGTTGGTCGGGTCGTCACGTCGTGAAATCCAAGACTTCGGTAGAGCGCATGTGCGGCCTGGTTCGAAGCCCGCACTTCGAGCACGGCGCGCATCGCCGCTTGTGCCAGCCCCGCCTCCAGAGCCTGGATGACCAAGGCCCTGGCGATACCCTTGCGCCGCATCGACTCATTGACCGCCAGGTTCATCAGCCGTACTTCCTCGAAGACGACCCAGAAACAGAGATACCCGACAATCGAAACGGAACCCGCTTCGCCCTGCGGCACCTGCTTTGCCAACAGAAAATGCGCGAAAGGATTGCCGCTCAGTTCCGCTTGTAACATTTTGCGCGTCCA
>SPAX01000052.1 GCA_005239475.1 Nitrospira sp. | reverse complement strand
CCTCACAATGCCCCAGCACCGTGCGATCCGCTACCTCGGGTGGCCGCTCGTCGACGCTGATTAAGTCCTGAATGGGCCGAGACGAGAGGCGTACCTTGCGCGGCCGACGAAAGCGATGTCGGCGACGCAGGTACCGGACCACCTCCCGCTTAAGCGTCTTCATGAAGCTCTCACAACTAGCGTTGTCATAGGGGTTGGCCGGCCGACTCATGCTCGGAATCATGTGGTGGGGTTGAAGAAGCAGCACGTACGCGCCCGAGGCCTACTGGACGCCACGATCGGAATGATGCACCAACCCAGGCGGCGGGTGCCGCTCCGCAATGGCATGCTCCAGCGCCGCGATCGGCAACCGGGCGGCCAGCGTGCGGTCCAGCGCCCAGCCCACGACCTTGCGTGAATACGCATCGCGCATCACCGCCAGGTAGACAAACTCGCCCTTCAGCCGGATGTAGGTGATGTCCGCCACCCAGAGTTGATTGATCCCGGTCAACGTCAGGCGACGAGCGAGATTCAGATACACCTCCAGGTCATGCTGCGCATCGGTCGTGACCACGAAGGCTCGCGGTTGGATGGCAAGGAGGTTGTCTTCCCGCATGAGTCGCGCCACCCGCTTGTGGTTCACCAGCAGACCACGTCGGTGCAGTTCCGCCGTGATCCGCCGATAGCCGTACCGGCGCCGATGCGCCAGCGCGATCTGTTGAATCTCGGCCCGCACCATCATTTCTTCCTCCACAGGCTGGGCCTCCGGCCACGACCGGTAGAACCCCCCTCGGCTCACCTGGGCTAACTGACACATCCGCTCGATCCGCAACCCGCCTTGCCCCGACATCACGACCCGGATCTGGGCGTAGATGCCCGCATGCCGGCCTTGCCGCGCTGCTGGCGTCGCGCCTCGACTTGTTGCAAGGCACCTTTGAAAAAATCCACCTCCAAGACCTTCTCGGTCAACACCCGCTTGAGTCGGCTGACCTCTTTCCGGAGCGTCGCCTCACGCGCATTCGCTGGCGGTGCCCCACTACAGTCCAGCGCCTCCAGCTTCTCACGCCACCCATACAACAGCCGTCGACTGATGCCGAGTTCCTTTGCCAACTCCACGATGTTCTCGCAGTGGTTCAGCCGTTCCACGGCCATCTGCCGAAAAACCTTCGGAAACTTACCCACGCGTTTCTTGGCCACCTGCCACCCCCTTCTTGTGTCAAGTGTGCCAATTCGCCGTGTCTCAATCTAGGGGGTCAGTCCATGACTCTCCGGGCAGGGCTCGAGCTTCAATGAACGATTAGCGAAGGAAAAACTGAGAGATAGCTATTTTCACTGAGAATGAGAGGTCACTTCGTACGCTTCAAACTGGTCGAGGAACGGTGGAGAAGGAATGAGGAGGTAGATGGTGTCGACTCCAGACTAGGTTATCTGAGGTGGGTGTCTATTTTGACTATTTTGTTCGTCAAGCCAAAGAAACCAGATCCCCCCTCCCGCCGCGAAAAGGAAGACGCCGGTACACCACCGTTTCGTTGCCTATCGATTAGTCGCGTGCACGGATCTCACGGACGCCGCGGCCGATCTTACGCCGAATGAGCGTGCGCAGCGTCACCCCGTCTGCGTAGCCGACCTGAGCGGCAATCTGATCAATACTGACACTGCTCGTCTGTAGTAGGTGCACCGCCCGCTCGACGCGAAGATCCTGAACGTACGCGAGCGGGGACTTGCCCAGCACGGATTGCAGGCGACGCGCCAGGGTGCGTTCGCTTGTCGCCACTGCGCGAGCCGCTTCGCTGAGCGAGAAACCATCAGCCAGCTGGCGTCGTACCCACCGCTCGAACCGCTCGACGAGCGGGTCCGAATGCGCAAGGTGGTCAGGGATTGTGAATGCCGCCTGCGATGGCCGCGGGTCCACTACCAGGTAGCGAGCCGTCAGGGCTGCCAGCGCCGGGCTTCGACGACGCACCAGCCACAACGCCAGATCGAGGTGGGCCAGCGCAGCGCCGGCGGTGACGAAGCGGGATGAACTCACGACCATCCGCGAGTCGTCTAGCACGACATGCGGGTACCGTTCACGAAAGAACGGGGCGAGCCACCAAGATGTCGTCGCATTCTGGCCGTTGAGCAGCGACGTGCCAGCAAGGACAAATGTTCCCGTGCACGCGGCACCCACCAGCGCGCCGCTGTTAGACCAGCGACGCAGGAGCGCTTGTGCGTCCGTGATGTCTCGCCGTTCAAGCGCAATTCGCAATGTGCCCGGCATCTTCGCCCCGATCGCCGGCACGAGCGCGACACTCGGACGCGCAAGTCGTGTCGCCGACCGTACAGGTACCGACAGCCCGTGACTGGTGTATACGCGGGAACGGACACCCACGACCGTCACATCGAAACGTGCCGACGGTGCTCCAACGGATTCCGCCAGGTCGTTCGCCGTACTGAACGTGTCGAGCAGTGTGGACAAGCCGGAGTCGAAGACTTCATTCAGAGCAAGAATGTAAATTCGCATGGCGAGAACTGTAGCATAATTGTCATTCCTGCCACTAGCGCCACTTGGTATCCATCGCTAGAATTTGCCTCACACTGTTCAACCTCAGAAAGGAGAGACTACCATGGTACGAGTGGCTCTGTTCGTGCGATTGAAAGCCAAGCCAGGAAAAGAAGCGGATGTCGCCCGCTTTCTCGAAGGCGGGCTCGCCCTGGCGAATCAGGAAGCTACGACGCCGATCTGGTTCGCACTGCGGTTGGGACCGGCGACGTTTGGCATCTTCGATGCCTTTGCTGATGATGCAGGCCGCAAGGCACATTTGGCTGGCCCGATCGCGGCAGCACTGATGGCCAAGGCATCCGAGTTGCTTGCCGAACCGCCACAGGGCTTGCCAGAGGCTGCCGCTCGATGGACGGGTTAGAGCCCCTTGTTGGCTGCAGGATGTTGTGCTCCACTTCAATAGTGGACAGGCATCTACGGCAATCGCGTCGAGTAAACCCATTGAATTTATTCAAAGCCCACCCAGCAGAAAACTGCAGAGGGTCTCTCAGCAGGGTCACGAGCGAGTGCACCCGGCTGGCCCTTGAGAAGTAGAGCCTCGAAGCGGGCTGGATTCTCTAAAAATTGATAGTTAGCAGTGTTCAACAAACTGTCCAGAAACTAAGTGGGGCAGTATATTTCTCTAGCGTCATCTTAATATTCAAAGAATGGCAAGACATTTGGTAGACAAGACTGGCTGTCAGGAAGCGCGTCAAAAACGTTGTGAAGAAGGAGCCGCCATCCTATGGATATAATTGAAATTCAATGGTAGCTGTCAAAGGGGTCTAAAAGAACTGATTGTGGACAGGCAGCCCTTTGTGTCAGTTCATGGTGAGCACCACACGAAATCGCGCCTTGCCGCTCATCATGCGGTCATAGGCTTCAGCCGCGCGTTCAAGCGGAAACTCCTCGACCATCGGCCGTATGCCCGCTTGGACGCTGAAGGCCAATGTATCTTGCGAGTCCGCCGAGGTCCCGCACGGCCAGCCCTGAACGGAATGTCGCCCCACAATGAACTTGACGATGGGGACCTCGACAGGCTCCTCCGAGATACCAACCATAATCAGTTTCCCGTCGATGGCTAGTCCGCCGAGCGTAGCACTCATTGCCTTGCCGCTCGTGACGGTCGCTAGAATGACCTTCGCTCCGCCAAGAGCGGTGAGCGCCTCGGCCACATTCTGTACACTGCTGTCGATGTAGTGGCGGGCGCCCAATTTCTTGGCCAACGCCTCTTTGTCTTTTCCCCTAGCGATCGCCACCGTCTCGAAACCCATCTTGGTCGCAAATTGTACACCCAAATGCCCAAGACCGCCGACGCCGAGGACGGCGACCACGTCGCCGGGTCGTGCACCACTGTTGCGAAGCGCGTTGAAGGTGGTGATGCCCGCGCATAGGAGGGGGGCTGCCTCAACATTGGAGAGATCGTCCGGAATCCGCGCCAACGCTTCTACGGGAGCCACCATGTACGTGGCATAACCTCCGTCATAGCTAATTCCCGGCACGAGTGCATGGTGGCAGAGGATAAAATCTCCTCGGCGGCACGGTTCGCAGCGGCCACAATGTCCACCGTGCCATCCTACACCGACCCGTTGGCCCGGTTTCCACTCACCCACGCCTGAACCTACCGCATCGATGATCCCGGCAATTTCATGTCCAGGCACACGAGGATACTGGATCCCAGGCCACAGACCCTCCTTAGTAAACACATCGCTGTGACAGATCCCGCAGGCCTGCACCTGAATCAGAACATGCCCCATTGGGGGACTGGGCACGTCCCGCTCCACGAGTTGCAGAGGGCCTCCGGGCTGTCGTACTTCCATTGCTTTCATCGTGCTCATGCGGCGTGTTCCTTCCAATTTACCCCGAAAGTTGGAAATATCTGGGTGGTGTACACGGGTCTACGAGCGACTCGGTAACCACTATCACGATTGATTTCGCCATTGTTTCTTTAAAACTTGGCCGCCCTGTCTCTGCGAGAATTTGTTACAGTGTTGCAGAGAACCCTGGGTTCATTCGCCAAGCCTAACGACTGCGACTGAGCCGCGGCGCTGTATCAGGAGAAGGCGTCTTTATCGGTAGAAAGTTGTCCCAAGAAAGATGACGTTGCCCTGTTGGTCGTCATCTCTCTTGGGTACGACGGCACATTCGGGCGACGACTACCTCGACACACGCTGCTCCGCAAACGCTCACGGCAACTACGCCGGACCCTATCGGTCCGCGACTCCGGGAGCGAGGATAAGACTGACCGGAAGCTTTTCCGGTAAGGTATAGGGACTCGCCTTATTTTCCTTCACCCATCGCTTTTCAGCCACAGATTCAAACGGCGGAGCCAGTTCCCCTTGAAGAGACCACAGATCGCACGGGGTCTCGTCAACGGAAATCTCCCAATCATACCCCCTGTCCTTGACGAAGGGAGCAATGACTGCATCAAGTGTCCTGATCCACCATTCTCTGAGGACCGGACCAGGGAGCGTCCGCGCAATGTGGTCGATCTTGAACCGGACGAATTTGTTATGCGGCTCGCCACCAACAAAGCAGGAGTCCTTGGCGACCTCTTCAAAAATGAACACCACATAGAACTTCGGGAGCGGGATACTCGCGTACACCTCCGTCACCTGCTTGGCCAGCCTCTTTTTGTCGTCAGCCGTGAACGCGCCGACTGGATGATACACTTTCCATAAAGGCATCTCTCATCCCTCCTCATTGGTTGGGCATTGTAGTGATGGGTTTATCCGGGAAAGGGAGACTCATCATTTCCGCTCTACCCGAACCTTTCATGTCGATTCTGTAGGGTCAAAGATCCATTTGTGAGTCCTCCTTTCTTACTAGAACGGCACGGATCCGCCCATGTCGAATGCGATGGTAGCATAGTCACTTGTACTTTGCAAGTTACATAGGTACGGTAATTCCTGTCACTCAGCCAGCTCTATAGTGATGGGAGTGATGGGCGGGTGTATAATGCCGGACGACCGGAACAATGGATACCAACATGTCCTTTAAGCGATCATGCTGCCCGATCACCAATGCGCTCGACATCCTTGGAGATAAGTGGACGCTGTTGGTTATTCGCGATCTGGTATTGGGCAAAAGACGCTATCAGGAATTCTTGTCCTCACCGGAGAACATTGCCTCTAACATCCTTGCGAATAGGCTGAAACAATTGGAGGCGTCCGGCCTTGTTACACGACATGCCTATCAGCACAATCCTGCACGCTATGAGTATGTTTTGACAAAGAAGGGAAAGGGACTAAGGCCGGTATTGGATACTTTAATCGTTTGGGGGCAGAAGCATTTCCCCGGTACGGTTGTATTCCCTCGCGTCAATCAACGCTACGGGTCTGTTAAACCATAACAGGTACGACGTTTACAGAGCTAACCCCAGTTGTTTGGACAGACTGTTCCAGTTCTTACGTGGAACCCGACATCCTCCCAGAACACTGATCCAATCTGAACGACAGAACTGTGCGCGAAGCATAATCGGGACAACTGTGTATGGACGCCAGCGGGCGCTCTCAAATGTGCGTGACCATGCCCGCGATCTTGCCAGCCGGATATTCCAATACTAGTGGTCCTGTTTTTTCGTGATCAGGGCAGGCCATCACGCACGGTACGATGGCATTCGGTAATGCACATGTGGGTCCCCACAATCATTTCTTTTTAGCCCTCAGGAGAGGGTACGCTGATACCCGCAGAAAATCGAGCCGGTGCCCCAAGTTCTGCCCTAGGGTTTTTGAGACCCATGCCTGCCTGACTTGCATCTTGAAGGAACGGACCATCTACAGGCCTCTGTATCAGCCTCAACTGGACAGGCTCCAACACGTGTGATCTGGATGCCTGCGTCCGTTGCGTATCTTGAGAGCATGAAGGTGCGATTCGAAGAACTGGGGTTAGAAACTGGGTTATTGAGGGCTCGTCAGGGGATCAAACCAGGAGGTATAACCTCTTGGTGATTTTGTTTGCAGATAGGCACAAGGGGTTATAATCTCGACATAGACCGCAAGCCTATCGAGCGCGAACGTTACCTATCGAAAGAATAGCAAGCCGTACTCAGGCCCGGCCGGTTACCCCTCAACAGTATTCGGAGCTGTGGGTCGATATTTCGGCTCATCAGGCCTCGTGCCCCTATAGAGCTCAAACGAGGGCACAATTGGAATTTGAAGAAACAGTGGTTTAGCCAGGCCCCCGCTAATGACGATCCACACTTTATGTTGCGCGGCATCATAGCGTAGCAGCCCTTGAGGGGTGACACCTGGGAGCACCGCATTTGCCGGCAGTACGAACGACTGTAACTCCCTCACTCCACTCCGATTCATCGGATTTCTCGATATCAGCTGGAATTCCCAGGATGAAGAGTCCTTCGGCGTGGCGGCAACCAACTCACCTAGGCTCGAAGACCACTCGGTCACCCGCTTGGCATAGAGTTGCCATAGCCCTCCTTCAATGGGCACTTCGGCCACGAGACGTCCCTCTATGCGCCATCCACCCCCTCGTGAAAATCCGAACATTCCCCCAAGGTATCCTGCCCGTCTGTCATCAATGACAATCCCACCGTTTGCATTCAATCCAGATTCGGTCACCTCCTGTGATTCAGGATTCAGGTAGGCAATCGACTGGTAGCTCTCCTCTCTCACGAGATCGTCCCACACGTTCTGGACTTCCTCACGAGTCATGGGTTTGCGTGGCTGCATTCTCTTAAGCAGCGGAGGCGGCTCGCAGGGCTTCGCTAAGGTCCGGAGCCCTTCATCAGTGATTTGTCCCGCCATATGAGTCTTGAGTCGATAGTCGGCAGCGATTTGTTCAGGGCCTTTCTGATGCCTCGCGTGGCGCTTGCCCCGTTGAGAGAGGGTTCCTTCAGCGTGTCCTCTGCGGCACCTGGCGACATTAACCCAAGAAATTGGTTGGTCTCGGCCTGCCATTTGTAATTTGCACTTCGTGAACTGGTCCCTTCAGCGTCCCAGGTATCGGATATCAGGCGCCCTGAGTCATTAAAGGTTGCGACCCGAAGCTTGCCCTGTCGATTCTTCACGAGGGTCTGTCTGATCTTCTCGGTCTCCGTCACCACATAGCGAAAGTCCCACTGTGTTCCATCTGGGTGCCGCTGAGTCGCCACCCTGCCTTTCTCGTCGTAGGTGTTCCAGAAGAAGGGGCCATTCTGATCGCCGACCGACACCATGCGATCTTCAGCATCGTAGGTATAGATTGAGATGCGTCCAGGGCTCGGATATTCCACGCGCGTGAGCCGTCCACGTGCGTCGTACTCATACATCGCACGCCTGCCCAAGAAGTCTTCGATGCGGACGATTCTCCCTTGGTCATCTCGGACAAACTTCAACCAGTACCCACAGGGTGAGGTGACGCTCGCCACTCGTTGAAGCGAGTCCCGACCCACGGTGAGCCGATGCTTCTGCGCATCTTCCACCTCGGTGAGCACNAGGNAGTCATTGAACCGATAGCTGATGCCGTCCGCTCGGTGCAGGNTCCACTGTTGCGCTTCCTTGTTCCAGATCAGGCCCGAGTTATGAAACACCGTGGGNGATGTCGTGTGCATGAGNGTCGCATCAAGACAATTGGTCCCNGCTGTNCGNAGATACTGAATAAACGCCCCATCNGGCAGNATCAACCGNATNTCTGAACACAGGTCATTCCTGAGCAGATAGAGTTCGAAGGGATGGCTGGCTCCGACGCCGAACGCTCTCGAGGCTGAATCTTTACTCCTATATACCCTCGTCAGGACAATAGGAATCCAGTCAGGGAAGACAAAGTCGGGCTCCTCTACCGAATAGAGCCCCGTGGCAAGATCCACAGGGTCACCGTCAGTAGCCTGTGGATAGAGCATACTCTCAGAACCATCTGGGCGACTTGACTGTCCGAATGCATTCCACGGTGTCTGTGCGAGCACAGCACCTGATACAAGCAGGATAAGCCCTAGACGAAGTACCGGATTGAAGGCGTTCATCCCATAGATCGTCATCGGTCTCCTCCGTAATTCATGGTGGCGTTCCATGAAGCCTACCACGCGCCCCATCGATCACCTACGGAAAGAGCCCCTTTTGAACCTGGATCTGGCTCACCACTTCGTACAACCTTCAATACGGCTTCCCGTTTCTGTCCGCTGGCCTTGTCGTTCTGTGCCCAGTGTTCAAAAACCTCTCTCATGATCGAGACCGAACAAGTCGATTTTTCTTGGGCTTTGACGTATCCTTCCGCCTGTTCCAAAAAGAAATCATTCTGGCCCTCGGGCTGCTGGCCGGGCGTGATGGCAGCGTAAGCCAATGGGCCGCAGCGAAATGAGAGAGGAGCACGGCGGGTGAGAAGGATTGAAGAAATCCTGGATGGTTGTGATGCCCTCACGAAGGATGAACAAGCAAGCGCAATGGTAAAGGAGTTCACACCATGAATGTGGCACAGATTTGGCGGTACCCGATAAAATCGATGGGTGGTGAACGGCTGAATCACGCGCACATCGGTTCTCTTGGCATCAAGGGGGATCGCGTCGTGCATGTGGAGGACGGGCACGGTCATGTGATCACGGCCAGAACACACCATCGGCTTCTCGGTCACCATGCCACGCTCGATGCGGCGGGCGAGCCTATGGTTGGCGGCCTGCTGTGGAGCGTTCCCAAGGTCCGCACAGATGTTGTGGACATCGTGGGGCCTGGCGCCCGGCTCGTTCGCGATGAGTCCAGCGATCGTTTCGACGTGCTCCCCTTGTTGGTCGCGACGGATGGAGCTATCACGGCCTTTGGACATGATGGCCGGCGACTCAGACCTAACCTTGTGATCGGCGGGGTCGAGGGCCTGGCCGAGCGCTCGTGGCCCGGACAATGCCTGCATATCGGAGACGTTATCATCGGAATCCAGGATCTTCGTGGGCGCTGCATCATGACGACGTTTGATCCCGACAGCCTGAAACAAGATCGTCAGGTGCTCACAGACATCGTGCGGAAATTCGGGGGCACGCTCGCCTTGAATTGTTACGTGATCCGGGGCGGCGAGATTCGAGTCGGCGACACCGTGGAGTTGGCCCGACACCATGAATGCGAAACCGTCCGCGCATAGAGAGACCAAATCATGAGCGAGATGTCCAAAATGGTTTCCTGTCAGATTTCTGTTGGTCCCGAAACTGGCACCTACAAAACATCAAGGAAGGTCATCTTCCCAAAAAACGGAGGTGTGAGATGGCAACACAGTCCAAGCTCATTTTGGTGACGGGTGCCACAGGGCAACAGGGGGGAGCCGTCGCGACCGCGCTGTTGACGAAACGGCAGAATGTCCGTGTGATGAGTAGAACTCCAGAAAAGGCCTCGGCACTTGCTAAAGCTGGTGCTGAAGTGGTCAAAGGGAATTTGACCAATGCCTCAGATTTGCAGGTGGCGCTGCAAGGAGTGCATGGGGTGTTCGCCATGTCCACCCCTTTCGAGGCAGGGATGGACCAGGAAGTGCGCCAGGGCATCATGATGGCAGATGCTGCCAAGCAAGCAGGCATTGCGCATTATGTCTACACCTCTGTCGGGAGCGCGCACCGGAACACCGGGATTCCTCACTTCGAAACCAAATGGAAGGTGGAGCAGCATATCCGTCAAATTGGTTTGCCGGCTACCATCCTGCGGCCCGTCTGGTTCATGGAGAATTTCACCACCTTCTCGAAACCCTCCGCGGAAGGGATCCTGATGATGCCCATGCGAGCGGATAAAAAGCTTGCGATGGTGGCCCTTAGGGATATCGGCGAGTTTGGCGCGGCGGCCTTCATGCGACCAAATGATTTTCTAGGGAAGGCCATCGATCTGGCGGGCGATGAACTGACGATGCCGGAAGTCGCGGCACAACTCTCGAAAGTCACTGGTCGATCGATCCAGTTCCGGGGGCTCCCACTGGAGCGAGCCGAAGCCGCATTGGGACACGACCTCGCCACGATGTTCCGCTGGTTCAACGAGGTCGGTTACCAGATCAACGTCGCCGCCCTAAAGCAGACATTCGGGATTCCGCTCACCACGTTTGCAGAGTGGATTAAGACGGTCGACTGGGGGAGAGGGTGAAGGACAGACGATAAGCAACGGACCAAAAATCTAAACATAGTGCAGTGAGATAGAACGACCAAAATTGGTTGTTTTTGAACTATCGACATTGGGTGATGAATTACCAAGTTTTACAAAGACAATTGGGCACAAATAATCTTGAGGTTTTTGGTCCGCACTTTGTCAGTGGCCTGTTAAGCCATCGCAAAGATTATCAAACAGAGTCAGGCTGGAGTTGAACATTGCACCGATAGCACTGCAAAGCGGCAGGGGTGAATCGCACCTCTTCAATTAAAAACCGGCACAGCCGATTTGCAATTTCATCCCGTACCCGCCGGAAGACTTCTAGCCGGGCCTCCAATGGGGCTGCGGCGGGATCATCAAAAGACCAATGTCGAATATGGGTCGCGCCGGGAACGACCGGACAGGACTCTTTGGCTCGATCGCAAACCGTGATGACGTAGTTGAAGGACTGCCCGACAAATTCCTCAAGATTCTTCGATCGATAGTTTCGGACATCTACGCCGATTTCAAGCATGGACTCTACCGTCATAGGATGTAGGCCAACGGGATGGGTCCCGGCACTTTCGGCCTCGACGTGATCACTCGCAATGAGGCGGAGTAGGGCTTCTGCCATCTGGCTACGCGCTGAGTTTCCGGTACAGAGAAAAAGAATCCGCTCTTTCATGGTTGGTTCATGTGCAACAACTTGTGGCACAACAAGCCGCTTGGCTCGCGAGTGGCTTGGAAGCTCGAACGAAGCCACTCACGAACTTACCATCGACAAGGGGGGCGATCGCCTCAATGTCAACTCCCGTTCCATTGAATAGGTCCCGAGCATCTTGGGCCGTATAGACGCGCGTTGCTTCTATGGACACCTGCTCGAAACCTGCCTGTCGGAGTTTCCTCTTGTAGTCGGTCTCCTCCAATGCTCCAGCGATGCACCCAGCCCACAATTCGATGCTCTGTCGAATTTCCTTCGGCATGTCGCCTCGGATCACGATGTCCGACACCGCAAACCGCCCACCCGGTTTCAGCACCCTGAAAGCTTCGGCTAATACCCGATCCTTATCCGGCGACAGATTGATGACGCAGTTGGAGATGATCAGGTCAATCGAATTGTCCGGCAACGGAATGTGTTCGATATCGCCCTTGAGAAACTCGACATTGGTGACACCGGCCTTGGCTTGGTTGCTTCTGGCCAGTTCCAACATTTCGTCAGTCATATCCAGCCCATACACCTTGCCAGTGGGCCCAACGCGTCTTGCCGAAAGCAACACATCGATTCCACCGCCCGACCCTAAATCCAAGACGGTTTCGCCCATCGCAATTTGTGCTAATGCGGTCGGATTGCCACAGCCGAGCGATGCCCGAACGGCCTCTTCTGGCAGTACTGCCGTCTGGCCATCTCCGTACAAATTGCCGGTAATAGGGTCTAGCTGCCCGTCCGTCAGGACAGAACCAGCCCCACAACACGAACGCCGTTCCTTTTGCTGGGATTGTAACGCGGCTTTCCCATACCGAGCCTTGATCTCTTCTTTTAGCCCGTGTTGATCAGTCATACGCCCCTCCCATCAAGAAATATTGATTAATTAGAGTCAAAAAAATCAGCAGCACCGATTGGCTGAAACTGCTGACTTCGCCACCAGCTTCAACGTATTTACCACCGTTTCGAGTTCCTCAACCGCATCTGGATCGATCGAGTAGTACATCCAACGCCCCTCCCGGCGATCCCGAATGAACCCGGCATCCTTAAGCACCTTGAGATGAAATGACAACCGAGACTGTGTGGCCTTCATTGCATCTGTCAGCTCGCAGACGCATTGTTCCCCCTCTATTAACTGTTCAAGCAATGCTAACCGCGTCTCGTCGGATAATGCATGAAACAATGTGACGGATTTTTTGAGTGAGACAGATAACGCAACCATGATTATGTATATATCAACAAAACTTGATTAGTCAAGGGCCATCACAAGGTTACTGTGCAAATTGTGCTCAAGCCCACCTCATTCCAGCCTATTCCCGCCAAAGTTCGGGAATTCTGCGAAGCTTTGCCCCAGTAGGGCTGAGTGAGTTCCAGCGAGCTGGAGAAAGGTCACAAAAACGGTTACCTAACACGCTGGTCGGCTGTTCATAAACACCTGCAAGAATTTCAGCCTCCAAGATCTCGACATCTCAGCCGCCAATACGTACGCTTCACTGTCCTCCACCACATCACGATCAGGGACACATGTTGCCCCTCCGCGGTTCATCTTCGAATCGCGCGTATTGGTTGGACAATTCCGCAGGTGAATTGTGACTGTGCTGTGAGTGTGCCTGTGGGAGGCACGCACGAGGCGATACTAAAGTAGACGGCTCAGCCTCGCCTGAAGAAGACTAATCAGATTAATGGGATTAACTGATGGGAGAAATGGCTGAGAGTGACAATTCCCATACCAATCATGGGGTTTTAATAGCTTGCCTCTCGCACCCTTCGCGTCCCGGTTCCGCCTGGCCAATGTGTGTAACCTTTGTCCTTGTCGGAGCGACTGATGGATACGGGGTGCAGGGGCACCACGGACGAGTTAGTTTAACAGTCACTCTTTTTCATCAAGGAGGATTTTATGAAGCACGGAATGAAAATTCTTCTAGGGATTACGGCAGGCACGATGCTGTTGGGAATAGCGACTCCCTTCGCCTGGGCGGACGGAGGAGGGGCAGCGTGCAGGAGTGGCGGCCATGCGTTCGGCATGGCTCGGCACGACATGTCGAGTCATGGAGGCAGGACGTCACACGTCCTTCGCACTCTCCTCACGCATCAACAGGATCTCGGCCTGACGGACGACCAAATCACGAAGTTGAAGACCCTCGCGCTTGACCAGGATCGCGCACAGATTCGGGCTCGCGCGGATGTGCAGGTGGCGGAGCGGGAGCTCCGAGCGCTCGTCGCGGATGAGAAGACGGAGCTGTCTGTCATCGAAGCCAAGATCAAAGAGCGCGAGTCGTTGGAAGCCACGTTGAGTTTCATGGGGATCAAAGCCAAGCGGGATCTCTACGCCGTGCTGACCCCCGAGCAGCGCGAGAAGCAGAACGTCTTGCGTGACCACATGCGGCAGAGGCATCGCGCGCGCATGTTCAGCAGTCAGGGCATGGAGACGACGCATCCGGAACAGACAGCCGACGGAATGACTCCGGCATCGGAAAGCGCCCCACATGATGCTGAGAACAGTCTCCAGGCCGGCTAAGCCACAGGGTGGCGTGACGACACCAGTGTGTACCGGTGATCGGGTGTGGGCGCGTCTACAGATGAGAGGTATGATGCCAGACCTGGGCGCGTGGCGGCAGAGTACTGCCACTTCATTGGAGCGCAGACACTGGTGTCCGATGATCTTGAGATTATCCGGCGAGTCTTGCAGGGAGAGATCGACTCGTTTGCGGAGCTGATTGCGCGGTATCAGCAGCACGTCGTGAAAATCACGACTCGGCACGTGCCGGCCGACCGCGTGGAGGAAGTCGCTCATGACGTCTTCGTCCGGGCATACACCAGCTTATCGAGCTTTTCGGGACGGACCCCGTTCGAACACTGATTGTCTGGCATCGCCGTCCGGACATGCTATGACTTCTGGCGGGCACGGCGTCGGGAGGAACTGCCGGTGAGCGCGTTCGCCACGGAACATCAAGCCTGGATGGACCATGTGCTAGCGGTGGAATCCGACGACCAATTTCGTGAGCAAGCCAGGAAGCAGGAAGCGGCGGAGGTGTTGCAATGGGCGTTGGGTCATCTTTCGGCGGAAAACCGCCTCGTCCTGACGCTGGTCCATCTCGATGGCTATTCGGTGCGCGAGGCGGCTGGTCTGCTGGGGTGGAGCATGGTCAACGTGAAGGTGCGCGCGCATCGAGCCCGACAGATGCTCCGCACGCTACTCCTCGAAAGGATGCGACAGGACGATGATACGACTCAACGATGACCACCTCAAAAAAGTAGGGCGCGCATTGACGGAAGCCCATCGCTCGCGCCAGGAGCCGTCGCTCGGTGCCGACTGGACCGTTCATGTCATGCGGGACATCCGCCGCGAAGCCAACAGGCAGGGGCAATCGATGATGGTGTTGGGGCTCGAACAGCTCGTGTGGAGAACCGCGGCCGTGGCCGCCGTCTTGGCCCTGGTCTTGACCGGTTCCGTGTTGTTTTACCCCGACCGGGACGCCGTCGAACTCACCGCATTGCTGTCGAATGAGGTCGATGTGCTGCTGCCGTTCAGCGAGTAAGTCGCGCATACGAGGAGGAAGCCGTCATGGTATCAGGGAAAGTGTGGGGTGGCCTCGTGGTCTTGTTCCTCGCGGGAGCGCTGACGGGCATTGCCGGAACGACCCTTTACCACCAGTACGAGCAGGACCATCAAGGGGACCGAGGCTCGACTGCGAAACACGAGCGCATCATGAAGCGCCTGACCCACGAGTTGGCCTTGACGCCCGCGCAACAAGCCGACATCGAGCCGATGATCAGCCGGACGCATGTCGCAATCTTACAATTGCGATTTGCGCATCAACCGGAAGTCGAACAGGTGCTGACCCACGGCATGGCCGAGATCAAGGCCACGTTGTCTGTGGAACAGCAAGCAAAGCTGGATGGGCTCTACGCCAACCTCCAACGCCGCTGGCAGGCTTCGCGCGACTACGTGCACACCACCCAGGAACGGCTGAAATTGATGAAGTAGGACGGTGGCCGTCTGACGTAACGCTCGTTTCGTAGGATCATGATGCAGTGACCCAAGAACCAGAGAAGAACGAGATGCCAGCTTCAATTGGTTTTACCAAGTCGCTCAAACCTTGGGTGTTCGGGCTCTTCGTGGCCTGTGGCGGTGTTATTGGGGGCAATGCCTCTGGCAATCGGGGCGGGGGTGGGATCAAAGTTACGGCGGGCACTCGGCATTGCCATCGTGGGTGGCCTGCTTGTTAGCCAACTGCTCACGCTGTACACGACTCCGATCGTCTATCTCTACCTCGATCGTGTAAGACTGCGGTCCGCTCCTCGGCTGAAACGAAGTTCGCGAGGCAGGGTGTTGTGCTCCACTTGAGATTCGGACAGACCGCTAGATCGTCGGACAGAGCTTAACCCTCTGAACCTATTCACCGCCCATCGTGGCAGAAGAGAGACTGGGCCCGTTCCACGGAGTTACGAGCGAATTCGCCCAGCTGGTCGGTGAGAAGGGGACTCGAAAATAGTCTGATGCTGTGTAGAATGAACGGCTTGGTCTTCCCCTGATTTGCAAACACCCCCGGCTTCCGTACCAGGCTCGAAGCCATTATTTCTCAACAATAATAGCTCGTCTCGTCACGAAATCCTCTTGATGAGCGCAGAGAACATCGCCCGCGCAGGCACCGGTAGGAGTATCGGCGGCTAACCCTCGCATGTGACCCTTGCGCCCTCGTTCGCAATCTTTCTAAAATGGACCTCCTTGGACGTTTCTGTGGAAATCCTTATGGAGCTCGCTCACATTTCCAGTGCAGCGGAACTACTCTCAATCGAGCACCCTCATTTCGGGAGGATTCAACCCCCTGGTTTGCTCAAGACCACTATCGGGACCGTTACGGCTACGACCAGGAAAGCCGTTGCCATAGCGGACTACAGTTCCGGCAATCGCCAACATGTTGCGGCCCAGATAGATCCACGAAATTTCATGGTGACCATTGCCGGTTCATTTGTCCTGGTTGCCCTCAAGGAGGGCGAGAGTAAGCACCCGGTTATCCACAAGACATGGAAGATGGTGGACCAGCGTAACGGGGAAGGTGTGAAAGACTTCTTCGGCACAGTCAGCACGTTTATTGATTCGGATGGCTTGAAGTGGGAGCATCGATTCGAACGACCACCTGACGAAGATGAGTTGATTGGCTTTGGGAGCAATGAGGAGGAAGTTCTGATCATCACTCTGGAGAGCTTCTATCCAACGACTGCTCCTGACATCAGCGGAGTGATAGGATCCCCTCTGGCTTCTTCCTGACGGTTGACAGATTTTTCTTCCGCGTAGGATAAAAGTCCCCACCCCTGGCCTGTGCGCAGTCGTTCGCATCCCTTCTACAATACGCTTCCCTGCAAGGCCTCAATCACAATCTGGCCCTCCTGCAGCCTCACAAACGAGGTGACGAGCAGAAGGAGTTGTGCATCCGGAGGCGAAGAAGAAGCACAGGAGAGCGATTCAAGCGCTGACCGGCTGCCGCCGATCAGGCGGTACCCAGACGAACGAGCAGGGTGTGCGGTCACATCAGGGGGATGCGGGATAGCCTGGTGAGGGTAAAGGCGTTGGGTCATTCGGTTTCGCTCCACGACATGCAGAGCGATGCCGGTGCGAGCGGTGTGCCGTCGGCGTCCCTCTAGTACGTTTTAAATCTGAAACTAGGGCTTCACCTAGTTCACCCGCCGATCGCACCTTGCTAGAGTCTCACCATATCACCCACCGATCGATTTCATGCCTGCGGTGTCTGAGCAGGACGAGCACGGACGGTCATTCCCATCTCTGACCACACAGGGGTCGCGCCATGACGATCTCGTTCTCCACTGTTCTCACGATCGTGTTGTTCGGCGCCTCACTTGCGTTCGCCAATCCAGCAACGCTGCCGAAACATCCGGGCTATCCCATGGGCAAGGCCGTCGATCCCGTCACGGGGCAATCTCTTGCGAACGATCCGGGCCATCGCAATGCGGTCGGGGATAAGGCCTTGAGCGAAGCGGCAGCGGCGGATACTGCGCATGTGACGCAGAATCTGTCGATCAATCAAAACGACAAGCGCATCTTAGAAAAGCCGGGAGCCGGTCTTCTGCCCAGGGTCGAAGGGCCGAATATCGTCATTGCGCCACAGGTGAAAGAAGCAACCACGATGCCTCCCCCTCCCAAGTAACGGAAACGAGAACCCGTATGAACGAACGCCTGTAGGGTTCCAGGGGAAATGCCATTAGCCTAAAGGAGGTGTTGTCATGGATGCCAGGACTCAGTGCCGGAACACTATCATCGGAATCGCGTTCGTTGGTCTGCTGGGCACGACGGGGCTTGTCGGTTGTGAAGAAAAACAGCCGGCCATGGACGCCAAGAAGGAAGTGCCGGCCGTCTCGAGCCAGTCGGAGCCTGTTGCTGGAGAGGCCAATCCGGCGCCGGCGCCGGCGCCAGCGGGAACAGACACCGTACTCGTGGCCCCCGTGTCGTCACCAGGCCGCGTGGCCAACGATGAAGGGATCAGCCACGCCCAACAGGACCATTGGGTTGTGGCGGAAGGTCATTTTCGGAAAGCCGTCGAAGCCGATCCCAAGCTGGCCGAGGCGCAATTCAATCTTGGACTGACCTTGGACAAACTGAGCAAGCACGACGAAGCCAAGATTGCCTTCAAGAAGGCTGCCGAATTGGCGCCTGGGAATCCCACCATCACCGAGTCTCCCATCTTGAAGAAGCACACCAGCACCTGAGCGAGAGTCCGTCGCGGTCTGCTGTTCCGTACCGGCCATGCACGAAAGGGCTCAGCTGCGGCGCAGACGTGGAGTGATCACAGCGACGGCGGTGAGGCCTGCAGCGGAGGCCGTTCGGAGGTCGAAGCAAGTGGTCGCCTCCCGATTGCGAGGCCACCGTGAAGGAGCGTTTCCGGCATACGTGCTCCCGGCTGGTCACAAACCGAAGACGAGATTCCCACCACCTAAGCCCGCTGCATTGTCGTCCCTGTAGGCAAACGACTGCATCGTACCTTCTGAGAAATACGACGGTTGACGTCGCGATCGGGTGTAGGACCTACAGTCTCCCTGGACGCCACCATCAACCCTGCTTCTCTTCTGCTATCCACGGCCCATATTCATGGGGTCGTTCCTGAGCCCCCTCCCCCCGTGACGGCACACACCTTGCGTCGATCACCGCAGTCTGGAATTAAGGTCGGCGGATCACCTGAAAGCATCTTGACCCCGCTGTCTGAATGCCGGTTCTGCCCTTCACGAGCTCCACGCAGCACCGCTTCTGGTTCGGTGTCAGCTCGCTCATGTCCACTATTCTCGCGACGGTCTGCACATGGGCGCTCGACGCCCCTCGAAATCCCACTCGCTCGAAATGACATGGATCTGCTTTGCATGGCTCAATAAATCTGACTTCGAAGGAGCAAACCTGTTGCAGTGCGAGATCTCCCACGCTCCGACAGCCTCAGGGCATGTAGGGAAATACACGCCTGTTTCACCAAAGGAGTGCCAATGACCAGTCCTTATCGATTCGCCTGGCTGCTCGTCATCGGGTCTGTACTGTTCCTGATCGAGGGATGTGCAACCAAAGGCGGGAAATCGAGTGGCGACACCTCGCGCTCTTCGTCCAGCAGGACCTTGAACGATCTTCCCGGTGGGAGTGAGCGAGTGAGTTCTGGTGAATTGTTCACGAATGCCGATCCCTCCGCCACACACCGACAACTGGCAGAAATGCGAGCTGAGCAGTCCGCTACGGCCGCGGCAGGCCTTCGAGATGTCTTTTTTGGATATGATAGCTGGACGATCAGCGAGGAAGGACAACAGGTCCTCAAAAGGAATGCCCAGTGGTTGCGCGCGCATGGCATGACCCAGCTGAAAGTGGAAGGCCATTGCGATGAGCGGGGGACCACTGCCTACAACCTCGTGCTCGGAGAGAAGCGGGCTAAATCCGTGCGCAATTATCTGATGGACCTTGGGGTGAACGGCGATCACCTGACCGTCGTCACCTATGGCAAGGAACGCCCCATGTGCTTCGATCCGGCAGAGTGGTGCTATCGGCAAAACCGCCGTGGTCACCTCGTGGTCCAGCCATGACAGCAGTTATGGCGACAACAATGAAGCGTTGCATGGGACGGAAATCCACCCGAAGGCTGTGGAATCCAACTAAAGCCACAACATTCTGAGCACTCGGTCCACCTCATCCAGTCTTCGGGACCATCTACTAGAACCTCGCCGTTTTGGCAACCGTCGCACCGTTTCCACCTTTCGCGCGGTGTCAGGATGCGCTACGGGAAAAATCATCGATTCTATCGGTGAAGTGTCTGTGCTGTGAATGCGCCCGAGCTAGGCGCAAACAGCATCAGGATGAGAACCTATGATAGGTGTGCGCCATGGGGAGGCGCACACGAGGAGACGCGTGAGCAGCCGGATCGGTCCCTGCCTTCAAAGCTCGAAAAGAGCAAAATATCAATGGCTTGATTTTGCGAAGGTATCCCCGTTTTTCCTTTGCATACACGGACTTGAGACGATTCTACCCATTCCATTGATTCTGAAGAATTCGAGATGTTCCGCAGGTTTTTCGCACCGCAAAGGACGTTTCCGGAAGGCCAGCGGCTTCCCTTTCACACCTCAACGTATGGCAACCAAGCACTAGTGCGTTCTCCGGATTCTCTGGATTGACAACAAGCAACGTCCTCAAAACGTCCTCAAAACTTGTTCCTGCGACCCAAGTGGTGTAACCTGAATGTCACCGAAGGTTACAACGATTGAGCGCGGGGAGGTATCACGCGTGACGCGAGTCCGTATACTTGCCATGTTCTGGTTGATCACGTGGATCCTCGTGGTCCCATTGTTCCACGTGCATCCCGAGGCTGATCATCGTCATGGGGAAGCCAGTCATGTCCATGGCGGCACGGTCCACACTGTTTTTTCCCCGGACCTCGAGTGCGAGTACACGAAGACTGACCACGATCCGACCTGTCCTGAAGCCGCACATCAGCACCTGCAAGCTCGTGCGCATTTCGGTCATCCGCTCAATCACTCTGAGATTGAATTCTCACTGCTGACCAGTCCGATCGATCGTCCACTGCCTAAGCTGGGGATGACGGTTGCTGCATTACCAGTCATCGAGCGTACCGCGGCTCAGCGCGCCGTTGCCGTGGCTTCACTGCAACCGAGCACCTCGCACACCATTCTGTTTCTCTCCACCGCACTTCCACTGCGTGCTCCTCCTTCCCCATCCGTCTGATCCACTTGCTCGTTTCTTGATGTTCGCGTCACGCAGGCGTATCGCCGTCAGATGTCGGTGAGGGGCGGTGCCCTTCCTTATTTCTGATCGCCGGTCTTTTCTGAGACCGTACTCACGTCCGCTCTGAGCCCTCCGGCGTATCACGGAGGGTCCACGCGTATGCCTGTTAAGGAGGAGGAGACAACCAATGACACGTCAACTGAACGCGTGGCTAGCGATTCTGGCGTCGGGGATGGCGATCCTGGGTCTGAGCACGCATGTGGCGGCCGCTGCCGGCGAACCTAGCGCCACACATACCTTACACACCGTGCTGGAATTGGCTCTCGCGCACAATCCAACCATCGCAGGGGCCCAGGGCGTGATGCAGCAAAGTCGTGGCCAACAAGTCGCCGCCGGCGCCTATCTCAACCCCTCGATTTCTGGAGTAGCCGGGCGAGGGAGCATTCGCGATCCGAGCACCGGGGTGAAGGTGACTGAGCGAACGGTGATGGTCGAACAGCCGCTGGAGTGGCTAGGAAAACGGCGCGCCAGACAGCAGGCAGCGGATGCCGGCGCGGCAGGGGCCAGCGCCGCGATGGAGGAGACACGGCTCAACGTGATTGCTGAGACGAAGGTCGCCTTTTACCATGTGTTGTTCGCGCAGCGAGATGCCGAGTTGGCCGGCCAACACCTGACGATGGTCGAAGAGGTTCTGCGAACTGTGAAGGCGCGTGTGGCTGCGGGCGACGCCACATCGTTTGCCACGATGAAGGCCACGGTCGAGGTGCAGAAAGCCACGAAGGAAGTCGCACGCGCCCAGAATGCTTTAGTGGTGGTGAGGGCCAAGCTTGATATGGTGACTGCCGGTACGTTGGGGAGACAATTCTCGCTCCAGGGTGATTTCGAACCGCTCCAGCAGGGGCTCGATTCCGAGGCCCTGGCGGCCCGCGCAATGGAGCAACATCCGACTCTCCGACGGCTGACCAACCTCGTCGAGCAGGCGCAGTTCAGCGCGTCGCTCGAACGCGAGTCGCGGATTCCGAACGTCACGGTGCAAGGCGGCTACCATCGGGAGGCCGGCGATGAGTCGGTCGTCGCCGGACTCAGCGTTCGGCTTCCACTCTGGTACCAGCGTCAAGGAGAAATCGAGAGCGCGCTCGGGGCCACCTATCGTGCAGAGGCCGACCGCCTGCGTGTGCAGAATGAAATGACCCAAGCCATCACGCAATATGTCCAGGAGGTCCGCACTGCGAACGAACAACTTCAAGTATTTGAGACCGGGTTGCTGAAGCAAGCGGAGCAGACGCTGCGAGTTGCACGCATCAGTTTCAAGGAGGGGGCTGCCAGCCTTCTGGACCTGCTCGACTCCCAACGCGTGTACAGGCAGACGCAACTCGAGTACGTCCAGGCGCGCGCAGACCTTTCGATCGCGCTCGCTCAGCTTGAACGTGCGGTCGGTGGGAACTGACGATTCAGAAGGAGCCTGACTATGAGAACCAGATGGAACGCACAGACCGGATCGTGTGTGCTCGCGCTGTGCCTGTTCGTCACGGCCTGCGGAGACCGCGGGAGTGAACAGCCGACTCCGCCGCCGCAAGCGAACCCACAGGCAGGCGCTCCTCGCATCAGCATCATTCAGGCCCCGGCGGCCGTGCGGGATCGAGTGCGGACCGACCCGGTTGCCATTCACGTGGTTCCAGACGTGGTGACGGCCCCAGGCGAAGTCGCGCTCGATCTAAAGCAGGTCGCCAAGATTATGTCCCGGATTGAAGGGCAAGTCGAACGCATCTATGTCCAGTTGGGTGATCGCGTCCGACGCGGTCAGCCGTTAGTGGCCATTGACAGCCTGCGCTTGGATGAATTGGTGCAGGAATATCTCGTGACCAAGGCCCAGGTCGATGTGGCCGAAAGCGGGTACCGACGGACTGAGAAACTCGCAGCCGATCAGATCGTGACGGAGCGCCGACTGGTCGAAGAACGAGGTCACTACATTGAAGCGCAAGCCCGTCATCAGCATGTCCGCGAAAAGCTTCTGAGCATGGGCATGACGGCCGGTGAATTGCATCAGTTAGAGCATGGGAGCCACCAGGAGGGGCATCGCTATACGCTCACCTCGCCGATCGACGGAACGGTGGTAGCGCAAAATGTTGTGCGGGGGCAGGGAGTCGCTCCTGGCAATGAACTGTTCGAGGTGGTCGACACGAGCCGGGTCTGGGTCTTTGCAAATCTGTCGATCGAACAGGCCCGAAAATTCAAAGAGGGCGATGTCGGGACGATCCTGCCGAAAGGCGGTGAGCCGGTCGCGGCTCCACTCACGTATCTTGCGCCGGTAGCGGACGAGACCACGCGTACGATTCGAGTGCGGTTCGAGGTCGCGAATCAGCAGCACCGCCTAAAGCCACGAGAGTATGTGGATGTTCAGCTGGCCATCGCGAGTCCACCGACCTTGGCCGTCCCCGTGTCGGCCCTGACGATGGTGGGCAACGTGCGTGGGATCTTCGTTCAGCGAGAAACGGGGTATGCCTTCGTTCCGCTCGAAGTCGGCCGCGAAGGCGGGGGGTGGGTTGAAGTGCGGAACGGACTGACAGCGGGCGAGCAGGTGGTGGTCGACGGCGTCTTTGACCTGAAGAATGTCCTGCTCAAAGAACATATCGGGTCTGGAGAGGGAGGGTAAATGGAAAAACTCTTCACGCTCTCGCTGCGCTATCGCTTCTTCACGCTGGTGGCGGTGCTGCTCGTCCTCGCCATCGGCCTGTGGTCCTTCACCCACCTCTCGATTGACGCCATGCCGGATCTGACGCCGGTCCAGGTCCAAATCCTGACTCGTTCCCCAGCGCTCGGCCCGGTTGAAGTAGAACAATTCATCACCTTTCCAATCGAGGCCTCGCTGAGCGGATTACCGTCCCTACGCGAGCTTCGATCGGTGTCGCGCTACGGACTCTCGGCAGTGACCGCAATTTTCGACGATCAGATGGACATCTACCGCGCGAGACAGTTGGTCACTGAACGGCTTGCCCGTGCGATGGAACGTATCCCCGTCGAGTATGGCCGTCCGATCATGGGACCGCTGACGACCGGATTGGGCGAAGTCTATCAATTCACCTTGAAAGGACACGGCTACAGCGCCATGGCACTCCGGACACTCCTCGAGTGGGAGATCGGGATGCGGCTACGGGGAGTGCCGGGTGTGGTGGAAGTCAATATTTGGGGAGGAGAACCGCAGCAGTTCCAAGTGGTGGTGGATCCCGCGAAGCTGGTGTCCTACAAGCTGTCGCTTCGGCACGTGTTTGAGGCCCTCGAACGCAACAATGCCATCGCCGGCGGCGGCTACATCGAGCGTCAACGCGAGCAATTGCTCATTCGGGGTGAAGCCTTGGCGACGCAGGTGGCCGACCTCACGAGGATCGTGGTGGCGCACGGCCCCGGGGGAGTGCCGATCTTCATCTCAGACCTCGCGGAGGTGAAGGAGGCGTCGGCACTCCGCATCGGCGCGGCAACCGCAATGAGCGAGGGTGAAACCGTCATCGGCATGGTCCAGATGCTGGCGGGCGAGAATGCGCAGCAGGTCGTCGAGCGTGTCAAAGCCCGAGTGAGACAGATTGAAGCAACGCTCCCCCCTGGCGTGACCATCGAACCCTACTACGACCGAACGCTGTTGGTCTCGCAGGTGATGCGCACCGTGCGCAACAATCTGCTTGAAGGCGGACTCCTTGTCATGGCCGTGCTCTTCCTCTTCCTCGGCGATCTCCGTGCAGGCCTGATTGTGGCGTCCGCTATTCCGTTGTCGATGCTAATCGCCTTCAGCGGCATGATGCAGGCCGGACTCTCCGGTAACCTCATGAGTCTCGGTGCCATCGATTTTGGGTTGCTCGTGGATGGCTCGGTTGTGATGGTCGACAACATCCTCCGACGATTGGCGAAGAAAGGTATCATGAGCCCGGAGGCACGACTGAGTGAGATCCAGGCGGCTGGTCGCGAGGTGCTTCGCCCCATGACCCTCGCCGTCGGTATCATCATTCTCGTCTACGTGCCGATCCTGGCGCTGACCGGGATTGAGGGGAAGATGTTCCGTCCGATGGCCCTGACTGTCATCCTCGCTCTGACCGGCTCGCTCCTTCTCGCGGTGACGGTCACCCCGCTGCTGGCTTTTTGGTTTGTGCGCGCGCACCCAGGACATGAGGAGACGCGTGTGATCGGGATGCTGCGCCGTGCCTACAAACCCTGCCTCCGATGGGCCATGGCGCGCCCCGCCTGGGTGGTCATGCCGGCGGTTGGGCTGTTTGTCGTGAGCCTCTGGATGGGCGCCTGGCTCGGCATCGAGTTTGTGCCTCGACTCGACGAAGGAGACATGGCGATTCAAGTGTGGCGATTGCCCAGCGTGTCGCTGAGCGAGTCGGTCCGGAATGCCTTAGACGTGGAACGGGTGCTTCGCGAATATCCAGAAGTTGTGCAGGTCGTGACTAGAACCGGGAGTCCTGAGGTGGCGACCGACGTGATGGGAGTGGAGATGTCCGATGTGTTCGTCGTTCTCAAACCGCAGCACGAATGGACGACGGCCAGCACGCGCGAGGACCTGATCGCCAAGATGAATCTCGCTATTCTTGATGCGGTCCCGGGCGTCGGCCTCGGCTTTACGCAACCGATCGAGATGCGCTTCAACGAGTTGATCGCGGGGACGCGCTCTGATCTCGCCGTTAAGATCTTTGGGCCTGACCTGGAGGTGCTCAAACAGCAGGCCGAAGCCGTGGCACGTGTGTTGGAAACCGTGCGCGGCGCAGCAGACGTCAAAGTTGAGCAGGTCGCGGGTCTGCCACTGCTGCGAGTGATTGTGGACCGGGAACAGATCGCACGCTATGGACTCACAGCAGACGACGTGCTCACCCTCGTCCAAACGACACGTGTGGGCCGCGTTGTCGGCACCGTGGTCCAAGGCCCGCGACGTTTTGACCTCGTCGTCCGCTTCGCCGACAGCGCCTCCGCTGATCCTGCCGCACTGGGCAATCTGCTCATCCCCACCAGTCAAGGTGAACTCGTCCCTCTCTCCCGCGTGGCGGCCATTCGAGTGGACACGGGACCGGCGCAGATCAGCAGGGAGCATGTGCAGCGACGTATCGTGGTAGAGAACAACATCCGAGGAAGGGATCTCGGCAGCTTTGTGGCAGAAGCTCAGCGTACGGTGGCACGCGAGGTCTCGCTTCCGATCGGGTACGAATTGACCTGGGGCGGACAGTTTCAGCATCTCCAAGAAGCCGCTAGCCGGTTAGCCGTGGTCGTGCCCATCACCCTCCTCCTGATTCTTGGTGTGCTATCGGTCATCTTCGGGGCCATGCGCCCCGCGCTCCTGATTTTTCTCAATGTCCCCTTGGCCCTCTCGGGAGGCATCGTAGCTCTCTGGCTACGCGGGATGCCACTCAGTATTTCAGCGGTCATCGGATTCATTGCCCTGTTTGGCATTGCGGTGCTCAATGGGGTGGTGCTGGTCAGCCATATCCGACTCCTCGAAGCAGAAGGGCTCCCAACTGAGCAGGCAGTCATGCAAGGGGCCATGGACCGACTCAGGCCCGTACTGATGACGGCACTCGTCGCCAGCCTCGGCTTTTTGCCCATGGCGGTGGCCACCAGCATGGGAGCCGAGGTCCAGCGTCCCCTCGCCACGGTCGTCATCGGGGGACTGTTTACCTCGACGGTGTTAACCCTGCTGGTCGTCCCCGCAGTCTATGGCAGAATCGGTAAGAAACGTTCCAGGAAATTCCAAGGGGCGGAGCAGACAATCAGCGCAGCATCGACAGATGCGTAAACACGGATCCCATCACCCTAGTCCATCTGACGCGTTGCTTCACGTAGAGGACAGAAAGGGACATGAGCGTGGCTATGGAATGTCAGGGCACTTGAAGGCTCCTAGATCAAGTTTGTGTTTGTCGCTGGCGCTGGCACCGTCTTGGTAATGGTGTAGTTTTCAGGGGGAAGGTCAATTTGAAATTGAAATGCTTTGCTGGTTCGCTCAGGAATGTGGCAGAATCATTTCGTGCAGAAGCATCACTCCTCCTACGTAGCCGCCTTGCACTCTATAACTATGGTTGTCTGCCTGTTTCTGATAGTCTCGATTCCTGTGTCCAATGCTGCGGACGAGAGCAAGATGAGTTCGAAGAAGGCGTTTGAAGAGACGAAGCGCGATCTCAAGAAAGCGTCAGAAAAGATCGAAAAGATGAGTCTCTGGCATTTCGTCTGGATGGACGGAAGCCTGTCCGTTCTCTTGAGCTTCTTCCTGAGTCACCTCATTTATGGCGGGTTAAATGGGAGTATCCCTCCGCCGCCACAGTCATTGCCATCACGGTTGCGTCTCTGTTCTTCTTTATGAACACGCGAACGAAAGACATAGCGGCTGCGAGGGGTAAGCCAACACACTCGTCCGTTCCGGATAACCCCGAATCTACGCTGACCGAAGATGCGCTCAGCAATAGTCAGGCACACTTGAGCTGCGCGTTTCAGGATGCAGCCATTGGGATGGCACTGGTCGGCCTCGATGGGCACTGGCTCCAGGTCAATCCAGCCTTATGCAAGCTGGTCGGGTATACCCAACCAGAGTTGCTCGCGACCACCTTCCAGGCGATTACACACCCGGACGACCTCGACACCGATCTGGCGTTTGTCCGCCAAGTGCTAGCCAGTGAGATTCCCACCTATCAGATGGAGAAACGCTACTTCCATAAACAAGGGCATATCGTCTGGATCCTGCTGGATGTCTCATTGGTTCGTGACCCGGCTACGCACCCACTCTTTTTTATTGCTCAGATTCAGGATATTTCCAAGCGCAAATGGGCAGAAGAGGCGCTTCGAACTTCGCAGGAAATGCTCCATCAGGCTCTCCAAGCCTCCAACACAGGGCTCTGGGTCTGGAATACGGAATCGAACGAGGTCTCGTACTCCAAAGAGTGGAAGGGCCAACTCGGTTACAAAGAAGCAGAGCTGACAGATGATTTTCAGACGTGGGAAACACGACTGCATCCTGACGACCATGCCCAGGCTATGACCTATCTTCGGGCCTACACCGCCCAGCCCGTGGGCGACTACCAGTACGAATTCCGCCTCCGGCATAAGGATGGGACCTACCGATGGATTGAGACCCGTGCCACGTTTGTGACGGAGCCGGATGGTCGACAGATTCGCCTTCTCGGGTCACATACGGACATCACCGCGCGAAAGCACATGGAGACGACCTTACGGGAGAGCGAAGCGTGGCATCAGACCATGATTGAGGCGATTCCTCAACAAGTCTGGACGGCCCGCCCGGACGGCACGCTGGAATACGTGAACCGGCGCGTGCTGGACTATTTCGGTTGTCAAGAGGACGACCTTCTCGGTTGGGAATGGGAGTCTGTCCTCCACCCGGACGACCTGCCAGCGTGTCAGGAATCCTGGTGCCAGCGATAGCACCTACCGCTGGCACCTCGCCCGTGCCATGCCGGTCAATGACGCCTCCGGTCGCATCCTTAAATGGTTCGGCACAAACACGGACATCACTGAAGTTAAGCGGACCGAGGAGTCGCTACGTCGAAGCGAAGAGCAACTTCGCGAAGCGATGGATGAACGACAGTCGCTTGCCGAAGATCTTCATGACAATATCATCCAATCGATCTATGCGACTGGTCTAATTCTGGAAGATTGTAAGTCCCAGATCAGAAAAAAATCCACCGACGTTTCCAAGCGGCTGGAGCTGACCATCCAGAATCTAAATCGAGTGATCAAGGATGTTCGGCAGCACATTGCGCGGGCCACCGGTGAAGAGATGACTGGCGACCAACTTTGTACGAAACTGATGGGATTCGCCAATCATCTCGAGGGTGTGCAAGGTGTACGCTTCTCGCTCGATCTGGAAACGGCTGCGGCGAAGGTGTTAACGTCCGCGCAAGCCCGCCAGATTCTGTACATTGTTCAAGAAGCGGTGAGCAACAGCTTACGGCACTCACAAGGCCAGATTGGGCTGATCTTGCTTCAGAAAGTAGGCAAGCGCGTCCGAGTAAAGATCCAAGACGATGGGGTTGGGTTTATTGGCGAGGATGCCAAGAAACGAGGACACGGGTTACAGAATATGGCTTTGCGCGCACAGAAACTCGGTGGTACCTTCCAGGTGGTCTCACATCCAGGCCGGGGAACCCAAGTTCTTGTCGAATTTCCACAAGCCGCTGCAGATGACTTGAATGGCCACTAGAGTGACCCGGATGATGCTGGTGGTATTGGAAGTATGCGCCAGGGGATGCTGTCCTCGAAGAGTTGGAGAAGGCAGCCCGAGAGGCGCGGAACGGCTTGTGGGCTGACCCCCAGCCGGTGCCGCCGTGGGCGTGGCGGAAAAAGTAGTTAGAAGCAGCGGGGTATCGGCGGGCGGGGATTTGTCGGTAGGAAGCGTCATGGCCGCGCAAACACTAGCGGGAGAATCTGCTGTGGTGATGCTATGGTGCTTTGCAAATCGACGCTAGGGCTGCCAATCTCGTCCGAAGAAAATTTCTGATATTGTTCCACCTCAGATCTCCACTCACCATGCCGATAGGTGTTTTTGCATTTTGGAAGCGGCTCTTTGCTGTCGGCCCACCAATTTGAAGCAGAAGGGCTTTTGTCTCATCGGACCACTGTCCCGCTTCTTCCCCCCATCTCGCCGTGAATTCATCGCTCCGATCAAGAAAGGTTCTATCCCTTCTGCTCTGCCTATACTCATTGTCAATGCGTTCTCTCAGTGCGTACCCTTGGTGAAGCTGCTTGGTGCATCTAGATTCTAGTGGAGTGGTGGCTGCTTGCGCCTCAGTTGTACCTACGTGTTTTTCAACTTCTCCACTATCCTGGCGCACTGTCCGCTCATCCGTGGTGGGTGCCTTGGGTGGTGTGCTGCAGGCACTGAGAATGAGACAGAGGACAATACCAAGCAGTTTGTTAGCCGTTGCCACGTGCTCACCTTGTCGATCAGCTTAGAAGGATAGCTATTTCGACAACCACACGCAAGCTTCCGTGGGGGGCCGTCCTTGTTTTTTGGGTCTCCACGAGTCACAGTGAGTCTCTTTCTGCACTCCGCGTTAACGGAGGCAGGAACGCCCCGACGATTTTAAGTTTCAGGTAGTCCTCATCACGGTAGCCGTAGGCCCGACGCTGGAGGACGCGGATCTTGTTGTTGAGCCCCTCCACCAGGCCAAGGCTGACCTTGTTCTCCGGGTGACAGTACGAGGCGATGCCGTCCCAGTGGCGATCGATCATCTCCGCGAACTTCTCATAGGAGGTGAACCGCTGCCACTTGAGGCTCTGTGTCCACCGCGTGAAGAAGGTGCGGGCCCCGCTCTCGGTCTGGTAGTCCCAGAGCTGGCCAAAGGACTCTTTGAGCAGGTAGGCGGTGTTCAGTCGCTTGTTGTCCTTGAGCAGCTTGGCGCGGAAGAATGGACCAGCGACGAAACAGCTTAGAATTGGGCTGGCTTGCTCTCAGCCCACCGAACTGGGCGCATCACGGCACTCAACGCGGCCACGGCACAAATGAAGGCCAACATGGCCAAGCTCACCATCAGGAAAAAACCAGCCCGGACGTCATGGAGGACTACATGATTCATGATGCGCCCCTCCTCTGGGTGACTATGCTCAGCTTGTGGCTTCTGTTGCATGCCTGTGCGGAAAGAATCAGGATTCGACGTCCCTTTGTCAGGCTGCGATCTTCGACTGCTGTGATGAGCGTTCGTGCGGTTCCTCTCCGTCATGGTGTTCCAGCGAGGAGCTTCCTTGCCGGTTGTGGTGGGGGAGGGAATGGTCGTCACCAAGGATGTCGAGAACGATTACCCAGATGAGCCCAAACACCCCCATAAGCAACACCCACACCAGGGTCCCCTGTGTCATGGCTGGTCTCCCTTCATCAATACTAGAACCGCCATTGGCTAGCCAGGTCTATTCATGCATATCTGCTACGTTGTCCGATCCATTCGCCCGGCTGGGCTTTCCTCGTTTGGCGTTCTCGACGGACGGAGCCGTTTCCCAGCGCCCTGGGGGGTCTCTCTTGGAGAGGTGCCAGCCGGAACACCATAGGCTCTGTGGAGCAAGCCCAATGCCTCTCCCTCCCGCCAGAAACTGCGGGAATGACCGAGAGATTCCACCTGCATAATCGGCTGATAATTCAGCCTATTCCCTGTTTGAATCTAGGCAGTCCCTGCCAGGCGATCCTGCCCAGATCTTCAGGCTGGATCTGCCCCGAACAATTTTTTGCCTTCTTCAGACTAATCTGGGTACGAAGCCGAAGTTATCGGCCAGAGGCACATCTATTGGTTTCGTCCTAAGTCTTGTCCCCCACGGCTGGTGTTGGTGGTACAGAAAATATGCGCCGGGGGACGCAGTGCTCGAAGAGTTGGAGAAGGCAGCACGAGAGGAGCGGAAGGGGTTGTGGGCTGATCCACAGCCGGTTCTGCCGTGGGAGTGGAGGAGGCGGAGCAGGTGAGTGGCGCGTGGTGTCCCGCATTGAAAGTTGACACCTTCCTTTCCAAAACGTAGCCTGTCTTTGGTTCCCTTCCTATGCCTCGCAAACAGGTCGTCATCATCGGGGGCGGTTTCGGAGGCCTGACGGCCGCGCAATCGTTGCGTGATGCCGACGTGTGGCTCATCGACCGCACCAATCATCACCTGTTCCAACCGTTGCTCTACCAGGTGGCCACCGCCGCGTTGTCTCCCGGTGATATCGCCTGGCCGTTACGCACGATCTTTCGGCGGCACCCGCATGTTCGCGTGGTCATGGATGAAGTCCTGTCCATCGATCGTGCGGCGCGTCTTGTGCGGTTGCGGGTCGGCGCGCCGATTGCATTCAACGTCCTCATCGTCGCACCCGGATCGCGGCACTCGTACTTCGGGCACGACGCGTGGGAGCAGTCCGCGCCCGGGCTCAAGACCCTAGCCGACGCAGTCTACCTTCGCGAGAAGATGCTGTTGGCATTTGAGGAGGCCGAACGACGACACATTGCCTCGGGCACACGAGATCGACTCACATTCGTGATTGTGGGAGGAGGTCCCACCGGTGTGGAGTTGGCCGGCGCGCTGGCGGAGATCGGGCGGAAGGCCATGGGGCCGGATTTTCCGAACTTGCGCCTCGATGATCTCGCCATTCTGCTCGTGGAAGGCGGCTCTCGTATTCTGCCCGGATTCACCCCCGACCTGTCAGCGAAAGCAGTGACCGCGCTTGAACGCATGGGCGTCACGATCAAACTCAACAGCCCGGTGAGTGAGATCCGCGCCGATGGCGTAATGATCGGAAGCGAATGCGTTCGGTCCACGAATATCATCTGGGCGGCAGGCAACAAGGCGTCGCCGCTTCTGACCTCGCTCGCAGTACCCCAGGACGGGTCAGGTCGAATCAAGGTTCAACGGGATCTGACGATTCCAGGCGACTCCTGGATCTTTGTCATCGGCGATGCCGCGCATTGTGCCGGTCCGGGCGGGAACCCCCTGCCGGGAATTGCTCCCGTCGCCGCACAGCAAGGCCGCTATGTCGCGAGGCTCATTCGTGAGGAGACCGCGCCGGACCAGCGCCGGCCTTTTGTCTATGCGGATCAAGGCATGCTGGCGACCATCGGACGCGCACAAGCTGTGGCCCAGTTCAGCCGATTGCGCCTATCCGGACTGTCCGCCTGGTTGCTGTGGTGCGTGGTGCATATCTTCTTACTGATCGAGTTCCGCAGTCGTGTGCGGGTGATGTCGGAATGGATGTGGTACTACCTCACATTTAAGCCGGGCGCGAGAATCATCTATACGCAGCCACGCCAATCCGGCGAAGAAGAGAGCACGTTACCGTCACGCTCCGTGGGATCTGACTCGAAGGAATAAGTCGGCCCCTCAAGATTGAGTGTCAGGTCTTGCCATCCAACATCACGCAGCGAAGACATGCCTGAACCCCCGTTTCGCGGTGCGTGTCGGAAAGAGCTGTGGGTTGATTCCCAGCCCGTGCCGCCGTGGGAGTGGCGGATGCAAAGGAGAAACTGACTAGCGTGCCTAGCAGATCGTACAAAACCCCACACATCTCGATCAGCCTTAATACCTTCCCATGGCCAACCTGAAAGGCTCGACATCGAAACTGTTCAGCTTGCGATGGTCGGCCCCCCGATTTTGATACCGATTTGAGGGAGAGTTTCCGGCATCATCGCCCCTGGGAAGGGGAAGGAGGACGCCGTGAAACGAACACGATTCAGTGTCGAGCAAATTGTGGCGATACTCAAGCAGGCGGAGATGGGAACCCCCGTTGCCGACCTCATCCGCCACCTCGGGATGGCTGAGCAGACGTTCTCCCGGTGGAAGCAGCGGTATGCGGGACTGGAATCGGAACAGGTTCGGGAGTGTAAACAGCTGCAGGACGAGCACACCAAGCTGAAGCGCTTGGTGGCGGACTTGTCATTGGACAACGTCATGCTGCAGGACGTACGCTCAAAAACATGCTAAGGCCCTCGCGGAAGCGGAGTGTGGTGGCGTCTCGATGCACCGCGTATGCGGTGAGTGAGCGGCGCACCTGCCGAACCGTCCGCTGTGCGAGGGCCACCTACTACGATCGGAGTCATCGCGATCCCCGCACCGCACTCCGGCAGCGGCTCAGGGAGATGGCCCAGACGCGGGTCCGGTACGGGTATCGGAACATTCGGGTGCTCCTCAATCGGGAAGGGTGGGCTGTGGGCAAGCATCTCGCGTATCGTCTCTACCGAGAAGAAGGCCTGATGCTGCGTCGCCGGAGCCCCCGGCGGCGAAAATCGGTGGTGCCCCGAGTGCACCGACCGACGGCGACGAGACCGAATGACGCGTGGACACTAGACTGTGTGGCTGATCAACTGGTAGATGGCCGCCGATTTCGTGTCCTCACCGTCCTCGATGTGTATACGCGAGAGGGTGTGGCCATTGAGGTGGGCCAGAGTCTTCGCGGCGAGCACGTCGGCGCGGTGTTGAATCGGCTCACCGTCCATCGAGGCACGCCGAGGAGGCTCTTCTGTGACAACGGGAGTGAGTTCAGGAGTCAGCTAATGGACCTCTGGGCCTCTCACAACAAGGTCTCCATCGACTTCTCTAGACCAGGCACGCCGACGGGCAATGCGCACGTGGAATCGTTCAATGCAACGTTGCGACGGGAGTGCCTGAATGCGCACTGGTCCGAGTCACTGCGGGAGGCTCACGACCGGATCGAGGCCTGGCGGCGTGAGTATAACGAGAGTCGGCCTCACCGGGCGCTCCAGGATCGCACGCCCGAAGAATTCGCGAGGGTCCACGCGGAGAATGAGCTCTGCGAGCCCCTCATCACTGCGGGAACCTCTCCCTAGCCCTGGTACAGAAATCGAGGGCCGACCATCAGCCGGAAATCCTAACTCCGGACCTGACCTGGTTTAAAGGGGGCAGATCAGCGGGGATCTGGCTTATCTGGTTTCCTTGGTCTCTCTCCTGTATGTGGTTCGACGATCGATAGAGACACGACAGACTCGCACACCAGATAGACTGCCTCTGAATCGCCCTCCCCTCGCGCGTCACCACGTCTTCGCCATTGACCATTGGGCATCCCCACCGCCCCCCCCTCCTCTTCCTTGACAGGGTGTCGAGTGGCTCGTATGCTCGACATACTTATTCTGTCTCCCTCTATCGCAGTCTTGTGGGAGGGACAGCTCGATGCATGTTCCGAGAAGTCATCCCCGCCTGCTGCTTCTGATTATCTCGACTACGGCGCTCCTCACCGCCTTGTTTGCAGCGCCGCTTCCTGTAAGAGCCGATCCATTTGTCCTACTCGCCACGTATGACGGGGTCATCAATCCGGTCTCCGCCGAATACCTGCATGATGCACTTGCCTCTGCGCAGGAGAGCGGGGCGCAGGCCTTGATTATCCGTCTCAATACGCCCGGCGGTCTTGACACATCGATGCGGCTCATCATCAAAGACATCACCAGTGCCACCATTCCCGTGGTGGTCTATGTGTCGCCATCTAGTGGACGTGCCGCTTCCGCCGGCGTGTTTATCACCATGGCGGCGCATGTCGCGGCGATGTCTCCCGGGACAAATATCGGTGCCGCCCACCCCGTTGCGATGGGCGGGGGTGAGATGGATACGGCCATGAAGGAGAAGGTCGAGAACGATTCCGTGGCCTACATCAAATCGATCGCCGAGCAACGGGGACGGAACGTCGCCTGGGCGGAAGATGCCGTCCGGAAGAGCGTGTCTGTGACGGAACGAGAAGCCTTGACGCTAAAGATCGTCGATCTGGTTGTGGAGGATATGCCGGCGTTGCTGAAGCAACTGGATGGTCGCACCATCTCACTCCAATCCGGCCCGACAGTGTTGCACACAGCGGACGTGGCCGTGCGCGAGTTCCCGATGGGGCTTCGCCTCGAACTCCTGAAGACGCTCAGCGATCCGAATATCGCCTACCTGCTTATGACAATCGGCACCGTTGGAATTATGGCCGAGCTGTATAACCCTGGGGCTATTCTGCCGGGCATTGTCGGCGCCATCAGCCTAATCCTCGCCTTTTACTCCTTACAGTCACTGCCGGTGAACTACGCAGGCGTGCTGTTGTTCCTCCTCGGGATTGTCTTCTTAATCTTGGAAGCCAGCGTAACCAGTTACGGCTTGCTGGCCATCGGCGGGGTCATCTCGATGCTCCTTGGATCGGTGATGCTGATCAAGACTGATGTGGAGTTCCTTCAGATTTCCTGGTCAGTCATCCTGCCGGTTGTCGCACTGGCCGCTGCGTTCTCGCTCTTTATTGTCGGAATGGGCGTGAGCGCGATGCGACGACGGCCAGCGACCGGCCGCGAAGAAATGGTCGGTCTCGTGGGAGTTGTGAAAACGGCGCTGACTCCCCAGGGGCAACTGGCAGTCCATGGCGAACTCTGGGAGGCCATTTGTGAGCGGCCTCTCCAGCCTGGTGACAGAGCGGAAGTCATACGCGTGGACGGCTTACGGCTGTATGTGAAACCTCTCTCCAAACAGACAGAGGCCTGATATGAATCTAATCGCGAGCCAATTTGCAATCCTGATTCTCGGAGTCGTGTTTGTACTCATGGGCTTTAAGGTACTCCGAGAATACGAACGTGCCGTGATCTTTCGATGGGGTCGACTGGCTCGAGGACTCATCGGGGGGAATGGGCCCGGTGTCGTGCTCATCATTCCGTTCATCGATAAAATGGTTCGCGTCAGCTTGCGGACTGTGACCATGGACGTGCCGCCCCAGGACGTCATCACCAAAGACAACGTCAGCGTCAAGGTGAACGCGGTCATTTACTTCCGGGTCGTGGATCAGGAGCGAGCCATTATTCAAGTCGAAGATTATCTCTATGCCACATCCATGATGGCGCAAACGACACTCCGTAGCGTGCTGGGGCAGAGCCAACTCGACGACCTGCTGTCGAAACGGGAACAGATCAACGGCGATCTCCAGCGGATCATCGACCAACAGACGGAGCCGTGGGGCGTCAAAGTCAACGCCGTGGAAGTGAAGAACGTGGACCTGCCGCATGAAATGCAACGAGCCATCGCGCGTCAGGCGGAAGCGGAGCGCGAACGTCGCGCGAAAGTGATCCACGCCGAAGGCGAATTTGAGGCCTCTCGACGCCTGGCCGATGCCGCCGATGTGATTAGCCGAAACCCGGCTGCCTTGCAACTCCGTTACCTGCAAACCCTGGTCGAAATTGCTGCTGAGAAGAACTCAACCACCATCTTCCCGATCCCCATCGACACCATTGCACCATTCCTCAAGGCTTGGGAAAAGAAAGTGGAGCCGTAGCCCTGCTGCGATCGCGAAATGCTTCGTGACCCATTGCGGGGACGAAAAAGGTATCAGTCCGGGTTCAAAATCCTAGTGCAACACCCGTATCCTGGTCGAATATGGAACCATTTCTCGTGGCGTACCGAAGGGGACGACGCACTAGAGACACCCACCTACCACAAGGGCAACCCCTATAGACTGAATACACTGATTCGTTCGCCATCTCCAAAAGGAGGGAACTGCCATGACCGTCATTGACCGCATCATTCTCAGTTCCATAGCATTTGGGATCTGGGCGTGGGTACTCGTAGCCTTTCTGTCAGGAAAACATATCGACTGTTAGCGGCCCACCCCTGGATCACGAATACATACCTCGAATGGTTCACGCGGCTCCATCGACGTTCATCGGCTTACGCTACTTACTGGGAAAACTTCCTTCCTCACCCTCAACTCACGCAACGATGGACCAGGCTGTTTTGGCAACGTGGAATG
>SPAX01000051.1 GCA_005239475.1 Nitrospira sp. | reverse complement strand
CGCGATATTGGGGGATGGCCATCTCCAACCGGCCCTGCTCTTGATAGGCCACGCCCAGATTGGTCCGCGCCGGCGCATAGGAAGGATCCAGTCGGACGGCTTCGCGGTATTCCTTGATGGCCATTTCGAGATGGTTGGCCCGCTCATGAATCTGCGCGAGAAAATAATGGGGGTAGGCGGACTGGGGCGCGAGTTTGGCCGATTCCTTGTAGGACGCGACTGACTGTTCGGATTGGCCTGATTGGGCCAGGAACAGGCCCATCACGAGATGGGCGTGAGCCTGCTCGGACTGTCGCGCGACGAATCCTTCGATCCACTCTTTGACCTGGGCAATGTCGTTGGATTCTTGCAAACACTTCGGGTGAGTATTCCAGGCTTCGGCGAACTCCCCCCGGAGCAGATGGATCACGTTCAGGGCAAAATGGGGCCGAGGATCCCGGTCTGTGCCGGTGGGTGGGTGGCGGGCCCAGGCTAGTGCAGCCTGCTGCGCCTGATCCCATTGGCCTTCCAACAGGGTCGCTTCACAAAGTGCCTGATAGTCGGCCATCGGAGTCGGTCGTATGGATTATCTGGTAAGGGTATCCTCAATGTCCGGCGGGGTGGCCTGAATGCGATCCCCGAGTGAAGGATAGCGCGCCGCAAGTTTTTGTTTCATCAACCAGGCCACAGTTCTGTATGACCAGTGGCCTTTCACACCGGAGCGAAGTCTCGCGATATACTCGGCTTCGGCATAGTCCATTTTGAAGAGGCACCGCACCTTGAATCCGAACGGTGTCGCATAGAGCGATCCCTCCGCGCTCGTTTTCTTGAGCTGCTCGATGTCCGAACGGACCGCGTCCATCGCCTGTCGGTACTCCTGATCCAATCCCGCTTGCACGAGCGGCGTGGGGACCTCGTACCCGTGTACCGTCGTAAAGTTCTGCTGAATCTGTTGACAGCGTCGATGCCGATGCATGTCGCGCCAGCCTCCGATATCCATCAGCACATCGAACGTGAAGGCGTAGCCGCTGCGGAATTCTTTGATGAGTTCGTCGTAAGGTCCTCGTGTGCTCATCGCCACGTCGACGGCCTCCTGTTTCTGTTTCTCCGTCCAGGTGCGGACGACCGCGAGGAGGCTCCGATAGGGCGCATGGGAGACCCGGTACAGCAAGGTGGTGACGATTTCGTCCAATGGATTGTGGGGGTCGATGAGGTCCACCGGCTCCGGCACACCCCAGGACGTTGGTTGATCTAATCCGGTTCCCCGGAGCGCCTCCTTGGCGTATCTGGCAAGGTCCTGGTAGACCGAGGCTTGATAGTCGTTCGACTTGGCATGGCGAGCGAGCGTCGGCGCGAGGGGTTCATGTGCTCCAGCTGCCTGACCACAGAGCTCGCCCCAGAGGTTTACTGGTGACCGTTGGCAGGCATCCTTGAGTTCGTCTCCGATCGCGCGCAACTCTGGTAGTTGGGACGACAACAGTCTGGTGATTTGCTTCTCCAACGTCCGGATACTCACGACTTGCCCGACGTTCGTCCGCGCCGAGAGGGGCAGGAGATACCGCGTCACATCGAATGCGCGCGCGGCAATCGTTCGTTGGTAATCGACCGGTTTCATCGACTCGGGGCGCGGCTCACGCTCCGAAATAAATTGTGTTACGGGTTGGTGTAAGAGCCGATAGATCTCGGCGAGGCTACGGAGAATGCCCTGGTAGGTGCCTTCCGTCTCCGACCCTCGAATGGAATCCGGCACGAACCACCCGCCGGACGCAAAGTTCTGATACCGGCTCGATTTCGCCTGGCCATCCCATAAAGGCTCATCCTCGAGTCGAATTGCGGCGAGTTCGGAGATGTCCTCGAAACAGATGATGACATGGCCCAAATCGGCGATCGACGCATGGCCGTAGTCGAAGTAGAACTGATCCCAGAACTTTTCAGAAGAATGTCCATGCACCCAGCGGAGGCTGCTCTCGATAGAGTCGGGCGAGCGGCTGTAGCGGGCCAGCGCGTAGGCGGATTTCTCGGGCGGCATCGGTGCGAGCGCAATGACGCGGCGGGTAGGTTGATCTATACTCATGCATCATCCCCTGACAGCACGTGAGCGGCGAACTATACGCCCGCGCGCCGGTCGGCGCAAGAAGGCGCGGTGCCCTTCATCGAACATTGCTGATGAAGCGGCAAAACCTCCGAACGTGCGGTCTTGCGAACGACGCTTCACGGTTGACGAGCGACTGCCTTCGGCCTGCGTTGACTTGCCTGCAACCCGTCGTTATAGTCCCAAATCTTTCTAGGAGTCTGCGGAAAAACTGTTGTGGCATGATGAAATTTCAATTGTCCCCTTTTTCTAGGACAATAGGAAAATGCTACGCAGGATGCTCAACAAGGCGGTCAGCAAGGCCGCAGCGAGTAACCAAATATGATTATTCCAAGCTTGCTCGCTTACGTTATCCCTAAGATGGCTCGGATGAGTCCCCCACTGCGCGCATCCAACGAGGGTCTTCTGAGACCGCGCGTTGCGCGAGCACAGGGGACTCACCGGGCCATCCCCCCCTGTTGGCGGACTTTTTCAGCATCCTGGTAGACGATCGCTGAATAATATGGACACGATCAAGGGCATCAAGGGCGTCAAGGATATCCTTCCGGAGGAGACGCCGCGGTGGCGCCTGATTGAGAATGCGGCGAGGCGCTGGGCGCTCTGCTACGGGTATCAGGAGATCCGTATCCCCATCTTCGAACTCACCGCGCTCTTTGCCCGAAGTATCGGTTCAACAACGGACATCGTCGAGAAGGAGATGTACACCTTTCCCGACCGGGACGGGACCTCGTTGACCTTACGTCCTGAAGGCACGGCGGGCACGGTGCGGGCCTTCATCGAACACAATCGGGCGGCCGACCCGCTCCCACAGAAATATTTCTACATCGGGCCGATGTTCCGCCATGAACGGCCACAGGCAGGGCGTCTTCGCCAGTTCCATCAATTCGGTGTCGAATCCTTTGGCACAGCGGACCCTCGTGCAGACATCGAGGTCATTGCGCTGCTGTGGCGCCTGCTGTCTGATCTGGCCCTGCCCGACCTGACGCTAGAGATCAATAGCCTGGGAAGCTCCGGCGACCGCGCGGCCTACAAGCCTCTCTTGCGCTCCTTCCTCGCACAGCAGGAATCCCTCCTCTGCGCAAACTGTCGGCGACGTATGGACACGAATCCCTTGCGGGTGCTGGATTGCAAGGTGCCGGACTGTCGCGCCGCGACCGAGTTGGCGCCGCGGCTGACCGATCATCTCTCTCCTGAAGCCCGTGCACATTTCGATCAGGTCCTTGCAGGTCTCGCTGCCATTGGGGTTCCCTATCGACTCAATCCTCGTTTGGTGCGGGGGCTCGATTACTATTGTTTGACGAGTTTTGAAATTACGTCGACTCATTTAGGAGCTCAGAACGCGGTGGGCGCCGGTGGCCGCTACGACGGTTTGGTGGAAACGCTCGGCGGCCCCTCTGTTCCGGCCGTCGGATTCGCGGTCGGGCTTGAACGCATGTCGTTGATGCTCCCGGAGACATCCTCGTCCTCGCTACAGGACTGTCTCTATTATGTCGCGGCTTTTGGAGAGGAAGGGATAAAGCGTGGGCTCGTACTTCTCGATGAACTCCGCAGAGTCGGACTTTCGGCCCACTGTGACTATCGCGCCACCACACTCAAAGCGCACCTTCGCCAAGCCGATCGATCGAAGTGCTGTTACGCCATTCTCTTAGGTGATGATGAGGCCGCTCGTGGCTCCATCATCCTTCGTAACCTCGCGTCGAAGGCTCAAGAAGAACTCCCTCTGGCTGGTCTCACTGCGCTCCTGAAAAATCGTCCTTTTCCTTCATAAATAAACTCAATTTTTGATATTGACTTTATAAAAAAAACCTCGTAGGCTCGCCCATAATATATTTCATAAATAATTGATTAAATTGATATCTTTGGTTTATTTCTATGGCCTCTCGCAAGTTGGGTCTCTTGTTATCCACACCCCCTTCTCATCCAAGTGTTGAGACCGTCGTTCAGTTGGCTCAGGCTGCCTTGCGCCGAGGCGTTGAGGTCTATCTTTATCTCATTGATGAAGGGGTAAAAACCGTTACGGACCAACGCTATCTTAGGCTGATCGATGTCGGGGCGAAGATGTCTGTCTGTGCCTATGGCTGTCATCAATATGGTGTTCTCACAACCACTGTCGATTCAAGAGTCTCATTGTCAGGGCTGGTCGTCCTGTCTGGAATTATTGATGGTTGTGACCGCTTTCTTGCTTTTACATAAGAAATTATTGTTACTGCGATCGGTTGTCTATGTCGAAACACGTCGCTGTGGTGATTTCAGAAGATCCTTGTATAACGGCTCGTCCTGTTGAAGCCCTTCGTATTGCCCTGGGACTCTGTGCTGGAGATCATGAGACGACCGTTGTCCTCCTAGGCCGCGCTCCCCTTCTCCTCATGGAGGACACAGACGAAATAGTCGATGTCGATGTTCTTGAAAAATATCTTCCTTCCTTTCAACACTTATCTATTCCCTTTATCGTCGAGCCAGGGACGGTGATGGATGCTTGGTCTGATGATTTTTCTGTGACGATTCGAACGGCCGATGAAATCAGACAGTTCATTAGAACGGCTGATAGAAGTCTCGTGTTTTAAAGAATGCGGTCTTTGTGATGGGAACGACGCTTTATCTTCTTCGACAACCACCGGACCGTATCTCTTCCTCACTCTTTCACGCCCAGGATGAAGAGATGGAAATTGTATTCATTGAGGAGGCAGCATCGAGGGCCTCTTCCTCCGTGAAGGGAGTGGTGGTAGCTGTCGAAGGGATGGTGGCTGATTATTTGCATCCGACCTTAACTTATGATGATCTGATCGAGAAGATTTTTCTATCGGAACATATAGTGGTGCTATAGCTGTTGTGCGGGCTCTTCTCCGAATGTTTTATGTAGAAGAATGAAGTCATCGTCGGAGTAGGAGTAAGAGTAGGTATTGTGGATATTGTGGGTAGATATTAAATAATTGATTTTTTTGGTTTCTTCTAATGCTGTCTTTGTGGAGAGAGTTGGGGGTTGACTCTGGATAACCCCTGCATGCAGAGTTCATAATCTGTGATGATGTAGGAGTGGGCTACTACCCTGTTTCTGTCAAAGTCTGATAATGCTCGATTTTAAAAAGGAAAGAGTGTGTGAAGAACCAGGTTATCAACAGGTGTGAATAAGTCTGTGTATGAAGAATGATACAGGGGTTATGACTATCGCAACCGAATGGCAGGATGCCTTGGCTTATATCCAAGGGAAAGTGCCAAAACAAGTTTATGATACATGGTTTACACCGATTCACCTCGAACGGATTGAGGACTCCACGGCACAACTGGGCGTTCCTAATAAGTTTTTTGGTGACTGGTTAAGCCAACATTACGGGACGCTCTTGGCCGAAGCCGTTTCCGCTGCTCGAGGTGGGGAAGAGACTGCCATCACGTTTGTCATCTTTCATAAACAAGCAACAAAGCAGCCTGAGAGTAAGGGGAGTACCGTTGCGACTAGTCGCCCAAATACAGGGATAAGGACGAAACGGGGAATACAGCTCAACCCAAAGTACACATTCAAGAATTTCGTAGTAGGCGCAGGAAATCAATTTGCCCATGCTGCCTGTATGGCGGTCGCCGAACAGCCGGCGAAAGCCTATAACCCACTCTTTATCTACGGGGAGACCGGGCTGGGGAAAACGCATCTCTTAAATGCCATTGGGAATTATGTGGCTGAACGGACCGATCTCCGGATTGCCTATTTGACGACCGAGCAGTTTACCAACGAGGTCATCAACTCCATTCGATACGACAAAATGATGGATCTGCGGAAACGGTATCGTCATATCGACATGTTGATGATCGACGACATTCAATTCCTGGCTGGCAAGGAACGCACGCAGGAGGAATTCTTCCACACGTTTAATGCCCTCTATGAAGCGCATAAGCAGCTCGTCCTCTCGAGCGATCGCTTTCCGAAAGACATGCCGGATATCGAGGAACGGTTGAGGTCACGGTTTGAATGGGGACTCATCGCGGACCTCCAGCCGCCGGACGTTGAAACACGGATTGCCATCTTGCGGAAAAAGTCCGAGGACGAGGGCGTCACGTTGCCGGAAGATGTCATCCAGTTCCTCGCAACGACGATGAAGAGCAATATCCGTGAGCTCGAGGGGTCGCTGGTGCGCCTAGGCGCCTATGCCTCGCTCACCGGCCAAACGATCACGCTGGAGATGGCGAAGAACGTGCTCCGGGATCTGATTGGCACCAAGAAAAAGATCGTGTCGATGGATGATATTCAGGAAACAGTGGGCGCGCGCTTCCATGTGAAGGTCGCCGACCTGAAATCCCGTCGACGGAGCAAAACGCTGGTGTACCCGCGACAGATCGCCATGTATCTTTGTCGGGAGCTCACGGACTCCTCGTATCCCGAGATCGGGCGGCAATTCGGAGGCAAAGACCACACGACGATTATCCATGCCTGCAAGCAGGTCATAAAAGCGAAAGACAGCGACGGTGCTTTGAGTGCCACATTGGACAGCTTGAAGGAGCAGATCCTGCGAGCGTGAGGGGCTGCGCCAAGGGGAAAAGATCATGAAACTGCGTATGGGACGAGTTGAACTCTTGACGGGTCTTCAGCGGGTCCAAGGTGTTGTCGAGAAGCGCAACACGATGCCGATCCTCTCGAATATCTTGATCGAGGCGAAGCAGGAGGGGGTGGAAATCGTCGCCACCGACCTCGAAATCGGTATGCGTGGGCTCTACAAGGCGACCGTGGAGAAGCCCGGAGGGGTCACGGTATCGGCTCGAAAGCTGTACGAGATCATTAAGGAACTGGCGGTCAGTGAAATTGAAATCACTTCGGGTGACAATAATTGGACGACGATTCACGCCGGCAAGAGCCAATTTAAGATTGTCGGACTCCCCAGCACCGACTATCCCGCGTTGCCCACGATCGAACGGGAAGGGCTCATTCCCCTTGCCGGGGCCGGTTTTCTGGAGCTCATTCGGAAGACTCTCTTCGCTGCCGGAGACAATGACGCGCGCTACATCCTCAACGGTTTATTGGTGACCCTCATCACGTCGGAGAAGAAAACGATCTTGCGGCTGGTCGGCACCGATGGACATCGGTTGGCGGTTGCCGAGCAGGAGGTCGGAAAGACCGGCGTCAAAGGCGCTCCGCAAGAGATCAAAGCCATCATTCCGAAGAAAGCGGCGCATGAGATGCAGCGTCTTCTGGAAGAGGGCGGTGAGGGCGAACCCTTGATCGGGTTCACCAAAAATCTCATGATTTTCCGGAAGAGCGGGCTGCTGCTGACCTCGCGGCTCATGGAGGGGAACTATCCGAATTATCAGCAAGTGATTCCGAAAGAGAGCGGCAGGAAAATCGGGGTCAATCGCAGCGAGCTTGAAAGTGCGCTCCGGCGTGTCTCCGTGTTATCCCGTGATAAGGCGAGCGCGGTGAAGGTGTCGTTTGTCTCCGGACAGATGACGCTGTTCTCCAGCAATCCTGATTTTGGGGAAGCGACCGAAGAACTTGCGGCACAGTACGAAGGGGAGGCGTTGAATACAGGGTTCAACGCCCGTTACTTGCTGGATGTCCTCGGGGTGATGGACGGAGAGACAATCTCTCTGCAAATGGATAATCCACTGAGCCCCTGTTTGATCCAGGAGTCAGACAGTCCCGGGTTCAAGTGCGTGGTTATGCCGATTAAGGTTTGAGGCACGGGGCGAGGGGCACGAGGCTAGAGGAGAAAACGTCTCCCAACACCTTGCCGCTCGCCCCGTGCCTCACGCCCGTGAAATAGGAGACCGATGGCCAGTAACGACACCGAGACCACACCGAAATCCCAGAGTTACGGCGCGGATCAAATCAAAGTATTGGAAGGCCTGGACGCCGTACGAAAGCGTCCGGCGATGTACATCGGCAGCACCGGTGTGGACGGCCTCCATCACCTTGTCTATGAAGTCGTCGACAACAGTGTCGATGAACATATGGCGGGATTCGGTGAGACGATCGAGGTGACGATCCATATCGACGGCAGTGTCACGGTCGTGGACAACGGCCGCGGCATTCCTACCGGGATGCATTCCACCCAAAAGAAGTCTGCCGCCGAAGTGGCGCTGACGGTCTTGCACGCGGGCGGCAAGTTCGAGCAAGGCGCCTACACCGTGTCCGGCGGGCTCCACGGCGTCGGGATCTCGGTGGTCAACGCCCTATCAGAATGGCTCGAGCTGGAGATTTGGCAGGACGGGCAGGTGTTCGAGCAGCGCTATGAGCGCGGCAAGGCAACAGCCCCGCTCAAGATGACGGGGAAAACCAAGCGCCGTGGCACGCAGGTCACGTTCAAGTCCGACGGGCAGATCTTCGAGACACTCGACTTCAGTTTTGACGTGCTGGCGCAGCGATTGCGCGAACTCGCTTTCTTGAACAAGGGTCTCGAGATCACACTCAAGGATGAGCGGAAAGAACCGGTCAAAGAGCAAGTCTTCAAGTACAAGGGCGGGATCGTGTCGTTCGTCGAGCATCTGAACGAAGCCAAAGTGCCACTGCATAAGCCTATTTATGTACAGGTTGAGAAGTCGGATATGGTGCTGGAGGTCGCGCTCCAATACAACGACAGCTACGCCGAGAATCTGTTTTCCTTTGCGAACAACATCAACACCAAGGAAGGCGGCACGCACTTGGTGGGCTTCAAGGCCGCGCTCACCCGTACGATCAACAGCTACGCGAACGCCAACGACCTGCTCAAGAAAGATACCGAATCGCTCACCGGTGACGATGTCCGTGAAGGGCTCACCGCCGTTGTCAGCGTCAAGGTCCGTAATCCTCAATTCGAAGGACAGACGAAATCCAAGCTGGGCAATAGTGAGGTCAAGGGCATTGTCGAGGCCGCGGTTAATGAAGCGCTCGGGACCTATTTTGAAGAGAACCCGCCGGTGGCCAGAAAGGTCATCGGGAAAGCGATCGACGCGGCCCGTGCCCGTGAAGCGGCGAGAAAAGCGAAAGAGCTCATCCGACGCAAGAGCGCACTGGACGGAGGATCGCTTCCGGGCAAGCTGGCCGACTGTTCGGAGAAAGATCCGGCCCTGAGCGAGCTGTATATCGTCGAGGGTGATTCGGCCGGCGGTTCCGCGAAGCAGGGGCGCGACCGCAAGTTTCAGGCGATTCTGCCGCTCAAGGGCAAGATCCTCAACGTCGAGAAGGCGCGCTTCGACAAAATGCTCTCGAGCGACGAGATTCGGACGTTGATCATGGCGCTCGGAACCGGCATCGGCCGCAAACGCGAAGAGAGCGAAAAGGCCGACAAAGACTCGTTCGACATCAGCAAGGCCCGGTACCATAAGATCATCCTCATGACAGACGCCGACGTGGATGGTAGCCATATCCGGACCCTGCTCCTCACGTTTTTTTTCCGGCAAATGCCGGAGCTGCTCGAACGAGGCTACATCTATATTGCGCAGCCGCCGCTCTTCAAAGTGAAGAAGGGCAAGACGGAACGGTATCTCAAAGATGAAATGGCATTGAACGAGCATCTGGCTGACATCGCCGTTGAGGATGTGGAAGTGTATCTGGAAGGTGCCCAAGGGTATGTCATGGGACGGCGGCTCCTGCCCATTCTCAAGAAGCTGATCGCCTTCGAGACGTTGCTCGGTCGGCTCAACAAGAAACCGCACGAGGCCAGCATGGTGCGGGCGTTTGTGGATGAGCCGGGACTCGATCGCGATGTCCTCAAGAATCAGGCGGCTCTCAAGAAGGTCATCGCCAACGTGAAGAAAACTCTCGCGGTGGCCTATCCGAAGCTGACACCGACGTTGGATATCGTCGAGGACGAAGAACATCAATCGAACAAAATTATCTGTCGCCTGCATGCCAACGGGGTCGCCCATAGCTTTGCCGTGACGCACGAGCTGGTCGGCTCCGCCGAATTTCGCGAGCTGCAGAAGCTCTCACCGTCGGCGATCGGCTTGGGCCGGGCGCCGTACAAGATCAGAGCCGACGGGCAGGAACAGTTCCAACCTGCGACGGCTGAGTTGGTCAAGGCGATCCTCGATAAGGGCAAGCACGGGCTCAGCATCCAGCGGTACAAAGGTCTCGGCGAAATGAACCCGAGTCAGCTTTGGGAAACGACGATGAATCCAGAAGTCCGGACGCTGTTGAAAGTCAAACTGGAAGACGTGCCTGGCGTCGACGAGATCTTCACGATCCTGATGGGCGATGAGGTCGAGCCCCGACGAAACTTCATTCAAGCCCACGCGCTGGAAGTACGCAACTTAGACGTATAAACGTAAATCGTTAACAGTTGAAGAGGAACCAGTTGAGACGTCGCGGTTGATGGCGATTCACGTTTAACGGTTAATGACAAAGGGAAGAAATGCCGCCTGATGAAAGATTAGGACATATCGCCATCGAAGACGAGATGCGCTCGTCATACCTGAGTTACGCGATGAGCGTCATCGTAGGCCGGGCGCTCCCCGACGTGCGTGACGGCCTCAAGCCGGTCCATCGCCGTATTCTCCACGGCATGAACGAAATGGGCCTGGCGTCGAACCGGGCCTACCGCAAGTCCGCCAAGATTGTCGGCGAGATCATGGGGAACTACCATCCCCATGGTGACAGTGCGATCTACGACACGCTCGTTCGGATGGCGCAACCCTTTAACATGCGCTATATGCTCGTGGACGGTCAGGGCAATTATGGATCGGTCGACGGTGATCCGCCGGCGGCCATGCGGTATACCGAAGCCCGCCTGACCAAGGTTGCCGAGGACATGCTCGCCGATATCGATAAGGAGACGGTCGATTTCGGTCCGAACTACGATGAGTCGCTGGTCGAACCATTGGTGCTCCCCTCTAAAATCCCGAATCTTCTTGTCAACGGCGCCGGCGGTATTGCGGTGGGTTATGCCACCAACATTCCGACCCACAATATCGGCGAAGTGATCGAGGCGCTCCTCCTATTCTTGGATAACCCGAACATCACGATTGCCCAGCTGATGAAAAAGATTCCAGGCCCAGACTTTCCGACGGCCGGATTTATCTATGGAACGGCTGGTATCAAGTCCGCCTACGAGAGCGGACGGGGTCTCCTCACGTTGCGCGCGAAAGTGAAGATCGAATCGGATGAACGCACGGATCGCGAACGGTTGATCGTCACGGAGCTGCCCTATCAGGTCAATAAGTCCAAGCTGATCGAAAAGATTGCCGAGTTGATCCGGGACGAACGGATCAAAGGGATTTCTGATCTGCGCGACGAGTCCGATCGGGAAGGCATCCGCGTCGTCATCGAGCTCAAGCGCGGGGAAATCCCGCTCATCACCTTGAACAATCTGTATAAGCTCACGCAACTCCAGACAACCTTCGGGGTCATTATGCTTGCGCTGGTGAACAACCGGCCGGAAGTGTTGAACCTCAAGCAGATCCTGCATCATTTCATCGAGCACCGGCGCGAGGTCATCGTCCGTCGGACCGCTTTCGAGCTGCGCAAGGCGGAAGAGCGGGCCCATATCCTCGAGGGTCTCAAGATCGCGCTCGATAACCTGGATGCGGTGATTACCTTGATTCGACGGGCGCAATCGCCCGATGAAGCCCGAGTCGGCCTGATGCGGAGATTTGAACTGAGCGAAATCCAGTCGAATGCGATTTTGGAGATGCGGCTCCAGCGGCTCACGCAATTGGAGCGCAACAAACTCATCGAAGAATATAAAGAGGTCTTGAAGCAGATCGAGCGTCTGAAATCGATCCTGGGCAGCGAAGCGCTGATTCGTACGATCGTCAAGGATGAATTGATCGAAGTGCGCGAGGCCTATAAGGACGACCGCCGCACGCAGATCGTGAAAGAGGAAGCGGAGATCACCCTGGAAGACATGATCGCGAACGAAGAAGTGGTCGTCACGATCTCCCACGCCGGCTACATCAAACGCAATCCGGTCACCCTGTATCGGGCGCAGCGGCGTGGCGGCAAGGGCAAGATCGGGATGGGGGTCAAGGAAGAGGATTTTGTCGTGACCCTGTTCACCGCATCCACGCATGAGTCGCTCTTGTTCTTCACGGACGCCGGGAAGGTCTATTGGCTGAAAGTCCATGAGATTCCGGACGCCGGGCGGGCTGCCAAGGGGAAAGCGCTCGTGAATCTGCTGGCCCTTTCCGGTGAAGAGAAGGTCACCGCGACCGTGCCGGTCAAAGAGTTCCGCGAAGACCGGTTCGTCGTGATGGCGACCGCGCAGGGCATCATCAAGAAAACCGAACTCTCGGCCTACGGCAATCCCCGCCAGGGCGGCATCATTGCGCTGTCGTTGGATAAGGGGGATCGGCTCATCAGTGTGCATGTCACGGACGGCCAGCGTGAAATCCTGTTGGGCACGAAGAAGGGCATCACGATCCGCTTCAAGGAGGACGACGTCCGTCCTATGGGACGCACGGCGCACGGGGTGCGCGGCATTACGCTCGAGGAAGGCAACAAAGTCATCGGCATGGAAACCATCACCCCCGACTCCACCACCCAAATACTCACGGTCACAGAAGGCGGCTACGGAAAGCGCACGCCGGTGAACGAGTATCGTATCCAGGGACGCGGGGGGAAGGGCATCATCAGCGTGAAGACCAATGAGCGCAACGGACTCGCCGTCGGGTTTCTTCAAGTCCGAGACGGCGATGAGATCATGCTGATGGCCGCTCACGGCAAGGTGCTGCGGTGTAAGGTGGATGAATTCCGTGAAATTGGCCGTAACACCCAGGGGGTTCGGATCCTCGAGCTCGAGGGTGTGGGTGACCGGGTCGTGGCTGTCGCGCGTTTGGCGGAAAGTGCCGAGGTGCTCCCCGAGGAAGGCGGCGGGTAACGGATATGCGCGATATTATACGCCTTGTTCGTTGAGCCTGGCCTTCCATGCATGAGCAGGATTCTTCTCCAACGCCCCTTCCAGGACCCAAGCCTAAGAAGCCGCTGGATACCGTCGTCAAGATGGCTATCGGCGTACTCATCGGGTCCTTCGCCCTGATCTGGGGCGGGATGTATCTTAGTCGCCCCGATCGATCGATCCCTCCCTATACCATCGGATCGCAAGAAGAGACAGCCGTCGCGATCCATGTTCCCGATGAGACGAGCGACGATGAAATCGAAGCGCTGATCGAACGCTTCCGCAAAGTCGGTCGCGAGACGAGAAAGTTCGAACCGATGAAGGTCCGGCCGACGACGCCAGACAATCCGGAGGGTCGCTACCGCCGCCTTACCATCTATATCTTTTCCGATGATACCTGGGCGGAGCCGGATATGCTGCACAAGTACCTGACCGGGGAGGACCGGGTTGTTCGGGGAGGATTTCGGAGATCCTTGCGGGGGTTGTACCAGCTGACTGAGTCGGAAGAAGAAGGGGGGATTGGTCCGCCGCTGGATGGCCCGGAGATGGCAGCGCCGCAAGTGTATACCCGCCAGCTCTTCAAGGGACCGCTCAGTCGGTCTTCGGCACGTGCGGCTGAGCCAGCTCCTGCGCCATGAGCTGCGCGAGGCGATCGCGGAGAAGCGGATCATGGATGGTGGTCACATGCGACGAAATTTCCGCGAGCAGTGCGTCGCTCGGTGGTGAAGTGGTCGCAGGAAGGGCCTCGGGCGACGTGGGCCCGTGGTCGGCCTTCGGAAGTTCTCCTACCCGCAACACGATGTCGGCGATGAGTTCCCCGCCGGCTACTGCGTTGAGTTTGTGAATGAGTGTCGGCTTGAGGAACGTGAGCTGGTGCAGCCAGACGCTGTTGTGGACCAGGAGATAGAGTTTCTTGTAGCGAATCTGGTCGGGCCAGGTATTCGACGCGATGGGTTCTCCGACGATGGAGACCCAATCCCGGCGCAAGCGGCTTTCGAGTAACTTAGACTCGAGCCCCAGGCGACGGGCCAACCCCTCGAGGACACTGGAGACAGAATCGATGGAACCCAGTCTGCCCATGGCGGCATCATAGCAAAAACCAGTTGGAAAGTCTGAAAGTCATCAAGTCAAAGGTCTCTGAAGACCTGAAGACTTTAGGACTTGACGACGTTGAGACTCCCGGGGCGAGGCGGCCCAATGGTGCAGCAGCAAAAAGATAAGAGCGAAAAATCCGTCGCTACCAACCGCAAAGCCTACCACGACTATTTCATTGAAGACAAGGTCGAGGCGGGCATCATGCTCCAGGGTACGGAGGTCAAATCCCTGCGAGAGGGGCGCGTGAACCTGCAAGATAGTTACGCCAGCGTGAAGAGCGGCGAGGTCTTTCTCCACCACTGCCACATCAGTCCCTACAGCCACGGCAACATCATGAATCATGAGCCGCTCCGTACTCGGAAACTGCTCCTCCACCGCAAGGAGATCAACAAGCTTCTCGGTAAGACGCAACAGCAAGGACTCACGCTCATCCCGCTCCGCATCTATTTCTCCAAGCGGGGCCTTGCTAAGGTCGAACTCGGGTTAGCCAAAGGCAAGAAGCAGCATGACCGTCGTGAATCAATCAAGACGCGCGAAGCCAGCCGCGAAGTGGAACGGGCGATGAAAGAAAGAAAGTGAGCAGCGAGGCAGCCTAGGATCGCCCTGTGCTCCCGGAGCGCGCGCCCTCGGAAGGGCCTCGCTCGACGGGCGCAGTGGGGCAATCCTAGGCCGCCTCGCTGCGAGAGTGGTGGAGTGGAGTCTGCCAGCGCGCACGATCGGAATGTGCTCGCTCGATGCGCGCAGCGAAGGGCAGTATGGTTGCATACCGGGAAGGAGGGCGAAGAGTAATCCTTGTCCGATCCATTTTAAATGTAGCGTTATCGCGCCTTCGCTTCGACTCGAGATGGCAGATTGACAATGACGTCTAGACGTCATATTCTTTCTTTGTGTACAAACCGTCGGTTCAAACTAAGCGCCGTCCCGGTGAAGTGAGGGACGCGATCCTTTCCGTTCTTACGGCCATGCCTGCCGGTGCTCCTCTCCGCACGATCGAGCAACACGTGGCCGACCTCATCGGCCACGCGGCGCGATCCAGTGTACGATCTTACCTACGACTGAACACACCATCGACATTCATGCGCACCGCCCGTGGTCATTACGGATTAAAAATGACCACGAGAGTGCGGGCCAGCAAGACCGCTGAATCTCGCCTCGATTATTGGCGAAGTTTCACTTTCGGCAAAGCTCTCGTGCTTGAAGCCGACTGCTTGAACTGGTTGCGAGAGCAGGGACCCAATACCGTTCATGCTGTTGTCACCGATCCTCCTTACGGACTGTTCGAATACTCCTCCGAGCAACAGCAAAAGTTGCGGAATGGCAAGGGAGGCGTATGGCGCATCCCCCCTTCTTTTGACGGAGTTCAGCGTGCCCCACTTCCCAGGTTCACGGTACTATCCCCGCAAGACCTTCGCGCTCTTGAATTATTCTTTCTCGAATGGGCAAAGGCGCTCATTCCTGTTTTGGTTCCGGGGGCGAACGTCGTCGTTGCGACAAACCCGTTGCTTTCTTACGTGGTCTCAGCGGCACTTGCGAAAGCTGGTCTAGAAAGGCGGGGGGAAATCGTTCGCCTTGTCATGACCATGCGAGGGGGAGATAGACCGAAAGCGGCTCACGAAGAATTTCCAGATATCAGCGTGATGCCGCGCTCCATGTGGGAACCTTGGCTGCTCTTCCGTAAGCCCCTAGAGGGAAGAGCACAGGATAATTTACGCAAGTGGGGAACGGGAGGCTTTCGAAGACCCTCTTTGGAGAAACCCTTCGGAGATGTGATTCTGTCGGCACCCACACATAAATCCGAAAGGGCCCTTGCACCACATCCAAGCTTAAAGCCCCAACAGTTCATGCGCACGTTAGTTCGTGGCGTCCTTCCGCTTGGGCAGGGAGTGGTGCTCGACCCATTCTGTGGAACAGGGTCGACGCTTGCTGCGGCTGAATCGGTGGGGTATGAGAGTATCGGGATTGAAAAAGACCCGCATTACTTTGAAATGGCGAAAAAGGCCCTGCCCAGGTTAGCCGTATTCAAGAACGGCAGTAATCATCTTTTGAGCTTGTAAACCCAACTCTTCCTCAGCTTCTCGATACCGCTCTTATGCAACGTGGCTGTACGGGTACCTAGCTCCCCGCGCTGATTCTTTCTAAAGTCGTCCTTCGTGACATGTCCAAGATAGATCTCTGTAACCGTCATGGGCGCTCTATCGTTAGCAGGCTCCGAAAAGTTATCCACGTCATAGACAAACACGCACATCCATTGATCGCGTGCGCCGTGAGTGTCTACGGCACTCACCAGCCTTCCGAGTTGCCTTGATTTCTACACCTTCCGACCCCGCCTTAACCTTGTTGTCCGGGTATATCCCATTCACAAGGAGGTCTGGGTGACCGTTGTGGTAAAGATTGACGGTCAGGCTCCTGGAATGTTTTGCCAGACTTGCCGTAAGCATGTCCGACAAAACTCCGGACATGATTGCTGGCCGTAGCATATCGTCAAGTCGTTGAAGCCCTCGTTCGATAAGGCCAAGATTCACGTCGTAGAAAAAATCGTAGACGTCCTGCATTGCCATTTCGAAATCCTTCAAGCGGATGCCAAATGGCAATTTGGCACTCCGATTAAAGCATTTGGTATTAACTTCGTTTTGTACGAGAGACATGTTTTTCCGGAGTGGAGCGCGTTTGGTTATTCGTCGATACTAAAGATGTCGGCACATCATAATAAGGGCTTCGGTCTAGTGTCGCAACCCCTAGTCGAAGTTTGTCACTTACTCTAACTAGACGATGTTAAACAAGAAATGTCTCCCCTGCCTCTCAGCGAGAAATTTCCCACTTGACTTAGTTCTAACTAGAACTATTATATTGGGGTCAGTGTGGGAAACGTGTGGTTGCAAATTCTCACGACGCAGTGAATCTCTTACTGGAGGGGTGTGATATGAAAGCGTTCTTCCAAACTGATGATACGTGGACCGGCCTGCTTTTGCGGCTCACTCTGGGGCTGGTGATGTTCCCGCATGGAGCCCAGAAGTTGCTGGGGTGGTATGGCGGGTTCGGATTCTCCGGGACCATGGGATTCTTCATGGAGACGATGCATTTGCCTTGGATCGTCGCGTTGTTGGTGATCGTTGGAGAGTTCTTTGGCAGTCTAGGACTGATCGCCGGATTGCTGACGCGTTTCACGGCGGTGAGCTTCATGGTGATTATGCTCGGCGCCATCATCACCGCGCATCTCCAAAACGGATTCTTCATGAATTGGTCTGGCAAGCAACAGGGTGAAGGTTACGAGTATCATCTCTTGGTGATCGGCATCGGCCTCGCGCTCCTTGTCACTGGCGCGGGGAAGTGGTCGATTGATAAGGTGATTGCGGAGCGGGTGCGCGCGTGATTCGCGTCCAATGATTTTTACGGAAGAGAACATGGCTACGACACAAACACTTCGGTTGGTTGCGAACGATGAACACATGATCACCGGCGGCGTCCTACGTCATTCGGTGGCAACCGATGACGACCTGTTGGATGCCTATTCGCAGGCGGTGATCACCGCCTCTGGAGCGGTCAGTCCGGCGGTCGTGAACATCGAAGTCCGTCATCGATCGGGGAGGTCGGTCGGGGATCCGAGGACACCCTTGGGTGTTACGGGCAGCGGATCCGGCTTCATTTTTACGCCGGACGGCTTTGCTCTCACGAATAGCCACGTCGTGCATGGCGCGGATCAGATCGATATCACCTTGTCTGATGGTCGTCGGCACTCCGCCTACCTGATCGGTGAAGATCCCGATACGGATCTGGCCGTGATTCGGGTCGAGGCGCCGCTGCAGAACCACACAGAGCTTGGCGACTCGCACAGGATCCGCGTGGGACAACTGGCCATCGCGGTCGGTAATCCCTATGGATTCCAATGCACGGTCACAGCCGGAGTGATCAGCGCGCTCGGGCGTTCATTGCGTTCGACGTCCGGCCGGTTGATCGACAACGTCATTCAGACGGATGCGGCGTTGAATCCGGGCAACTCGGGCGGGCCGCTCGTCAACTCGCGCGGGGAAGTCATCGGCGTCAACACGGCCATTATCCGATCGGCCCAAGGTATCTGCTTCGCCATCGGCATCAACACGGCCAAGTTCATCGCGGGCCGGCTGATCAAGGATGGGAAAGTCCGTCGCGGCTTCCTCGGGATCTCGGGCCAGAACGTGGAGCTGCCGAGGCGAGTCGTCCGTTTTCATGACCTGGATACCGAGAGCGGGATTCTCGTCGTAGCGGTTGAACCGGCAAGCCCAGCGCAGCGAGCGAGTCTCGCAGAAGGCGATGTGATCATCGGCTACGGCGATCAAACCGTTCGGGACATCGATGATCTGCACCGTTTGTTGGTCGAGGAAAAGGTCGGTATCCCGATGGCCTTGACGTTTCTTCGACGAGGCGAGAAGAGGACGATTTCGGTGATCGCAGAAGAATCACGCGATCAGGATCGGATGAGCGCCCCACAATAAATAGGGCGAACACGAACCCCAATGCCAGGTAGCCGAGGCTGCATTTGGCGAGAGGCGGAGAAAGGGAGGCTCACAATGAGAGACACCATGCCGGCAATCAACGTGGAGAAGACGGATCAGGTGAAGGTCTATCAACCGGGTTCTCAGCACGTCGTCGGTGACGGGTTTCACGTGCGGAATCTGTTTCCAAGCAACGATCTGGATCGTGAGTTGAGCCCATTTATCATGTTGGACTACGCGGGCCCCACGTTCTATCCGGCGACGGACACCCCACGAGGGGTCGGCGAACATCCGCACCGAGGCTTTGAAACTGTCACGATTGTCTATCAGGGCATGGTGGCGCATCGAGATTCAGCCGGGAATTCCGGCGTTATTGGCCCGGGTGATGTGCAGTGGATGACTGCAGCCTCCGGGATCGTGCACGAAGAATTGCACGAGAAGGAATGGGCCAAGCAAGGCGGGACATTGCAGGCAATTCAACTGTGGGTGAATCTGCCCAAATCGTCCAAGATGTCCGCGCCAGGCTATCAAACGATTGTGAACGATCAGATTCCTGTCGTGCAGTTGGACGGGGGAGCCGGTTCGCTTCGTGTGATTGCTGGGTCGGTGGGAGGCGCAAAAGGCCCGGCCAAGACGTTCACGCCCATCGAATTGTACGATCTCCGTCTGCGCGCGGGGCATTCGATGCCGTTGCAGATCCCGAACGGTTACCACGTCGGTCTGTTGGTCCTCAGCGGGCAGGCATCCGTCGGGGGATCGCACAGGTTATCGGAGGCCGAACTGGCTGTTTTTGTCTCGACAGGAGAGCCGGTGACGATCGTTGCAGAGGAGGATGCCACGATTCTGGTGATGGCGGGCGAAGCGATCAATGAGCCGGTGGCTCGTTATGGACCATTCGTAATGAATACGAAAACAGAATTGGTCCAAGCCGTGAACGATTATCAGGCAGGTAAAATGGGTCATTTGGGCTGAGCAGTAACAGAATGTGAAGGAATACACGATGCAGATCGACATTTACTCCGACGTCGTCTGTCCTTGGTGCTACATCGGGAAACGGCGGCTGGAACGGGCGTTGGATCAACTGAACGGCGCTGCACAGGCGCGCATCACCTGGCGGCCCTTTCAGTTGAACCCGACGATGCCGAAGGACGGTATGGACCGTACGACATATCTGGAAGCCAAGTTCGGGAGCCTCGATGCGTTTCACCAAATGGAGGAACATGTTCTGGCGGCTGGAGCAGCGGAGCGTATTCTATTTGCCTTTGAGAAGGTGGCGCGGACTCCGAACACCTTTATGGCGCATCGACTGATATGGTATGCCGAGCAGCAGGGTCGCCAGGATGCTGTCGTGGAATCGCTGTTCCGGGGGTACTTTACGGAGGGGGCCGATATCGGCTCGGGGCCGGTCCTTACTCAACTGGCGGGTCACGCTGGTCTTGATGATTCGGCCGTCGAATCATTTCTCCAACGTGAGCAAGGGACTACGGAGGTCAAGGCCGAAGAAGCGATCGGTCACCGAATCGGCATTCGCGGGGTACCCTATTTCGTCATTAACGATAGCATTTCGATCTCCGGCGCGCAGCCTCCGGATATCTTTGTGTCTGCCATTCGGCAGGCCAAGAAAGAGTCCTAGCAAGATGCTGAAAAAGCCCGCCGGCAGCGTTCTCGCATCGTTCAGGTCCTCAACGTACCTCAGAGGGTACGCCTCCGGTCTTCACTCGCTGCGGCCTTGCTGGACGGCCTTTTTGAGCATCTTGCCTACATTAGGCGCTATAACTCTATGTATCGTCACAGCAGCGTATTGCGCAGAAAGCCGAGTTTTTCCTCAGCCTGCTAGAAAAAAGGAGCCCTAAATGGCAGTTCAAGTCTACGGGTGTAACCATATCGTCATTGAAGTGACCGACGCCAAGAAAGCGGTGAAGTTCTACTCGGACGTGTTCGGCCTGAAGATGCTCCGCGGCGGCGAAGGCGCTGCCTGGTGCAAGCTGGGGGAGCATCAATTCATGGCGATCTTTGAAGTAGACACCCTGCAACCGGATCGCACAAAGCATTTCGGTCTCATGGTTCGTGACGAGAAACAAATCAAGGAAGTGCGGAAGAAGCTCATCCAGAAGTACAAACTCAAGCTGGTGCCCGGCTTTCGCTGCGACTTTCGCGATCCCTGGGGAAACCGTATTCAGGTCGGCGATCTCAGCGATGAATCGCTCGTCTGGCTCCTCCCCTACCAGGAAGTGCAGAAAGCCGGGATTCAGTTTGTCTCGTAATGCTCCTGCTGTCCGCTACGAAGATGGAGAACGGCTTCGACGCTCGTGGTCGAGGAGCCATTGCTTACGCCAGAGACCGCCACCGTAACCGCAGAGCGAGCCGTCAGCGCGAATCACTCGGTGGCACGGAACGACAATGGCCAGATAGTTCATGCCATTCGCGCGGCCGACGGCGCGGCGGGCGTTTGGCTGTCCCAAGTCCTTGGCCATGTGTGAATAGGATACGGTTTCGCCAGGTGGGACCGTGAACAAGCGGCGCCAGACGCGTTGCTCCCAAGGGGAACCGGTAAGGACGAGCGGCACATCGAAGGTGACCCGCGTGCCGGCGAAATACTGATGCAGTTGTGTCACGATGGAGTCGAGATGGACATTGTTGCCCGGCGCAATCGCACAGGTCAGGCGCGCACGAAGCGTCAGGATTCTGCGCTCCAGCCCTCGCCGATCGATGAAGTCGAGAACGTGCAACCCTTGATCGTTCGCGAGGGCCAACATGGGGCCGAGCGGAGTCTCAAGCTGGCGAGCGAGGAGACAGTCATGCTCCTTCGCTTTGCTGGGCGGAACACCAAACATTTTAGTGAATGCTTCACGGAAGGCGCTACCCGACTCAAACCCGCGATCGAGCTGGATATCGATGAGACTGCGCCCGTTACGGACGTCATGCAGCGCAAGGCCCATTCGACGAGCACGATGATAGGCATGAAATGTCATGCCGACGTATCGCTTGAACTGCCGACGGGCGGTCGAGGGCTCGACGTTCATGGCCGCCAGGTCCTTATCGGTCAAGCGCCCGGTAGGGTTGCGCTCAACGGCTTCGCGCAGGCGTTCGACCAGTTCAGGCGGGCGTCTCACCACGTCCATGGGGCGACATCGATTGCATGGCCGGTAGCCACCATGAACCGCCTCGCTCGCTGTGGCGAAGAACTCGACATTGTGCGCACTCGGTTTTCGCGCGCGGCAGGTCGGACGACAGAACACCCCGGTGGTCTTCACTGCCACGTAGAATATGCCTTCGGCACCGGGATCACTGGCGAGGAAGGCACGGAGCATCTGCCTGTGGGATGGAAGAGTGGACAGGCCAAGCGGCTGGGACATAGATACCCCCTCTGTTTTCTGAAACGATATGATTGTAGTGGCCGATCCGTCATGCGCCCATTCTACAGGAGGAGGCGTATCCGTCGCCGCCGATTTTCAGGCAGGGAACTCACGGGAGACCATGCCTCAACTTATTCAGCGGAACCATCCTGACATCGCGTTTGAAAGGAGGCTAGTATGAGCACGGCGAATCTTCAGCAACGATCATAGGATGTTCTCAGCCATATCCGGCAAGGCAAGATCATCGAGGCCATGAATGAGTTCTATGACGAGGATACCGTGATGCAGGATAATGCCAATCCTCCGACAAAGGGGTTAGCATGACGTCCCTTGGTGTGGGCGACGAACCGTCGTGAATGATATGGGGAATGTGTAGACAATGAGAAGGGGCTGCTGTGTGGAGAGCCGATCAGCGAACCCATCTGCGCAACTTTTGGCATAGATTCGCACGGTTCGTTCAGGCCAGCGCGGCGTCTGGATGGAGCGGCGGATGACGATGGGCAAGGTACGCCTGGAAGCGTTTAGTGACGGAGTACCGCCATCATCATCACCATTATGGTGTTGGAAATGAAGGTGCCGCACGGAACCGGGTTTGTGGCATTACAGCCGCTGATTCCGGTTTTCCTCAGCTATGTCCTGAGCTTCGTGTACATCGGCATCTACTGGAACAACCATCATCACCTGATGCACGCGGCGCGGCACGTCAACGGGCCAATTCTGTGGGCCAACCTCCACCTATTGTTCTGGCTTTCACTAATACCATTTGCCACCGGCTGGATGGGCGAAAATCATTTTGCGCCCTGGCCGGTGGCGCTGTACGGAACGGTATTGCTGTTCGCGGGAACCGCCTATTTCATCCTCACGAAAACACTCATCGCCCGGCATGGAAACGACTCAACTCTAGCCACATCGATCGGCGGCGACGTGAAGGGCAAAATGTCTCTTGCGGCGTACGCGGCGGCGATTCTACTTTCCTTCGCGCAGCCTTGGATAGCCTGCGCCCTTTATGTCCTCGTCGCCATCATGTGGCTGGCGCCCGATCGCCGAATTGAACATGCGATGACTGAATAGCCATGTCGCTCGAAATGCCGACACTTTCTGTGATGACCAAGCCGCGCGTCGATTCACGTATCTGGGAAACTGAAGGCGCATTCAATTCTGAAGTATCGGGCGAAACAGGGAAAGGAGACGGTCATGAAGACAAATATCGAGAAGGTGCAGAAGCTGGCCAAGGATCTCCGTAAAGGCTACCCGCGCAGCCCTCGCAAAAAACTGGGCGGCTATGTCATCGCAGCTCGTTGTATAGATAAATGCCGGGCGATGTTGCTTGGCATGAACGGCGACTACAACTACTGGCCCTGCTCGTTAGCCAGCCAATGGTTTTCGTTCACCGGCATCACTCCCGATCAACTGAAAGACGTCATCGCGACCGGAGCCACCGACGAGGAAATTGCCGAATGGATCATGCGCGCCTCAAAGATCACGGACGCGGATGCGATCTTGAAGTGGAATAACACCATGCGCGATACCAGGCTCAGCGACATGAGTCTCCAAGCCCAGCAGTACTTGGAGGAGTACATTCCTAAGTTTGTGCCGAACCATCGCCCGGTTTACGTATGGTTCGACGTCTACGATCTTGAGGAAGAGCGGCTCTAATCGGCAGTCACACAATTCACCTTGTACGCCGTATGTTTCACGGTTTTTTGGATCGAAGCGAGAATGCTTCCGGCGGACGGTTTCAGCACCTGGCTCATCATCGAGGGAGCCTCTCATGCCGAACTCACAATGGACGGACGTTGGAAGTGTCGAAGAACTGATCAAGAAGCCCTTGCAAAAAGTCTCTTTCGGGAAGACGACAATCGCGCTGACATACAAAAACGGCTCATTTGCCGCGATCTCTGGGGTCTGCAATCATGTCGGTGGCCCGTTAGGTGAAGGCACTCTCGACGGCGACTATGTCGTCTGTCCCTGGCATTACTGGAAGTTTCATCACCAAACCGGTCAAGGAGAACCAGGGCACAAACAAGATCAGGTTCCGAGCTATCCCACCAAGATCGAGAACGGTCGACTCTATATAGACTTGTCGTCTGCCACGAAACGGAAGAAGCAGCCGCACAAACCCCATCCGCTCGCACGTCCGGTGTTGCGCCAGGCAGGCCCGATCCGCGTCGTCGGGATCTCGACGACGGCAATGACCGCGGAGCATCCACGGTACAGCACCTCCGACGCGATGCTGGAGGTGGCGCTGGACCATGCCCGAAGCGCGCTTAAGCTGGAGACACAATGCATGAAGCTCCGCGAGCTGAACTTCCGTTCGTGCGAAGGCTTCTATTCCAAATCGGCGCAGGCCTGCACCTGGCCCTGTTCGATTACGCAGATGGACCCAACAGATCAGCTCGATCGCGTGTACGAAGCGATCGTGCATTGGGCCGACGTCATTCTGATTTCAACCCCGATCCGCTGGGGTAACGCCAGCAGCTTGTATTACAAGATGGTCGAGCGGATGAACTGCATCCAAAATCAGGAAACCATCGCGAACAAACATTTGCTCAAGAACAAGGTGGCGGCGTTTATCATTATGGGCGGGCAAGACAACGTGCAGGGCGTGGCCGGACAACTCATGACCTTTTTCGCCGAAGTGGGCTGCCAGTTCCCGCAGTTCCCGTTCATCGCACATTCCAGGGGTTGGAGTGCCGAGGACATGGAACGGAATGTCAGCGAAGTGCAGAACAGCCGGGAACTGCGTGAAGGGACGCAGGAGCTCGTTGCACGCGCCGCAGATATGGCGAAACTCATGGTCGGCGGTCAGGTTCCTGAGCATCCGCTCGCCCGTGGCGGCCGCAAGGCGCATCAGCTCGATAGTGAGCCGACCGGGTAACGTTTTATTGAGAGCCGGAGAACTCCTTTGCCGAATTGTGTCTCATCTATGAAACGCGGGGTGCTGGAATGAAAGCACACTATCTCGGTCACGTCGTGTTCTACGTGAAGGATCTTCAGCGCTCCCTGGCGTTCTACCGTGATCTGCTCGGGTTTCAGGAAGTGGGCCGGGTCTTCAACGGCACCGCGGCGGCTCTGACATCCGGACGGACCCACCACGAACTCCTGCTGATCCAGGTGGGTGACGCGCCTGGGCCTCCAGCTGGAAGGCGGCGTGGCTTGTACCACATCGGCATCAAGGTCGGAGATAGTCTCGAGGAATTGCGTGCGGCGAAGAAAGACCTTGACCGAGCCGGCGTCACCATCGACGGCATGAGCGACCACACCGTCAGTCAAAGCCTCTACCTGCGCGATCCTGACGGCAATGAGGTGGAGCTCTATGTGGACACAGATGAGTCAGTGTGGAAAAATAACCCCGGTGCTGTCCTCGCGCCGATCAAGCCGTTACAGTTGTAATCTAAAAAGGAGGCCTGTTCATGGAGAAACCGCGCATTGCAGCCAAGCAGCCCGAAGTGCTTACGTTGGAAGCGGGAACTTACTATTGGTGTCAATGTGGACGCTCGAGGGACCAACCGTTCTGTGACGGGTCTCACCAAGGAACCGGGATCGAGCCGGTCGAGTTTACAGTAAATGAAACGAAAGAAGTTGCCTTGTGCATGTGCAAGCAGACCAAGACCCCGCCGTTCTGCGATGGCACGCACAAGACGCTCTGATTGCGCAGGAAGGCGAAGCGATCAAAGTGCAGGTGAAATCACCCGAAAGCGGGAGGTGATCCTCTTGTTCGCCTGCTGGGGTGAAGTGGCCGTTGCCAAGACGGCGTTGATACTGCGAATAAATTGAGAAGTAGCTGGTGTTTTCCCTGAGAGAGAAAGTGAGACATCCTTCAGAACATAAGGGAGCAAGAGCGTCACCATCCTTATCCAATGCGTCTGCCACAGGAGCTGCGGGAAGCTCTTGAGCAGTGACATTCAATAGGCCATACTAAGCGCCTATGCATGAGCATCCTGCATCTCCCTGTGAGACTCTCGCGGAGCGATACCAAGCTCTGCTGGAAGTTGCAGAGGCGATCTCCGTACACCGCGATCTCCACATACTCTTTCGAGACCTCGCCCAGCGCCTGCCTCGGGTCGTCCACGTGAATTTTGTCGCCCTGTCTTTACACGATCCTGTTCGAAACACGATGCGATTACACACCATTCAGGCGAACGTGCCGGCCGATCTCGTGGGCGGCCATGAAGGGCCGGTCGAAGCGAGTCCCGACGGATTGGTCTGGCAAACGCAGCAGCCGGTCCTCGTTCCCGATCTTGCCGAAGAACGTCGCTGGCCTAAGGTCACTCAACTCATGAACGAGGACGGCGTCAACTCGTTTTGCGTCGTTCCCTTGACCACCGCGGTGCGGCGGCTTGGGGCGATGGGATTTTTGAGCGTACAGAAGGAAGCCTATGGTGAAACGGACCTGGAATTTCTCCAGCAAGTCGCCAAACAGATCGCTGTGGCGGTGGACAATGTCCTCCATCATCAAGACCTGGTCCATGGACAGGACCGGTTACGTCTCCTGCTGGAGGTATCCGAATCCATTGCGTCACACCGCGACCTTGAAGAGCTGTTTCGCGATCTCGCTCAACGGCTCCCTCAGATCGTCCCGTTCGATTATATCAACGCCGTCTTGCATGAGCCCGCGCGCGATGTCATGCGCCTGTGGCTCCTGGTGACCGCGACACCCAGCACGATCAGCCCCGGTCTGGAGCTATCCATCGATGAGTCTCCCGGGGGACTGGTGTGGAAAACCCAACAGCCTTTGACCGTGAACGATATCACGCAAGAGCCACGCTTTCCGAAGCTGATGGCCATGCTCCGCGAGAACGGCGTCCAATCCTTCGGTGTGGTGCCTCTCACAACGGCGCAGCGTCGTCTAGGGGCGATGGGGTTTGGGAGCTATCAGCGGAGAACCTATCAGGAGGCAGAGATCAACTTCATGCAGCAGGTGGCGAATCAGGTCGCGGTTGCCGTGGACAATGTCTTGCACGCGGCGAGCGCCCAATCTGCCCAGCAGCAGCTGGAGTACGAACGAGATCGGCTACGTCTGGTGCTAGAGATCAACAACGCCGTCGTGTCGCACCTCGAATTGCCAAAACTTCTGAAAGCGATCTCCGGCTACCTCGGACGTGTGATCCCGCACGATCTCGCGTGGTTTTGTCTCTATGATCCCGCGACGCACCAGTTGCAGACTCATGCGCTGGACTTCCCTAACCATCAAGACTTTGCCGAAGCGGGAGATCCCATTCCGTTGGAAGGAACCCCGGAAGGGTTGGCGTTCACGACTCAGCAGCCAGTGCTGATCAGAAATCTCAACCTCACCGAGTTTCCCGCGGAGATCATCAAGCGGGGGGCCGCCGCAGGCCTGAAATCCGGTTGCGCCGTTCCTCTGATCTCGCACGGGCGAGCACTGGGCACCCTGAGCGTCGTCAGTACACGTGCGGAGGCGTTCAGCGACGACGATGCGAAATTGTTCAGCTGGATCGGCGCGCAGGTTGCGCTCGCCGCTGCGAATTCAATGGCCTATCACGAAATCTCATCGTTGAGGGACAAGCTGGCAAAGGAAAAGTTGTACCTGCAGGAGGAAATCCAGACTTCGTACAACTTCGAGGAAATCATCGGGGACAGCCGCGCTCTTAAACTGGTGCTCAAAGAGGTCCAGACTGTGGCGGCGACCGATTCGACGGTCCTGATCTTGGGCGAAACAGGGAGCGGGAAGGAATTGGTTGCCCGTGCGCTCCACAATCACAGCAATAGGCGGGAGCGCACATTCGTCAAGCTCAATTGCGCCGCGATTCCGACGGGGCTGTTGGAAAGCGAACTCTTCGGACATGAAAAAGGCGCCTTTACCGGTGCGATCGCCACCAAGATCGGCCGGTTTGAACTAGCTGACCGTGGAACCCTGTTCCTCGACGAGGTAGGAGAAATTCCCCTGGAGCTACAAGTGAAGCTACTGCGCGTGCTTCAAGAACAGGAATTTGAGCGATTGGGAAGCACCAGGACAATACGCGTCAATGTTCGCATACTCGCCGCAACCAATCGCGATCTAGATCACATGGTGGAAGAGCAGAGGTTTCGCAGCGATCTCTATTACCGACTCAAGGTCTTTCCGATCACGGTCCCTCCCCTGCGAGACCGCCAGGAAGATATTCCCTTGTTAGTCCGACACTTTGCTCAGAAATTTGCCCAACGGATGAAGAAACGCATCGAGACGATCCCGTCGGAGGCCATGAAAGCGCTTCAAGCCTATCACTGGCCTGGCAACGTGCGGGAGCTTGAAAATTTCATAGAGCGAGCGGTGATTCTTACTCAAGGACCGGATCTATTTGTGTCGCTCGCAGAATTAAAACGGACGACGGGTCACACAGCGGACTCTGGGGCTGCCACCCTTGAGCATGCCGAGCGTGAACATATTCTCAAGGCGCTGCAGAAGACGAATTGGACCATCGGTGGGCCTGCCGGGGCGGCGGCCAAGCTTGGCATGAAGCGGACCACTCTCCAATCCAAAATGCAGAAGTTGGGCATCTCTCGCCCCTCGTAGTTAGCCAAGTTTTTCACCCAGCCTCCATGAATGCTCCTGGCCAGCGCCGATCTTTCGGCACTGTGCCGTCACTTCGGCAGATTATCCTCGGCACGTCGTTTTTTCCGCGACAAAGACCTCCGAAAAAACTCGCGCAACCTCCTATAATTTCAGCGACATCGATGATCCAGGCCGTGTGAGAACTATTCTGGAACGCGAGTTGCCATTCATCCTCGTTATGAATGGCGTGAGATAAATCGATGGATCGCTGAGGGAGGGATCGATGGGTACGGCACTGGCGGTTACACAACAACAATCGACTGAGGCTGCGACTCGAAATTGGACAAGAATCCACAGCGCGGACCGTTGTCCGCGCTGCAGCGGACTCATGGTCGCCGAGTGGTGCGAGGATCTGTCGGACTACCGCGCTCAGCGTTGCGTGCAATGTGGCGAGGTCATCGATCCGGTTATCCTGCAGAATCGCCGGCAGTATGGAATGACAGAGGTGGATAGGTCCTTCTCTACACCCCGGAGGGGCCTGTCTACTCGGTGAGCCACAGAGATGGGTACGAGAATGGATGAAGGGGACTGTCGGAAGCGACAAGGAGGGCAACATGGAGCAGATGATCTTGGTGGTACTGGCAATGGTGGCGCTATGCTGGGGCCTACGTGCCACGCCATGGAAAACGGTGAAGGCACGTATGCGCGTCGCCCAGGGCGTATCGTTGCGTCGCTTGCGGAAACGCCTCTGATTTGGATCGTCGAATGGAACAGGTAGATGAAGGGGGAAGGCAGCGGCTCATCGCAAGGTCCCGCACAGGAGGGTTCGACCATGATGAAACACGTAACAGGGGCATGTTCGACGGCGCTCATTCTTGTTGCCGCACTGTCCCACCCTGGCGTAGCCGCGGCACATGGAACAGCCAGCGGAGAAGACGACCCCTGTATACGCCAGGTCGGAGAGAGGGTGATACATTTCAACGCCTATCAGCCCCAATACCAGTTGAAAGATCAGTACTGCACAGACATTCCCAAAGAGGGCGAGACCTTCCTGGTCGTGGATCTCGTGGACCCGGCGCTGCGCAGCGAGTTGGTCGGGATGCGGGTCGTGAAGGGGAACGGGAGCAAAGAAGAAAACGATCAGATTGTGGCGGATATTCGTCCGAGCACCCACCCGGACGGAGTACTGAGAGGTGAAGTCCGGCTGGATGAGGGCCTGTATACCGTCACCATCGCGGCCGAGAAGCAGAATCTGATGCGACGCCCGCAGTATCTCTTGCGGGTCCATATGACCGATTATCAGCAGCTGGTCCGCACCCTCGCCGTCCCCCTACTCGCCGTGCTGCTCGCGGCCTGGCTGGGGTACAAGCTCCTACGATCGGCGTGGCTGCGGAAGTGGTGGGCCGTCTTCTGTTCCTAGGGAGCCGGGCGTTCCGGCCCACGATTATATGGTTTGCAAAATGGGAGAAGGGGCAGGCGTGTCATTCTCATATCGATATCAATAACCAGCACAGGAGAAAACCTATGACATCACCGAATCGTTATCTGACATCCTGGGAGGGTTTTTGGAGTACCACGACCGGAGCACCGGGCGAAATCTTTTGGGATGCCGATCCCGCTCATGCGGCCCAACAGGATTTGGCTCTGTTCAGAGGCGATGTAGACCCACAGCTTACTATGATCGATGTGGGGTGTGGCAACGGAACGCAAACGCGCTTTCTTGCGGCTCATTTTGCAAAGGTACTGGGCACTGAAATTTCGCCCGCTGCCGTTGAGATTGCCCGAACGACGAATGCTGCTCCCAACGTCTCGTACCGGGTTCTTGATGTGCTTTCTCCGGATGATGCCCAAGCTCTCCACGAGGAAATTGGCGACGCGAATGTCTACATGCGGGGGGTGTTGCATCAACTTTCTCCCACGGATCAGGTGACGGCGATCCAGAGTATCGAGCGGCTACTTGGGAGAAGAGGGACATTGTATTTTATCGAACTGTCATCGGCTGCTGAACCATACTTGACTCAACTGATTAAACAGTATGGGTCGCCGCCTGGTTTGGCACGGGTATTTCAGCATGCGATTACGCCGGGCATGTTGAAAGAAAATGACTTAGACGTGCTGTTTCCACCGAATCGTTTCACGCTGCTTCGTACCGGCAAGAGTCATATTCATACGGTGCATACCCTCCCGACGGGTGACGTGGCGAAAGTCCCGGCGTTTTACTCCATCATTCGGAAGCAGAACAGCGAAGCGTAGCTGCGGCTTGCTGGGAATCGACGTGAATTCAGGCGAGAGGAAATGGTGGACGCTGGTTGCTGTTCGATGGAACAGCGTGTGTTGATGTCCACGAGCGAGAGGGACGGGAAATGCTGAAGATTACGGGACAGCGAGATGCATCACCAGATTCCATATTGCTCATACTTGAAGGGAAGCTCGCAGGTCCTTGGGTAGAGGAACTCAATTCCTATTGGAGTCAGATGTCTGTGATCCAACAGAGTTGCACGGCGATCGACTTGACCGGCGTGACGTTCATTGATTCAGACGGCAAAGCACTGTTGACCAGGTTGTGGCAACAAGGCGCAGACCTTCGTGCGGCTGGTTGTTTGACCAGGTGCATTATAGAAGAGATTGCGAAAGCCGGCCGTGTCGGTTCGTCTCGCTTAAGCCGAAAGGACAAATGAGAGGGGAGCTGAACACGACTCATGTCGTGGTTGGTTGTATTCATGGCCGTCATTTTTCCACTCTTGCTGGTAAAAGACCTTGTTGACCTTGATCCTAAACAGATAGAATCGCCAGTTCCTCAGGGTAATGACAGGATCCATCATGCGTGAATCAGCCATTCGTACGGAGAATACCGCCATGTCCAGTAGCGAGCGCACGTGTCGATTTGCTGCCATCTTCCTGGCGAGCGTGCTGGTAACCAGCTGGCTCGGCTGCAAACAGGAAGCGGCTTCCACGCCAGCTCGTCCCATCCCGGAGGTGTCGGCGGTCACGGTGTCGCCTGGCACGATGCCGGACGAACCGGAGTTCATCGGTCAGACCGAAGCGTCTCGACTGGTCGAAATCCGTTCGCAGGTGACGGGCCTTCTCAAGGAGCGGTTCTTTGTGGAGGGACGCGACGTCAAGAAAGGCGACCGGCTCTATCAAATCGATCCAATCCCGTTCAAAGCAGCCATGAGTAGTGCCAATGCCAGGGTGGCGCAGGCGGAGGCCCGTTTGGTGCAGGCTAAGCAGAACTTGGCACGCGTGAAGCCGCTGTTGGCGGAACAGGCAGTGAGCCAAAAAGATGTGGACGACGCGGTCGCCGAGGAATTAGGAGCGAAAGCGACACTGGAAGCAGCCAGGGGTGATTTGGTGCAGGCCAAATTCGATCTCGACAACACGCTCATTATTGCTCCCATCAGCGGTCGGATCGAGCGGAGCCGGCTTTACGAAGGACGCCTCATTTCCGCCCAGACCGATCTACTGACCACGATCCATCAGTTAGATCCCATGTACGTAAACGCAAGTGCCCCGGAAACGTTTGTCCTCAAACGCTTCCGGGACCGTGCGACGAATCGGATCCAAGGCGCGACACTCTATGAACTGCGCGGTGTCATCACCTTTACGGACGGCAGTACCTATGCCCATGAAGGCAAATTTGATTTGCTCGAAGTCGGTGTGCGTTCGGCCACCGGCACCAGAGACTTCCGCGTGATGTTTCCCAACCCGGACAGTGTCCTGTTCCCAGGACAGTTCGTGAAACTCCGCATTTTGGGTGCCGTGAGAACCGGTGTCATCCTGGTCCCCCAGAGCGCCGTCCAGCAGGGGCCCAAGGGACCCATTGTCTTTGTTGTGGGAGCGGACAATAAGGTGGAGATCCGCCCTGTTCAGGCCACGTCCTGGCGAGGCGGTCAGTGGTCTATCGAGGACGGCTTACATGAGGGAGAACAGGTAATCGTGGAGGGATTCCACATGATCGCGCCTGGCGCGCCTGTGAAAGCCGTTCCGTATAAAAAATCCGACCCGGCCGCTCCCGGCTCGCCGGCAGATGCGAAGCCAGAGCAGGCACAATGATCTCACACTTTTTCATCGACCGTCCGATTTTCGCATCGGTCCTCTCGATCGTCATCGTAGTGATGGGTCTCGTGTCTTTGCAGACTTTGCCCATCGCCCAATTTCCTGAAATTACCCCTCCCGTCGTGCAGATCGAGGCCGACTATCCCGGTGCGAGCGCCGAGGTGATCGCGGATTCAGTTGCGCGCCCGATCGAAGTGCAACTCCCCGGCATCGATAACCTGCTGTACTACGACTCGACCAGCACCAACGACGGACACATGACCATCAAGCTTACGTTCGAAATCGGGACGGACGTGGACATTGCGCAGGTACAGACCCAGAATCGTCAGAAGCTGGCGGAGCCTCAGTTGCCGCCCGAAGTTGTCCGCCAAGGCATCAGCGTCAAGAAGGTGTCCCCGGACTTGCTCGCGGTCGTTGCCCTCAGTTCCAGCGACCCCACGAAAGACCCTGTCTATATTTCCAACTACGCCACCCTCCGCGTGATCGATAATCTCAAACGGTTGCGCGGCGTCGGAGACGCGGTGGTTTTCGGCGGACAGAACTATTCGATGCGCCTGATCCTGGACCCGACCAGGATGGCGCAACTCAACCTCATGCCCACCGACATTGCCAATGTGGTCCGTGAACAAAATCGAGACTTTCCAGCCGGCACGATCGGGCGAGAGCCGGCGCTCAAAGGCACCGAACTGACGATCCCGGTGATCACACAAGGCCGTTTCACGGACGTGAAAGACTTTGAGGAGATGATTGTCCGGGCGCTTCCAGACGGATCGATGATCCGCCTCAAAGAGGTAGCCAGGATCGAACTGGGTGCTCAATCCTATGGTCTCGATGGCCGGTGGAACGGTAAACCGAATGTGTTTCTCTTGACCTTCCTGTCGCCAGGCGCCAATGCCCTCGACACGGTAAAGCGAGTTCGGAAGGAAATGGAGTTGGTGTCAAAGAGCTTCCCACAGGGGGTCTCCTACGATATTCCGTACGACACAACCAAATTTATCGACGTGTCCATTAAAGAAGTGGTCAAGACTCTGGCGGAAGCGATGGTGCTGGTGATCCTCGTCGTATATCTGTTCCTCCAAAGTTGGCGCGCGACGCTGATCCCAGGCGTAGCCGTGCCGGTCTCCCTCATCGGTACCCTTGCCGGCATGCAGGCACTCGGCTTCTCGATCAACACTCTCACACTCTTTGGGATGGTCCTTGCGATCGGGATGGTGGTCGACGATGCCATCGTGGTGGTGGAGAACGTCGAGCGCCACATGGGAGAGGGACTCTCGCCGAAGGATGCCGCCAAAAAGGCAATGGATGAGGTGACGGGACCGGTGATCGCGATCGTGCTTGTCCTTTGTGCTGTATTTGTGCCGGTGGGTTTCTTGGGTGGTATCACGGGCGAGCTCTACAAACAATTTGCCATCACCATCGCCATCTCCGTCATCATTTCCGGGATGGTTGCCCTTACGCTCAGCCCAGCCCTCTGTTCCTTGGTGCTGAAGCCGGGCCATAGTCATCGTAGAGGTTTTTTCAGTCTCTTCAATCGATTCTTTGGTTGGACGCAGGCTCGCTATACAACTGTCGTGGGGATAATGCTCAACCGCTCAGTCTTATCCCTGGTGATTTTTGGGATCATCGGCCTCTTCGCCGTCGGATTATTCAAGACGATTCCTTCCAGTTTCTTACCGGAGGAAGATCAAGGCTACTTCATCACGATCGTCCAGCTGCCGGACGGTGCGTCTAAGCAACGGACCGATGCGGTGCTGAGTAAAATTGAAAACTACTTTGGCTCCATTCCTGCTATCCACTCGACTGATGCGTTGGTCGGACAGAACTTTGTTTTCGGCACCAGAGGGCCGAACTCTGCGACGATGTTTCTACCCTTGCATCACTGGGACGAACGCATGGAACCGCAGAATCACGTGAAGGCCCTGATCGGCGCCGCGTATGGAGAGTTCGCAAAAATTCCTGAAGCGCTGATTTTGGCCTTTAACGCTCCGTCTATCCGAGGACTCGGGGCTACGGGCGGGTTTTCCCTCCAGCTTCAAGATCCTAGCAGTGGAGATTTCAACAAGTTCGCCGGCGTGGCCCAAGAGTTTCTTGCCAAAGCCAGACAGCACCCGGCAATCGGAGCGATCGGCTCCAGCTTTCGCGTGAGCGCGCCGCGAATCTTTGCCCATGTGGACCGAGAACGAGCCAAATCGTTGGGCGTGCCGATTTCCGAAGTGTTCGACACCCTCCAAGCCTATTTCGGCAATCTCTATGTGAACGACTTCCTGAAATTCGGGCGCGTCTATCGGGTACAGACCGAGGCCGAGGCGCAATATCGATCCACGCCAGAAGACATCGCAAAGATCTACGTTCGTGCCGTGAATGGACAGCGATCTACCATGATTCCACTCGATACAGTGGTGACAACGGAATTCACCAGCGGACCGGATCCGGTCACCCACTTCAATGGATACAATACGGCCCTGGTCTTGGGAGCAGCGGCCCCAGGGTATAGTTCCGGACAGGTGCTCGATGCGCTGGATCAGGTGGCCCAGGAGGTGTTGATTCCCCAAGGATACGGGATCGACTGGAGCGGAATCTCCTACCAGGAGCGTATGGTTGGGCAGCAATCCCTTTTTGTCTTTGGCTTCGGTTTGCTGATGGTGTTTCTTGTTCTGGCGGCTCAGTACGAAAGTTGGGCTGTGCCTTTGGCTGTGCTTCTCGCCGTGCCCTTTGGTGTGTTCGGAGCCTTGTCCGCTGTGTGGCTGTTGGGGATGTCCAACGATATCTACTTCCAAATCGGATTGGTCACGCTGATCGGCCTCTCTGCTAAAAACGCAATTCTGATCGTCGAGTTCGCGAACAAACGATATGAAGCCGGACACTCCCTGGTCGATGCCGCGATGGAAGCCGCCAAAATTCGGTTCCGGCCGATCGTGATGACTTCCTTGGCCTTTATTCTGGGCGTGGTGCCATTAGTCCTCGCAACCGGCGCAGGCGCAGCCAGCCGCAATTCCATTGGAACCGGCGTCTTTGGCGGCATGCTTGCCGCTACGTTCCTGGCCATCCTCTTCGTGCCGCTCTTTTTTGTGCTGGTTCGGAAACTGAGTCGGCCTGGTGCTGGTCAAGCGGTTCCCCGCCCTGGGACAAGCTCAATTCCGTTAGAGATAGAAGAAGGAGAGTGACATGCGCAGCCTCGTCCTCGCAGTCTTTTCGTTGCTCCTGCTCGCGTGCGCTATGGGGCCAGACTATTCTCGTCCCGACATTCCCACCTCCGACTCCTTTCGCATGGCTGGGGAATCGAAAGATTTACCTTCCCTCGCGAATATGCCGTGGTGGGAACTCTACCAGGACGAAGAACTCCAGCATTTGATCCGTATCGCACTCGAAGAGAACAAAGATCTCAAACGAGCGGTCGCAAGTATCGACGAATTCCAGGCGCGCCTGTTCACGGCTCGAATGGACTTTGCCCCTCAATTCAGCATGACGGGCAATCTTCCCGTCGCTCGCCTGGGCGGCGTTACTTTTCCCGGTTTTCCCAGTCCCTTTAGCCATTATGGGCAAGGATCACTGGCCTGGGAGCTGGATATCTGGGGACGAATCCGCAGGGCGAATGAGGCTGGTCTGGCGGATCTCTTGGCTCGGGAGGAGAACCAACGAGCGGTCACTCTGCAAATCGTGGGCGGAGTGGCGCAGGCGTATTTCGATCTTCGGCAATTCGACATGCAGTTGGAGATCGCCAAGCGCACTTTGCTGGCATGGGAGGAGTCAGTGAGAATCGGTCAAGCACGGCTCCGGCAGGGAATGATCAACAGGCTGGATGTCGACCAATTTGAAGCGGAGCGGGAAAATGCCGCTGCTCGTATTGCGGAGCTGAAGCGTCATATGATTCAGAAAGAAAACGAGCTCAGCGTGCTGCTGGGAAGGAATCCCAGTCAGATCGCCAGAGGGCGATCGCTTACCGAACAAATGATGCCGCCCGTGGTGCCTGCCGGTCTTCCCTCTGAACTGCTCCAACGCCGTCCGGACATTGTGCAGGCGGAGCAAGAGCTCGTTGCAGCCACCGCCAGGATCGGGGTGGCGAAGGCCGAACGGTTTCCCAAGCTGTCGCTCACGGGAATCCTCGGTGTGGCAAGCCCGCGCCTTACGGATTTTGTGTCGCCGGCAACCAGTTTCGGAGTCCTTGCCCCGGTACTGACCGGGCCCTTGCTGAATGCCCAAACGTTAGGGTATCAACAGCGGGCCGCAGAAGCCCAAGCCAAACAGGCTGTGGCCCAGTACGAACAAACAATTCTCGTCGCGTTCAGAGAGGTTGAAGACGCGCTGGTGGGGGTCAGCACGGCCCATGAACAGGCGGACGCACAAGAAAGGCAGGTCAATGCCCTGCGGTCGGCGTTGCACCTTGCCACTTTGCGATACAAAGGTGGCCTGGCGAACTATTTGGATGTCCTCATAGCGCAGCGGAGTCTTTTTGAGGCGGAACTGGCACTCGCCGCCACCCGTCGTCTCCATCTGGTGTCAGTGGTCCAACTCTATAAGGCCCTTGGCGGTGGCTGGTCTCCCGAGATGGACCGACCCAAGGGCAACAGCAAAGGATAACGGAGGCCATGGATAAACCGGCGGACACCCAGTACCCGATCCACGACTTGTTGCGTCGACGTTGGAGTCCGCGCGCCTTTGACGATCGGCCTATCGAGGCGGAGCTGATGCGGAGTCTCTTCGAAGCGGCACGGTGGGCGCCCTCATCGAATAACGGGCAGCCCTGGCGATTCCTGGTCGCCACTAAAGAGAATAAGATTGAGTATGATCGGTTATTCAACTGCCTGGTCGAAGGCAATCAGAAATGGGCATATCGTGCACCGGTGCTGCTGCTGTCCGTGGCGAAACTTCTGTTCGAAGATGGCTCGCCGAATCGCCATGCGCTCCATGACACGGGCATGGCGGCAGAACATCTCGTCGTCCAGGCCACGGCGCTTAGGCTTGTTGCCCATCAAATGGCGGGCTTTCGAATCGATCAGGCGCGAGCGGACTGTCAGATCCCGGAGGGCTATGAGCCGGTGGCTATGATGGCGGTCGGTTATCCGGGTGATCCTGCCCTGCTGTCGGACCACTTGAGAGCACGGGAAACTCAACTAAGAGTCCGCAAGCCATTGACAGAATTCGTGTACTCAGCAACCTGGGAGCAACCGTCGCCCCTTCTCCGATAAGGGATGAATTTCGTCACTTTCCAAGGATATAGTCGATTGCGCTTCGACTACCATACAGAGGTTTGAGAAGAGGGCTGGTTCTGCAGGCCGGCTCGACAACAGGGGCCTCACCGCTGGCCGTAGGTGATGGCAGGTTAAAATAAGGGCACGCAACAGTCACACAGAGGAAAGGCAAAGGAAACATCATGGCGTCACTCAGTGGAAAAGTCGCGATCGTCACCGGATCGTCCAGCGGGATTGGACGGGCGATCGCAGAGCGATTGGCCGAAGACGGGGCGATCGTGGTGGTGAATTACGGAACGAGTGCGGAGAAAGCTCAGCAAGTCGTTACGGGCATTCAGGCCAAGGGCGGGAAGGCTGTCGCCGTTCAATCCGATATGAGCCAGGTGGCGGAGGCGCGCCGGCTCGTCATCGAGACGGTAAAGCAGTTCAGCCGACTGGATATTCTCGTGAACAATGCCGGACGGTTTATGCCCAAGCTACTCCTGGAGACGACCGAGGCAGACTTTGATCAGATCATCGCCTTGAACGCCAAGGGTCCCTACTTCGCGATGCAGGAAGCGGCCAATGTGCTCAAAGAGGGCGGCCGCATCGTGAACATTTCTACCGATGGAACCCATTTGAGTTTTCCCGGTGCGACGGCTTATCTTGGCAGCAAAGGCGCGCTAGAACAGTATACGAAAGGCCTCGCACAAGAGCTGGCCTCTCGGGGCATTACGGTCAATACGGTCTCGCCAGGTTTTACCGAGACGGGCATGATGACAGACCAGTTCCGCCAGATCGGCATCGAAATGTCGCCGTTGAAACGGCTTGGTCTCCCCAAGGATATTGCCGACGTGGTGGCGTTCGTCGTCAGTGAGGAGGCGCGGTGGTTGACGGGCCAAAATATTCACGCCGGCGGCGGCGTTGTCATGTAGGAGAGAACAGATGGGGCGACAGAATATTTCCACAGGTGGTCCTTGGGAGGGCAAACTTGGGTACTCGCGAGCGGTACGAGTCGGTGCCTCTATATACGTATCTGGCTCGACGGCCATGACTTCCTCTGGCATGGTCGGCAAGGGGGATCCCTATGCACAGACGATTCAGACGTTGAAGAAGATTGAATCGGCGCTCCAGCAGGCTGGCGCCTCGCTTGCCGATGTGGTCCGAACGCGCATTTACGTGGTGAACATTGATCAATGGCAGGACATTGGCCGGGCCCATGGCGAAGTCTTCGGGGCTATCAGGCCTGCGACGACGATGGTGGAGGTCACACGGCTGATTGATCCGGACATGTTGGTCGAGATCGAGGTCGATGCCATTCTGACCGAGGGGAAATCATAGGGCCAGGCGTACGGGTTGCAGATGGATCTACAGGCACCAGAGCTCAGGCATCTGTCCAAGACGGATCCGGTCATGCGTCGGTTGATTCGTGAGGTGGGCCCCTTCACCTTGACTCCCCGATCGAAGCGGTCGCCGTTTGAATCGTTGGCACGAGCGATTGCCTATCAACAATTGCACGAGAAAGCGGCGGAGAGTATATTGCGCCGGTTCGTGGCCTTGTTTCCGGCACGACGTTTCCCTCAACCAGATGATTTGCTCGCGATGAACGAGCAGGCGATTCACGGCGCTGGTTTTTCACAAGCCAAGGTCGCGGCGCTTCGCGATCTGGCTGCCAAGACACTCGATGGTACCGTACCGACAGGCGCCATCGTTCGGAAGCTCGACGACGAGGCGATCATTGAGCGGCTTATTGCGGTCCGTGGAATCGGCCGTTGGACGGTCGAAATGCTGCTGATCTTCCAACTGGGGCGGCCTGACGTTCTGCCGGTTGACGACTTCGGTGTGCGCAACGGGTTCCGCATCGCCTATGGTCGGCGTTCGATGCCGATGCCGAAAGAGGTGCTACGATTCGGGGAGCGCTGGAAGCCCTACCGCACCGCCGCAGCCTGGTATCTCTGGCGAGCGGCCGATCAAGCGAAGGAAGCCAAGAAGGCGTTAGCAGGCTGAGGTCGAGGTCAAGGTTGAGTGAATACCGGGCTCTCTATATCTCAGCCTTAGCCTGAACCTCAACCTTCTTGTGCTGGCGGACTTTTTCAGCATCCTGCTGGGCCTGAATGCATAAGAGATTCTGCCATGGCTGATGAGAAAAAACGACTCGACTCCAATGTCGCAGGCAATTTTTTTGTCGATGCGACCTGCATTAATTGCGATACCTGCCGGCAGTTGGCGCCGACGAGTTTTGAGGAGGTCGGTAATTTTTCCGCGGTCACTCAACAGCCGATCGATGAGGGGCATATTCAACAGGCCTATCACGCGCTCCTCGCCTGCCCGGTCGGCTCGATAGGCACCGAGCAGAGTGACAAGTTGCGGATGAAAGAAGCCATGGCGAGTTTTCCGCTCCAACTTGAAGATGAGGTGTCTTACTGCGGCTTTAATTCGGAAAAGTCGTTCGGTGCGAATAGCTTCTTCATCGAACATCCGGACGGCAACTGGCTCGTCGATTCTCCGCGGTATCTCAAACATCTCGTCGAGGCCTTTGAACAAAAGGGCGGCATCGCGTACATTTTTCTCACGCATAAAGACGATGTGGCCGATGCGGAGAAGTATGCCGCACACTTCTCCGCGAAACGGGTGATTCATCGGGCGGACGTCGAAGCGGCTCCGGATTCAGAATGGATCATTGAGGGGGGTGACAGTATACAAGTCATGCCGCAGTTTAGGATTATTCCTGTGCCGGGCCACACGGCGGGCAGCATGGCCCTTCTCTACAAAAATACGTTCCTCTTTACGGGGGATCATCTCTGGTGGGACTCCGCGCAGAAGAAGCTCGGTGCTCCGAGCCGGCTGGTTTGGAGGAAGCATGTCCTGATGGACTCCATCCAGAAACTCCTCGACTACTCCTTCGAATGGGTGCTGGCCGGGCATGGGGATCGGACGCGTTTGCCGGCTGACGAGATGCGCGCCCAGCTGCAGGCGCTGGTCGTGCGTCGCCAACCCGGCAACGTAATGCCATAGCGATGTTCACGCGCCTCGCCCAGTGGATTGATCTTAACATTCTCTCTCTTAGCCGCGAGATGCGGCTATCATATCTGCCGCCCCTGATGGTCTACATGGCCTACGGTATCTCCGGTCTTACCGGGATCGTCGGCACCTTCTTCGTCAAGGACTACCTCGGCCTCTCCGCCGCGTTTCTTGCGGCGCTGGGATTTTGGGCCGGCATTCCTTGGGCACTCAAGATGCCGATCGGACATCTCGTCGATCTCTTGTGGCGCTGGAAAGGCTGGCTCGTGGGCCTTGGAGCCGGGCTGCTGGCCGCCAGTCTTGGGATCATGGCGGCATTGATCGGGAGTCGGGAAGTGATGACCTCCATCCTGCCCGCGGAAGTCTGGTATGTGATCAGTACATTACTTGGACCGATCGGCTACGTCGTGCAAGACGCGGTCGCGGATGCGATGACGGTCGATGCCGTGCCACGGGTGGATGAGCGGGGGCAGCCGTTCGACCAGCCGACACTCAAGCTCATGCACACCACCATGCAGACGCTCGGTCGTGTAGCCATCGTCGGCGGCGGGATTCTGGTGGCGATGATCAACGTGTATGTCTTCTCAGGAGTCGAAGGACTCCCACAGGCAGAGATCGTTTGGCTCTACAAGCAGGTTTACCTCGTGGCGCTCGTGATCCCGTTTGTCTCGGTGCTTGGGGTGGGGGTTGCCTGGTTTCTGCAACAACGTCACATGCGGCAGCTTCGACAGCAGGGGTTCACGCGGGCGCAGATCAACGAGATGGTACGTGAACGGGGAAGCCTGGTGGAGGCGACCAGGCCCAATTGGTGGATTCTTGGCGGGAGTCTCGCCTTCGTGCTGTTCATCCTAACCGTCGGATTAGGCGGCTTCTCTTATAGCGAAGAGATTGTCTTTGTCGGCTCGATGACAATCGTCTTGTTTTTGATGGCCCGGCTGGTACGAGAACTGGAGCCTGACAAGCGTTTCACCCTGGTCGGGACAGCGGTCGTGGTCTTTATCTTCCGCGCTATTCCCGGTACCGGGTCAGGGACGACGTGGTGGATGATCGACCAGCTGAAGTTCGATCAGCAGTTTCTCTCTGTCCTCTCGCTGATCGGCAGCACGTTGACCCTGGCGGGGATGTTCGTCTTTCGCCGCTTCATGGCCGAGCGGTCGATTGCCTATGTCGTGGGGTTTCTCACGGTGATCGGAACCATTTTGACCCTTCCGATCGTGAGCATGTTCTACGGTTTGCACGAATGGACGGCAAGAATTACAGGGGGTATTGTCGATGCACGATTCATTGCGCTGATCGATACGGCATTAGAATCGCCGCTCGGTCAGATTTCCATGATTCCGATGCTGGCCTGGATTGCCAACTCCGCGCCCGCGAACTTGAAAGCCACCTTCTTTGCCGTGATGGCTTCATTTACGAATCTGGCCTTGTCGTTGAGCCAACTCGGTACTAAGTACATGAACGAAATCTATGTGATCAGTCGGGAAGTCCGTGACCAGGTTTCCGGCGTCGTTCAAATGCCTGCCGACTATAGCCAACTCGGCTCGCTCCTCATCGCGCAGTTAGTTCTGGGGTTGGCGCTTCCCTTTGCCGCGATTGTGTTTGCGAAGGTGACCCGCTTCAAAAGCGCGTGACGGTTCTGCTGCAATCGCAGATCCGCTGCTGCGACAAGCCTGGCCACTGCCGAGCGTGGCCAGGCCGACGGGCTCGTCGCTTAGTCCCTCAACCTTGAGAAGGATCTTCAGGCCGGCGAATGCTGGCGGTGTTTATCCGTTCGCCAGGACTCATCAAAGGGGCGAACGGCTCACACGAAGTGCGGTATGTACCTCCTCGGTCCTGCACGCCTCCGCGCGTCGGTCTCGCGACGCGGCTTTGCGATTTCGCCACGAACCGTCGTGGAAAAAGAGGTCGCACCCGTCAAGCTATGAAGCCGTTGACATGTCACGGGCTTCTCGCTAGGGTCCAACGACTGATTTCGTGCCATGCTTCAGGATTAAGGTGTAGTAGCGATGGCAATCGATAAGCAGCACATTCTTGATGAGATCCGACGAATTGCTAAGGCTAGTGAGGGAAAGCCTCCTGGCCAAAATGAATTCAAGAACGAGACAGGAATTAACAAGTACGACTGGTTCCCGCATTATTGGGTACGATGGGGTGATGCTCAGGAAGAGGCTGGTTTTTCCAGGAATAGATTTCAGGAGGCCTTCGGAAAAGACCTCCTCATTGAAAAACTCATAGACTCATCCGCAGAACGAAAGACGGGGACAAGATACGGTTTCCTGTAGAGGGAGAGATGCTTGTTGAGAAAAAGAGGACCCCTGATTTTCCTCATGCAAATGCCTTTCGTCAGAAATTTGGAGGAAAGAGTCAAATGGCCGCAGCTATTCTTGAACACTGTCGAGCACGGAGCGGTTTTGAGGACGTAATAGCGGCTTGTGAAGATGTGCTGAAAACCAACACGAAAATAGTAACGAAGGAGAAGGAATCCTGGGATCAGGAAGCTGTTGGTTCCATGTATCTTATGAAGTCTGGACGTCACTATAAGATCGGGAGGACAAACGCGGTTGGGAGACGACAATATGAATTAGCAATTCAGCTCCCGGAAAAGGCCAATACCCTTCATGTGATCAAGACCGATGATCC
>SPAX01000050.1 GCA_005239475.1 Nitrospira sp. | reverse complement strand
CGGAAAAGACTAAGCGGTCTTGAATGCCCTCTACCAGGACAACCTTGTCAGCGAAGAACAGCTTTTCATTATTGTGAGAATTAACAATATGGAGAATGTCTCTTGCCTTTCCATCTGATCTGCCTTTTGTTGTTTGGCTTGCTCCACTCGCATCTTTATAGACGCGAACGACATTTCCCACGGTAGAGGGATGGATGAACACAGGAGAATGCGTCGCTACAATTATCTGGTTTCCTGTAGTACGAGATATTTCCAGAAGCAAATCGCGCAACATCCCTTGCCATTTTGGATGTAAGTGGAGTTCCGGTTCATCAATAAGAATAAGTCCGTTCTTCACATTGAATACGCAGACACCCAAGAGAAAGTTTAAGACCTCTTTCTCTCCAGAACTGGCTTGACTTAGAAGGACTTCCTTCCCTTGCCGCGCAAGCTTGATTCGATAGTCATTCCGGTCCGCATCAAAGAGCTCCATACCCCATGAGTACCCAAACTGTTCTAAGTAGGTTGATACCGCTTTCACTTCAGCATCGTTGTCCCACTTGGCTTGATAGTTCTCTGTGCCAGAAGCCGATTCGTATGAACGCATTTTTGAGGCAAAATATAGAGCTGCCGTTTTGAGAAGTGACGTTGAAGTTTTTGAGGTGGATTGGAAGTAGCCCCACATATAGTTGTGAAAATTATCTGCCGATAGTCTGGCCACCAAACTTTCTGGCCCAGCTGAGCGATAGGCAGGAAAGAAAAGGAACGGGTGGTAGAACCTTGCGTCTTTTATCTCTGCTGAAAGCAGCATGAACAATTCCAGATCTCTCAAGTATTGCCAAAATATGCTTTCCGGAGAGTTGCCGGGCATGTCTGTTATATCGCCGTTGAGGAATTGGTAGCTCAGCTTCATGCCTGGACTTAGTCGGCCTTGCCATGACTCCACAAACGAGAGATTCATGATGGGGCTTTGCCTGTAATGGGAAAGTTGTGCTTCTAGGTCTGTTCTCCTTGTAGAGAGGAGCGAGATATTATTCACATCTTCTTCGGAGACCAAGAATTCAAGAGAAATCCGGCGAGGAACCTCAGTTGCTCCCTCGAATGGCTCAAGTATGTTTCCAAGGGAGCCGAATATTGTCCTGTTTTGAATTATCTTTGAAGGACCTTGGTTATCTGGTCTATCAAGAACCTCTAGGCTTTGCCAAAAATTACCCCGAAAAACTATGGTTAGGATGTCGAGAAGATTGCTCTTCCCTCCGCCGTTCGGTCCAACAAAGACGGTAAGGCCATCAACAAGGGGAATTTCTGTTTCTTCTCTGAAGCTTTTGGTATTTGTTATTCTCAGCGAAGTTATTTTCATATAGAACCCTCAGCTCCCAAGTAACATAGCGCACAGGCTACTCTGAGCCACTCAGCGCGTCAATTTTTTGCTAGTCGATGTAAGAGCTGCCATCTCCCCCGAGTCCTCCCGCACCACGGAGGTCTCGCATATCTTCGACGACCCACTATGATGTGATGATTATCGATGCCTGCCCCGGCGGAAGAACGCTGGCGTACAAGCTGGCGCTGTCGGGGAAAAACATTCTCTTGTTGGAACGTGGCGGTTACTTGCGGAAGTTCGAAGCTGAGGGAGTAGCCGAAATGTCCTTCACTGCCCGCATGGACCGAGCACCGCTCTTCTATCTTCTCCCTTGAGGGCGGGCTAGAGGGTCTCCCACTGCGCGTGTCCAACGAGGGTCTTCCAATTCCTTATACCTCTCTTAAAGGGAGCGGCCAAGGCTGCCCTTTACTGCGCGCATCGAGGGAGCACTGCTTTATCGTGGGGGCTCTGCGAGCAAGAGGGGCACCTAGCCGCTCCCCTCCCTTTCCCAAGCTCGCTCGTGATCTCTTCAGGGATGGGGGCTGATTGATCTTCCACTGCACGCGTCCAACGAAGGTCTTCTGAGACCGCGCGTTCCGCGAGCAAGAGGACTATCAGGCTGCCCATCTCACACTTATTTGACAAACTGCCAGAAAACTAAGTAGGGCAGTACAATCTCCAGTTGATCTCGTTGACCAATTTGGTAGATGATAATTGGTGGGACAACGGTATCGGACAATGGAGGTGGACATCATGACGAAAGAACAAGCTGCTGCGTTAAGAGTGCAGTGGGCAGAGGGAGAAAATCCACCTTGTAGGCATCTGCACCTGGAATTGGAACACAACAACAACGATTATTTGACGGACAACTATCACTGCACTGCCTGCGGTGAATTGGTTGCCGCTAACACCCGTAATCCATTGGTTGCCGCTAACACCCGTAATCCCTTTCAAGTCATCTGACCCCGACCAATCCCTCATCCCTACGTCTTCAGGATCCGAAAGCAGGGTTCACTAAGCGAAAACGTCGGCTATGCTCGAAGCATCTCTGAGAGTGCCTGCACCAGTAGTGGCGAACTCCCCTCCGAGCACTTATTGACCCACACGTANGCGTGACGGCCNTCGCTGACGGCCTGTCACACCAACTGCACCGTCTCTCGGCGCTCGTAACTCTCCCACGATCTTGGTGTTCGGCCCGNCTGCTTCTTTGCGGCTTCATAGGACATCTTCAACGGCGTGGGGAGTCGCAGCACCGTGAATACCGCAATGAACCCTTGCATTTCTCCCTCCCACTTTTCCCTCAAGGGATAGCCTGGGCCTATCCTTGCTGTGCCTATCGACCGAACACCGGCCATGCTCTCCCACCCTCGCTATTTGNCTAGGTAACAGCTCTTTNNCTCATCTGGTGGCTAGCGTGATCCGGTCGTCTNTGCTATAGANCGCANCNGATCTNNNCGANCAACCTCGAAAGACANAAGNACGATGCCGNCTTCCATTGNTGTGANCTTCATCGTNTTCTCCACCCTCGTCATTCTGAGCATTTTNACGATCAAGCTCTCGAATCGNTTNGGNATNCCCTCACTGGTCTTGTTCCTCGCCATCGGCATGNTGGCGGGGTCCGACGGTCTCGGCGGCATCNCNTTCGACAANCCCTCCNCTNGTGCGGTCGCTGGGNATCACTGCGCTCGTCTTGATTCTGTTTTCGGGTGGANTGGACACGGAGTGGNCGGCNGTGCGNCCCATNNTGNGGCAGGGNCTNTCGCTCTCGACNATCGGGGTTCTGNTCACNGCGCTGCTNNTCGGGNTNTTTGTCNCCTGGGTCCANGGGTTCTCATTCCTGGAGGGCCTNTTGCTCGGCGCAATNGTNTCGTCCACCGATGCTGCGGCCGTNTTCATGGTNCTACGGGCGCGNAAAGCCAAGATNCCCCGGCGATTNNTCCANTTGCTCGAATTTGAATCCGGCAGNAACGATCCNATGGCCGTCNTGCTGACNATCGCGCTNATTCNACTNTTGACGGNACCNNCGACNTCNTTCGGAGNGCTTGNCGTATTNTTNGTGATGCAAATGGGCNTGGGNNCNGTGATTGGCATTGCGATGGGCGAGATCATGCGACGATCGTTCAATGCGCTCGACTTGGAGTTGGAGGGCATTTATCCGGTGCTGTCGGTGGCGCTGGCGCTGCTGACCTACGGCTTGACCGACTTCCTGCACGGAAGTGGCTTTCTTGCCGTATACCTGGCGGGGCTCGTCATGCAGCGAAAGCCGTTTACTCACCAGCAGAGTGTCTTGCGTTTTCACGATGGGCTGGCCTGGCTGATGCAAGTCACTATGTTTTTGGCGCTGGGGCTCCAAGTGTTTCCGACAAGGCTCGTGCCAATCGCTGGGGCGGGCATCCTGATTTCCCTCTTCCTGATCTTCGTCGCCCGCCCTGCGAGTGTCCACGCGGCGCTGGCTTTTTCGCCGATGTCCTTCCGAGAGCAGACTCTTGTGGCCTGGGCAGGGCTCCGTGGGGCCGTGCCGATCATCTTGGCCACGTTTCCCTTAGTGGCCGGGATCGAGAAAGCCGACATGATCTTCCATATGGTGTTCTTTATTGCGCTCACGTCCGTCGTCATCCAGGGGACGGCGATTCCATTGCTTACGCGAGTGTTGAAGATCGGAGGCCCATCATCGAATGAAATGCGATCTGGCCCTCAGCTCAATCCGCAATCGCCCCCCAAACCGATGCCGTAACTCTCTCCTGATCTGCCCAGTCCTTTTACTTGATACAGGGGGCCAGTTGCCTCTTTCCCAGGGCAAGCACCGCCGTTACCGAACCTTTGCTTCTCTCTTCCAGCTCTCATTTGTTGCACTCCACTCAAAACTCGGACAGGGTAAATTAACCATGGGAATACGGAAAACTCAGGGGAATCTGTTCATAGCAATCGTGATGTGAGGGAGTAATGGATCTCCGAGCAAAGGATCAGGCTGTCCAGGAATCAAGTGAGGCAGTAGTATATGTGAAGGGGTGGAAACCCTTTAGGAAACCCGGCGCACCAGGGCCTCTTTCACTAGAGGCCCTGGTGGTTTTCAAGATGGCTGGGCGTAGCCCTATTGAACGTCGACGTTGACGGAATGGGTGGCCGTGACAAGATCGTGGTCCTTCGTGGCACCTTTCACAGTGACCTTGTGCGTTCCCTTGCTCAGGCCCTTAAGCTCTCCTTTAAAGCCCTTCTGATACTGATCGTCCACGTACGCATGGACATGCGTAGCTTGGGAGCCCTTGGTCAAGTCGTACTTCAGCTCAAAACTGTCGCTGACCTTGTCCCCGTCCTTGGGAGACGTAATCGTCACCTTCGATCCATCCTCTATTGGTGCTTTATCTGGGTTATCCCCTGCGAAGACTGGTGCCCCGCTGAGACAGCCCGCTAACGCGATCCCTAATCCCATAAACCCGATACGTCCCATCACATGCATCGCGACCTCCTTGTTTGAACCAACTGAACAGACACTGCAGCGTATCATCCCCCACCGGATATCTTCTCGTCTTATTCCAGTCGTCCTCCGGTGAAGAATATTGGGATATTCTACTTTTCAAAATTGTCTCAGTCAATCCGCACACACGCGAACCGAGCACCACCATCCATCTACTTGATCCTTCTAAGCTCGCTTGTCTTCTTTTCTCTTCACGGGAAGGTAGCCTGCTTGGTCTCCCACTGCGCGCAACTTTCTCACCGGCCCACCCACTGGCAGGTATTTTTCACCCGCCCTACCCTCCGATTGCTTCGCAATCGATTTCCCGGGACGTACCATTAGCCCGAGCGAGGGCCTTCCGATTTCCCCACTTTGCCCGAAGGGGAGTCACCGGACTGCCCTTCACTGCGCGCATCGAGGGAGCACTGAATTCAAATAGTCCCTCCGAGCTTGCTCGTCCACTCTCCTGGGGCGGCCTAGATTAGTCCCCCATTGCGCGCGTCCAACGAGGGTCTTCTCAGACCGCGCGTTGCGTGAGCACAGGGGACTAACTAGGCCACCCCTCCCATCCCCCTGTCACTCCGTCATTAATGTGGTACGGTAGAGGGACGCGGAGCCCGACTATGACCTTCCAGGCCCAATTTCCAAACGAGCAAAGCGCCGAGGGTGCCTTCACCAGGCAGCCGGATGCCTTTACCGGCTGGGTAACCGCGAATAATGATAGTTCCGGCTACCCGGCGGCGAGCGGCCGCTACCATCTCTATGTCTCCTGGGCCTGCCCATGGGCGCATCGGACGATCATTGTGCGGAAACTCAAGAAACTCGAAAACNTGATCGGCATGACGGTCGTGGACCCGATCCGCGACGAACGGGGCTGGGCGTTCCGCGAAGGGTCGGGCCATGCGCTCGATCCCATCAACGGATTTCAGTTTCTCAGCCAGGCCTACAAGGCCACCGATCCGAACTATCGGGGAAGGTTTACCGTCCCTGTGTTGTGGGACACGGTGACGAAACGCATCGTCACCAATTCCGACGACGACCTCATGCGCATGTTCAACGGCGAGTTCAATCGCTTCACCGAGAGCACGATCGACCTCTATCAGGACGGAATCAGGAAGGAGATCGACGACCTCAATACCTTCATCTACGAAAACGTGAACGACGGAGTCTATCGCGCGGGATTCGCCACATCGCAACAGGCCTATGAGCGAGCCGTGCGGCGCCTCTTCGAGGCCCTCGATCAACTCGAGGCCAGGCTGGCGCGCCAACGCTATCTTTTCGGCTCACAATTCGTCGAAACCGATTGGCGCTTGTTCGTCACCCTCGTGCGCTTCGACGCCGTCTATCACGGCCATTTCAAGTGCAACCTCCGGCGGATCATCGACTACCCGAACCTCTTCGGCTACCTCAAAGACCTCTATCAGACCGACGGCATCGCCGACACCGTAAACTTCGACCACATCAAGCGGCATTACTACATCACTCACGACGACATCAATCCGACCCGTATCGTCCCCCTTGGTCCAGACCAAGACCTCTCCACCCCCCACGGCCGCGAACTCCTACGGTAGAAGACTCGTGAAACGTATCTCGTGAAACGGGAGGAGCCACTGGTTTCTTGAGTTTGTCTCCTATATTTGTTTGAACCAGACTAACCGGATAAACCAGAGAAACTAGATGAACCAAAGAAACCAGAGCAACCGGTTTCGCGACACTCCTTGCATGACCGATACGTTCGTGATAGTGTGCAGACGATCGCATAAGACCTTCCGTGTTCGGAGGCTGCAGTTCTCCAATAGACACGAAGTCTGATGCGATCTTTTTTTGTCCGCACGCAGCCGTTCTGCATCTGCTGAGCACTCCGCCGAAGGCGTACCCCTCCATCGCTCGCATTGCTAGCCCGACATCGCCGTGGGGTCGTCCGTTACCACTCAAAGAGGTGAATCGTTGTTTCAAGAATTATGGTCAACAGTCCGAACACTCCTACGCGACGCCGCAGGGAGTCTCTATCACATTGTCGTCGTCGCCCTGAGTGCAGGCATTGCGCTCTTGCTCCCGACAGGCGCCAAACAGTTATTGTCATTCTGGTCTCGCATCGAACATGACAAACTCTCGCTCATCGCCGTGGAAATGACGGTGGCGATCCTCCTGATCGTCTGCCTCAACTACTTCCATCGCAGCATGAGGGACCGGGCCCTCGCCCTCGTGGCGACCGGCGCCGGGCTCGTCTCGTTTTTTCCCCGCCGCACGCGGGGGGCACAACGGCATATCAAGCAACTCAAAGAAGAGCAGGGCACAGGCCGAACCATCTCGGTCATCGGGTCAAGCGGCCACAGCACCTTTGTGGATCAAGTGGGGGGTCTGTCGTCGGTCCTCGACAAGTGTCTGGGGGCCAGAATCATGCTGGTGAATCCCTACAGCCAGGAAGCGAGCACGCGCATACAGGCGATCAACCATCCCGAGTTCACACTGGACACATTTCGGGAAGAAGTTCGGCAAAGTATCCAGCTCCTCAAGCGGCTGAAGGCGATGGGGAAGGTCGTGAAACTCAAGCTCTACTCGGATTCCCCGTTGATCAAACTGGTGATCCTTGGAGATTACCTCTGGCTCCAGCATTACCATGCCGATCTGGATGTCCAGACCATGCCCGAGTATGTCCTGCGTCACAACCGCAAGGACCACGGCCTCTATACCCTCTATGCCCACTACTTCGTGCAGCGATGGGAGAGCGCGGAGATTCCTGAATATGATCTCGACACGGACGAGCTGGTGTATCGAAGTAGAACCGGCAACGAGATCCGGAGAGAGCGGTTTGAGATTGAGACGGCGCCCGAACAAATCGGAGCGGTGCTGGAACCGCTCGAACTCACCGCCGAACCGGCCCAACTCGGCTTCGCCAATCGGCCCAATCCGAAGCCGGCAACGGTGCGAGGGAACTCCTCCCCAGACCTGGGAGGATGGGGAAATACTATTCTGGCACGCGAGACTGGCGGGACGGGCTCATCTGGTCTGTTTCGTTCATCTGGTTTGTCTCGTTCAACCAAACAAACCAAATAGACTGGATAAACAAGAGAAACCATCCGGCTCTCGCGCGTCACGCGCCACGGTCTGGGGCGCTGGTAGATTGTTTCAGCATCCAGTCGCAGCTAAAAGAGCGGATGATGGGGGCTGGATGTCAACGGAGCCGTGCTCGGCACAGCGCCCGCATTCCCGAGAAAGCGCCAGGCTCCGTTCTCATGGATCAGATAGTGGACCTCGCGGAACCAGCTATCCAGCGTGATACGCGTGCCGCCCGGGGCTTCCGTACCGTACAGCCCGCCGGTGCAGGTGATTTCCGCATGTAATTGAGGTCCCGACCGGAATACCTTCACCTCCGAGAAGAGATGGGTGGACGACAGGTTGCGGTAATGGGTGAATACTTCGCCCCAGATCCGGCGCACATCCGCTGATTTCAGACCATGATAGTTGTAGCCCCGGGCATAGAATTGCAGCAGCAGGTCCAGGTCCTGTTTCTGCGAGGCGGCTTCGGCCCGAGCGAACACCGCCAGAATCTCCTGCACGGTCGGATGTGAGACGACCGCTGCATGATCGTGAACGGCCCGGCCGTCGACCGTCAATGACACCTCCGGAAGAATCTCCACCGCCGCATAGCTCTCCGGCGAGAGCGGAAGCCAGACGACCGCCAATACCATGAGAAACATACGCCGCACCGCTTGCCTCGCCATGACATGATCTCCCAAATAATGAGTTACTGTATGTGCCATACGCACCTTCAACATGTGCCGCGATAGAGGT
>SPAX01000005.1 GCA_005239475.1 Nitrospira sp. | reverse complement strand
CGTTGCGCTGATGGAAGAAGTGAAGGCGCGCTATTTCGGGATGGCCTCTTCGAAGAAGTGAGTGGTAAGGAGTGAAGGGTGAGGGGTGAAGTGGATATGGTAAAGAGGTGCCCAATGATCCCCTTACCCCTTACCCTTAACCCCTAACAGGTTAAAGATGTTGCATCGAATGGCGTTACGAGTGTTACCCAGCCTCAGTCTGGCCGTCACAGAAGACTCTGTGCGCAAGCAAAAGCGGATCGTCATGTTTGTGCCTGGGTTGGTGGCCTTTGCTGTCTATCGGTTAGCCAAGCTTCTGTTGCCGCTCTCGGAACCGATCGTGTTGTTGATGGTCAGCGGTCTTGTCGCGGTGGTGACGGCTCTGTCAGCCTATCGTGTCGGTCGCGCCACTGCGTGGGGGAGGATACTTCGAGAGGATGGGGGCCGTTTGCTGATATGGCTCGGAGGCTGGATTGGGTTTGTGTATGGGGTCCAGTTGTCCCTGCTGGTCTTGGCGCTGCTCTGGCTCGTCGGATATGACTATCTCAAGCATCCGGACGGGCCGGCCATGATGGCCATCATCATTTCCTGTACGTCTGTCGCGCGCGACGCCTTCGAGATTGGTCACGTGCGGAAAGCGGCCCTCATGGGCCGTCCATTTCCGACGTTTCCCGATGGGGTGGCCCTCCGTACGATGGTGGCCAATCATGCGATGGAACTTACCCCCTGGGTCGCAGTTGGTCTCGTCGTTGGTTCGTTAGGCGCGTCGTTGGGGTACCTCGTCGAGGCGAATCAGGGTGCGGCTCTGGTCCAGTTGTCCGCTGTGGCGGTGCTGGGGGGCGGGGTCGCTCTCTGTGCCTACTTTGGCGGGCTTCGTCCACAGGCGTCATGGATCCAAGGGCTGTTCCAGACGAAGGCGAGCGAATTGCTGAAATATTGGTGGTGGCCTGGACTTGCCTTTGCCGCGACGTACTATCTGGTGGCGGCGGGATGTGTACTTTTCCTCTTAAGACAGCCAGGAATTCCCACAGCCTATGCCATGGCCGGTGGCGGATTCGTGACGGGCCTGATGACACTGTATTGTTACTATCTCGGGTTTCGCCGGCAGGTAGAAGATCAACAGGGACACACGATGTCGAGTGCCTTGCTCCGATGTCCCTTTGTCATGGGAATTCTTGGCAAGTCAACGAGAGCAGGCGTCTCAATGCAGGCTGGTTCTGGCTCGAAGGTCTAGCAGAATGCTCGAAACCCGTGGTTTGTCTGGTTCATCTGGTCTGTTTGGTTGATTTGGTTTATCTGGTTAGTTTCGTTCAACCAAAAACCAGACAAACTAAACAAACCAAAGCAACCAACCGGTTTTCACCTTTCACGAATGACGAGGATAGCCCACTAAGAAGTATGGTCATGAAGAAGAACGCGTTCGGAGTCATCGGATATTCTGTCCTGCTGTTGGCTGTTCTCGCGGCCTTGGGGATTGGCTGGGGCCTTCAGAGTCAATCCTTTGCCGAGGACGCCACCGATCTATATTTCAAGACACCAGGAACTCCCCAGGGGCCGCCGGCTCCTTCTCCCCAGGAGACCGTCTACTCGGGCATCGGGTCGTTCGACAGTCGATTGCTCGTGTGGTTCGTCACGCAACTACACACCTACTTCGGAGGATTAGTTCTCGCGCTGCCGATCTTTTGTGTGTTGCTGGAATTTCTTGGACTCAGTAGCAGAAATCCCGCGCGCGCACTGCGCTATGATGGCCTCGCGCGGGATTTGGCAAAAGTCGGCCTCCTTGCCCTGTCGGTAACATCTGTGGTCGGGAGCCTAATGCTAGGGACGTTTCTCTATTTCTATCCCAGCTTCATGATGTACATGGGCGGAACATTCAAAGACTTTATGCCGGTCTATGCGATCGTGTTTGTCGGGGAGTCGTTGCTGCTCGGCACCTATTATTATAGCTGGAACCGGATGACTGAGCCGGCCTTGAAGTGGGCTCACGCATCGATCGGCCTGTTGGCCAATGTGTTTGGGACGGCACTGCTGCTCTTAGCGAACGCCTGGTCAGCCTTCATGATGGCTCCGGCTGGTGTCGATGCGCAAGGGCGGTTTCTGGGGAACGGATGGCATTTACTCCACTCGGCCCTGTGGAATCCATTGAATGTCCATCGTTTCCTGGCAAACATTATGTCCGGCGGCGCGGTGGTATTGGCCTACGCATGTTACAGGTTTTTCACCAGCAAGACTGAAGAAGAGCGCGCCTATTTCGACTGGGTGGGGCACATTTTCTTGTTTGTCACGGTCTGCGCGCTGTTACCGATGCCCTTTGCCGGCTACTGGTTGATGCGATCGGTCTACGCGTTCAGCCAGAGTATGGGCGTGACGATGATGGGTGGATTACTCACCTGGCTCTTCGTGGTGCAGGCCCTCTTGATCGGCGTCCTCTTCCTCGGAGTGAACTTTTACCTGTGGCAGAGTATGGCACGCCTTCGTGGAGGGGAACGATATCAGCCCTATTACCGAGTGCTGCTCACGGTGTTCATGTTGGCCCTGGTTGTTTGGCTGACGCCGCACAGCGTCTTGATGTCGGCCGGTGAAGTGAAGGCGATGGGCGGAGCNNCACATCCCGTNGTCGGCAACTACGGAGTGATGTCGGCGAAGAACGGCGCGGTCAACATCATGATTCTCGTGACCACCATGAGTTTCATGTACTACCGTCGCGCCAATCGAACGATGGTCGTATCCTGGGTCAAGAGAGGGAACATCCTCATCGGCGCGTTGTTCCTCCTGGGGGCGCTCAACATTATCTGGCTCTCAGTGTATGGGTACTATCTGCCGGCGAANCTCCGCATCGGGCTGTCGTCGCCGCAGGCTGCGACCACGCTGACGGTCCTTGTGGTCGGTGTGGTGATCAACCGCATGATGCTCAAAGGGGCGCTCGTTCGTGGACCGATCCAGTGGGGGAAAATTCCCCTTAGAGGCATGGTGGGCCTATTCGGATTGGCTGTTGCATTCTCGTGGGTCATGGGTCTCATGGGCTATATCCGTTCCTCCGGACGGTTNGCGTGGCATGTGAGTGAGTTGATGGCCGATGTCTCTCCCTGGGCCTTTACNCCGGACTTNGCGTTCGCTGCGAAGATGGTGACGCTCAATATGATGGTGTTCTGGGGCGCGGTGTTCACNCTATTCTGGATGTCTCAGCGTGACCAGTCGCCGGTAGTCGGAGAAGAATTGGTCGAGGGAAACGCAAGGGTGTTNGCGCCGCCGNCGTCGTCGCAAGAGGCATAAAAACCGAAAGAGGTGGGAGATATGAGGCGAGGGGTAATGTTCCGGAGATGTCTCGCGGTTGGGCTGGTAGTGTGTGGAAGCTTCGTGATGCAGGGTGTGGTCTCGGCCCTAAGCCAATCCTTGGTCCTGGAGGATTTTCAGGCAAAAGAAGCGGACGGATTTCCCTCGAATTGGGATAATGAAAGTCAACGAAGTGAGTCCAAGGGGCGGGATGCCTATAAGGTCCAGACAGAGAACGGTGTGAACTTTCTGGCAGCGAAGGATGCAGGACAGAGGATTAAGAAAAAGAAGATCGATTGGGACCCGAAGGCCTTTCCGGTCCTCACCTGGCGTTGGCGCCTGCAAAAAGCCACGACGGACACTGAGCCCATTGCGGCAATCTATGCCTCGTTGGATACCGACCTGATGTTTATTCCTGTGTTTACGAAGTATATCTGGAGTGCCACCAAGCCCGAGGGCACGTTTACCGAAGGCGGCATGTTTAGCGGCTCGGAGATCGTGGTGCAAAGCGGCACGAAGGATGTCGGTCAGTGGTTTGAGGAACGCGTGAACGTCTACGAAGATTTCAAACGGATTCACCGGCATGAACCGGCTGCCAAAGCCTGGGGCATTTCGATCATCGCCGGGTCCGGCGTAGAAATCGATTTTGGTTCAATGGTCGCAAGCGCGGGACGCTAAAAAAATGGACCGTTGTTAGCATGGCCCAGTCTGGTACGGAACGCACTGCGCCCTTCAAGGCGATGGATATCCTATTCGGCGTGGCCGTGATGGGAACCGTCGGGACGCTCATCGGGATCATTATGGGTGGTGGGATCATGCCGCTTGCAAGTGGGGCAGGGCTGGTGCTCGGCGGAGTCATCGGGTTTATGGGTGGGCGGCGTTTCCTGGTGAGTATTTTGGTGGGAACGCTGGTGGGCGGGGCGCTGGCCTGGTTCATTGCCGGGCCGGAGAGAATATCCGTGGGCGCGGGGGCCGGTGCCGCTATGGGTGGATTTCTCGGTGTGCAGATCTCGATGTTGCTGGATATGCGCGCGGCAAAGAAGGCTGCATCTGAGCCGTCCGATCCCTTTGTGTCACGCACAATCGGAGGAGCATGAGGCGCGATGGAAAATAGAGGAGTACTCGTTGGCTCGATCGTGTTTGTCTTTGGGTCGTTCATCCTGATGATGAGCTTGATGTTCTATGAGTCCTACAAGGCGAAGCAGATGAAAGCACTGGTCCTATCGATCAAGACCGAGGCTCGCCCTGCTCCGAGCAGCGCACCCTCGCTGGATTATTCTATGTATAAAACGAAGATAGGCGATGAAGGGCGAGAAATGTTGCAGGTCCCTGAAGGCCCGTTCATCATGGGCAGCAAAGATGGCGACCCGGATGAGGTGCCGGAGCGTCAAGTGTTTCTCAAGGCGTTCTATATCGACATGAAAGAGGTGTCGCAAGAGGAATATGCCCGGTTCGCCAAAATGACGAAGCGGCCGCTGCCCAAGATCGAAGTGTTTGAAGACGATCAATCCAAGCTGCTGCAGCCCGAGTTTGCTGCGATGAGCATGACATGGGACGAGGCGGTGGCCTATTGCAAATGGGCGGGAAAGCGTCTTCCTACGGAAGCGGAATGGGAGAAAGCCGGCCGTGGTGAGGGCAAGCGGACGTACGCGTGGGGCGACACCTTCATGAACGGCCGCGCCAATGCCAATGCGGATGGGAGTGAAGACGGGTATCGGTATCTCGCGCCTCCTGGGTCGTTCGAGACCGGGCGAAGCCCCTANGGAATCTATGACATGACGGGGAACGTCGCGGAATGGGTCGCGGATTCGTANGATGAACACTTCTACCAGAAAGCGCCCTATCGCGANCCGAAAGGGCCAGACACCGGAGATTTGAAAGTCGTGCGCGGAGGNTCGTGGCGAGANACNGANCATAACGCTCGGNTATCNAAACGATTTGCCGCGAAGNNATGGCGAACGGATATTACGATCGGGTTTCGNTGTGCCAGCGATAGCGATATGGATGTNGGCAACAGCNCCGCGGCGNNANAANAGACATGCTCGAAACCAAATTCAAAGTCCTNTTTCTTCTAGCCATCCTTGCGTTTGCTGCGATTCCCATCATGGGAATCCTCCGCGGCACCACGCTNACNCCGTTTGAAGAGCCTCCTGCCGATTCCACGGATTCAACCCCAGCNGAGNCGCTCGACCNCNNTCAGGTTTCTCGTGAAGAGCCAGTCCGGGAAGAAATGGTNTCGATTCCGGCAGGACCNTTCATCCGTGGGACNGATCAAGGCGGGTTCGATGAACGGCCACAGCGNACGCTGGTNCTGGANGCGTTTGCCATTGATCGGTACGAAGTGACCAATTTTCAATACCAGCAATTTATNGATGCGACGGGGCATCGTAAGTCTGGNCCTCCTGCCCGCTACGCCAAGAACATGGGCAANCTGCGCGGNATCAATCAGCCTGTGGTCTACGTGTCATGGGAGGATGCGGAGGCCTATTGCCATTGGAAGNNAAAGCGGCTTCCAACTGAGGCGGAGTGGGAAAAGGCCATGCGAGGACCGGATGGCCGTCTGTGGCCCTGGGGTAATGTGGAACAGCCCGACGGAGCGAATTGGGCCAGGGTGCAGGACGGTCATGAGGTCGCCGCATCTGTCGGTATGGTTCCGACCGATAAAAGCCCGTATGGCGTCATGGATGGGGCAGGAAATGTGATGGAGTGGGTAGCTGATTGGTATGCGGAACGCTACTTCGAGGAGGCCCCGGAACGAAACACGCCGAGCCCAGATCACGGAGTATTTCGGGTGCTCCGTGGGGGAGGGTATGCGACCACGGGAGCCGATATTCGCATCACCAGCCGGAGTAAGATGGTTCCGGACTTTCGCGATGAAACGATCGGGTTTCGCTGTGCAGATTCGAGTGCGAAATCAGAGAGGAGCTGAAGGGGCAAACCATGCGAAACTTACAAGAAATCAAAGTAGTAGAGAATGAGAAAGACGGCCAAAAGTATATTGACAACCATACCGACCAAAACTATAATGTCGAACACTTTTGAATTTCTCTTCATGGAGTTTCCCCTGAATTTTCATGTGCGGCAAGGAATTTTGAATAACATACGCATATCGGTGTGTCAAGAAATTCGCTGAGCTGATTCGAGACGTATTATTTGCATCAGTAGAAGGAGACGCGATGGCCACGGCAACAGCGGATAGCGAGCTAAAGGTCAAGATCGGCAAGATGATTTTTTACATTACATGCGCGGTGGGCCTGTGGTTTTTTTATTGGTTCAATGGAATTCAGTGCCCCTGCTGAGCAGGGTCGCTAACGCGCTGGGATTTCTTGAACGTCTGCAAGGTCTGAGGGAGGGAAGGCGATGGGTATGACAATTGTCTACGTGGTGGTGTCTTTAGTCATCTGCATCGCATATTTTACGGCAGTCGACCACTTTCTGATGGAGTCGCAGGGGCTAGACTACTGGTACCTTTTCCGAAAGTAGAGCCTGGTAATTGTTCTGCTCCGATTCGGGCTGTCAGGGGATATATGACTTTTTTTCGGAATGCATCAAGGAGGTATTTCATGGGCCGTGTAGCCGGGAAGAAGTTGTTCTCAATCATGGCGCTTTGCGCGATGGTTGGCCTTCTCCTACTTCCCATCGCTGTATCGCTTCCCTCACTGGCAATTGGCGCAGATGCACCTGATGCGGTGAAGAAGGAGGGTGAGGCGACGGTCGAGAAGGGGCGAGATGTCTATTATAAGACAGAGGGTATCGTCGTCGGTGCCCCTGCTCCGAAGACCGTCGATGGTCCTAAGGATTATCCACGGTACAACTTCGAGAGCCGCGTGTTGCTCTGGTTTGCGAACCAACAGCACCTCTATTACGGAAGTTTTGTGCTCGCGGTCCCAATTTTCTGCATGGTTATTGAGTTCATGGGGATGACGACGAAGGATAAGGCGATGGCGAAACGGTATGACCAACTCGCCCATGACTTCATCAAGATCAGTCTGACGGCCTATTCGCTGACCGCGATTCTTGGCGGTATCCTGATTTTCACCTTCCTGACGCTCTATCCTGCGTTCTTCGGCTACTTATCCAGTATTTTCCGTCCGGTCATGCATATCTATGCACTGATGTTTGTGGCGGAGAGCGGAACTCTGTACATCTACTACTACGGCTGGGACAAGATGACAGACGGGTTCCTCAAGTGGATTCACTTGAGCATGTCCGTGGTTTTGAACGTGATCGGTACATTGCTCATGTTCCTGGCGAATTCCTGGATCGGCTTTATGATGTCGCCGGCCGGCGTCGATGAGCAGGGCCGCTACCTGGGGAACATCTGGCACGTCATTCATACCGCCCTCTGGAATCCGCTCAACGTCCATCGCATTTTGGGCAATATGGCGTTTGGCGGTGGTGTCGTGGCGGCCTACGCGGCGTATAAGTTCTTGGCCTCCAAGACCGATGAGGACCGTGCGCACTATGACTGGATGGGCTATATCGCCATGGCGCTCGGTGTAGCGTTCTTGATTCCCTTGCCGTTCGCCGGGTACTGGCTGATGCGCGAAGTGTATGCCTACCGCCAACAGATGGGGATTACGCTCATGGGTGGTCTCCTGGCTTGGCTCTTCATCATTCAAGCCACCATGATCGGCATCCTCTTCCTGAGCACGAACTATTATCTCTGGCAGGCGCTTGGTCGGATGCGCGGTGCTGAGAAATATCAACGTTATATTAAGTATCTCGTATTCGTTCTCTGTTGCGGTTTCCTGGTTTTCATTACCCCCCACACGATTGTCATGAGTCCAGCGGAGCTCAAGGCGATGGGTGGTCAACAGCACCCGGTGCTGGGAAACTACGGGGTGATGTCAGCCAAGAACGGTGGAATTAACGTGATCATCACCACCACCATTTTGAGTTTCGTCTGGTACATGCGAGGCAATAAGCTCTCGACGGTATCCTGGTCGAAGTTCGGCAATATCTTCATGGGTGTCTTCTTCGGATGCGCCTATGTAAACATCATCTGGCTGGCGATCTACGGATATTACATCCCGGCAAACGTGCGGGTGGGTCTCTCAGTGCCTCAAGTTGCCACGACGCTATCCTGTCTCTTCTTCATGTTTCCGCTGAACGCCGCCATGATGAAGGGCGCCAAGCAGATGGGGGCCATTGAGTGGGGCAAGATCTCCGTTCGATCGCAATATGCGTTGATCATGCTCGCAACAGCCTTTACCTGGATGATGGGCTTGATGGGGTACATACGCTCTTCAGTCAGATTATTCTGGCACGTGAATGAGATTATGCGTGATAACTCGCCTTGGGCTTATACACATACGGTGGGTTTTGCAGCGAACATGATTTCATTTAATGTGCTGTTCTTCTGGGTCAGCATCCTATTCGTCTTCTGGCTAGGAAGCCTCGGGATGAAGAAGGCGCCTGTTGAGGCAAAGGCAGGGGTTCCGGGCGGCGCACCGCAGCCGGCTGGGGGCCACTAATCATCTATAGGATCTTGGTTGGGGGAGTGGTGGCATGAAGAACGTGCCTCCTTCCTTCCTAAACCTCAGGAGGTTTCAACCGTGGGCGATCTGATAAGAGAAGCTCTAACGATAGGGTGGCCGCTATTTGCGCTTCTCGCCGGTCTCTTTGTGTATTCATTTGTATCCATCAAAGATGGTGCTGCAAAGAAGCGCTCGTTGTTCAAACTCTTTATCGGTACAATTGCCGCCTTCATGCTACTGGTGGCAATTGCGCACTATAAGGGGAGTTTCTACGAAGCGAACAGGGTGCTTCCGGCCTCCCTAGTTATCATCACTGCGATGTGTTTTATGATGGGGATTTATTTCCCCAACCATGCCGCAATGCTCAAGATCGGTGGCTTCATGTTCCTGGTTGCCGCCGGCCTCTCTGGATATGGGAATTGGTTGCCGCAGGTCGAAGGCGGATTTCCTCCTAAGGAAGAGAAACTTGATTTTAGCTCGATGACTGCCCAGCAACTTGCCGATGAAGGTGAAAAGATCATTTTCGGAGGAATTGGAAAGAACAAAGAACAGGGCGCGGTCGGCAAAGGTCAATGTCCTCTCTGTCACGCGTTCCACGCAGGGATGCTCGGTGAACGCGCTCCTAACTTGCTGGGCCTCCCGGAGCGAGCGGGCAAGGAGCGGTTAGAAGACCCCAAATATAGTAAGGACAAGCCGCAGGCTAGAGATTATGAGGTAAAGGAATCATTCCCAGGGGCGGGGACTGCGGATACGGCTCAGGAGTATATTGCTGAGTCACATGCGTGCCCGAGCTGTTATGTCGTTGTCGGCTACGGCGTCAAGGGCACGAACGATAAAACAAGTCCGATGCCCCCCATTCACAAACCACCGATTTCGTTGAGTCTTCCTGAGTTGGCGGCCGTGGACACCTGGTTGTGGGTCCGCGAAGGGCGTGACGCTCCGTCATTCGAAGAGATTATCAAATCGTATGAGAAGTTTATTCCTGAGGCTGACCGGCCTAAACAGCAGGAAGATGCGCCGGCAGGTGCGGCCAGCGCGCTCTTGGCGGATGGGACCGAGACGGTCGATCAGATTTTTACCAAGGCGCAATGCATCATGTGCCATACGATTCCAGGCATCCCTGGCGCAGTTGGCAAGCAGGGTCCCCTGCTGGAAGAGGGGACGAACGCACCGAACCGAATCAAGGATGCAGCATACAAGGGGACTGCGCATAACACTCAAGAGTACATCATGGAGTCTGTGGTATCACCCAGTGCGTACGTTGTAAAAGGATTTCCTGACAACCTGATGCCGAAGGTCTTTGGGCAGAAATTGAGCGCAGGCGCGCTGAAAAAGATCGTCGATTATCTGTCGCAGGTGAAAGCGGGTTCCCCGCCACCAAAGATTTCATAATCGTGGCTGCCTCTCTCTTTTGTCGAGCAAACGGAGTTCACCAATGAAAGCATTAATGTCAGTCGGGGCACTCATAGGGGTCGTAGGAATCCTCCTGCTTGCCGGAATGACCGTGGGTATCGTTCCGTCAAACACGGTGCGCCTGCTCGAGGGTTACATGCCGGTCCAAGTGATCTTGGAGCTTACGCTGTTCGTGGCGGGCTTTACAGGGCTTAGCTATATGATGGCGTCCATGGGAATGGCGTTCCCACGGTTCTGGCAGGGGATTCTGATGTGGGCGTTCATTCTCCTGTATCTGAAGTTTCGTGTGTATCCCCCGATTCCGTTCAGCGTCCGTGCGATGTATGGGACCGTCTCCCTCGTGGCCATATTCATGTGGGTTTCTGCGAACGAAGAAGATTGGAAGAAGTTTAAGCAGCCGATCATGAACATCTTGGATGCCCAGGCCGGGGGGAAGAGGCTATTGCGTTATGCCTATCTGATCATTCTGCCACTCTTGATCGGCGGGTTCTCATACAACGCGATGGTCCCGAAATCAGAGGAGCCAATTGAGTTGCGGACGGTGCATCCAGCGCCACCAGCCAGCACCAAGGTGCATGGAAAGACCTACACACTGCAAACGTCGCAGAACCCCTATCGGATCAATCTTGAAGGAAAGTACGATCAGGATTATAGCAACGCGATGACTGTGGAACAGGGCATGGGCCGCTTGATGAAGCCGAATGCCAACCCCTGGGATAAGGATGCTCAAGGGTACCTCAAGTATGTGCGTGAGGGGGGAGAGATCTTCTACCAAAACTGCCACTTCTGCCATGGCGATAATCTGAACGGACGCGGTCTCCATGCCTTCGCGTTCAATCCGATTCCGGCGAACTTTACCGATCCTGGCACGATTGCGCAATTACAGGAGACGTTCATCTTCTGGCGTGTGTCCAAGGGTGGAATCGGCTTGCCGAACGAAGCAGGCCCCTGGGCCTCTGTGATGCCGCCGTGGGAACAGCATTTGACTGTGGACGAAATCTGGAAAGTCGTCTTGTTCGAATATTGGCACACGGGGTATTACCCCCGGACCTGGGACTAGGTATCCACTGAGATTTATAGCCGGTCTGGATTTACGACATGAGGGAGATCATGAAGAATTCGTTTAGTCTGAAGGCGGGGGCGCTCCTCACGACTGCCTTCGGAATCATCCTGGTCTCCGGAAGCACCGGAGGCTTGGCCTTTGCTCAAAATACCCTTCCTGCTGGCTTCAAGACAGGCGCGTTAGCACCTGAGCCTTCTGCTGACATGATCGAAGCAGGAAAGCGGGTCTACTTCACCAAGTGTGTGTGGTGTCACGGGGTCGATGGCGCGGGCGATGGACCAGGCGCCGATCGTCTCTGGCCGCGTCCCCGCAATTTCAACCAGGGGACATTCAAGATTCGGCACACGGCCAGCGGCGAGTTGCCATTGTTCGATGCCAAGAAACCCACTCCAGGCCAGAACGATCTCTTCGAGACTGTCACACACGGCCTGCCAGGCTCCGCCATGCCGTCCTGGGAAGGTATTTTGACGGAAGAGCAACGGCTCCAAGTGTTGTCCTTCGTCACCACCGAGCTTGTGAAAGATCGAAAATTTACCGACAAGCAGTCAGAAAGCCAGACCGTGTTGCAGTTGGGCGACCTGACGCCGATTGCCCCGACGGAGGAGAGTCTAAAAAAGGGAGCGGAGCTCGTGGTCGAGAAGAAGTGTGTCGAGTGTCACGGCGCTGACGGCCGTGGTGACGGCAATGCCTTCAATCTGAAAGACGACTGGGGGTTCTCGATACAGCCGGCCAACTGGCACAAGTGTTGGAACTTCAGAGGCAGCCGGCAAGACCCCTATAATGTCAAGAACATCTTCCGGACGTTTTCGACCGGAGTCAACGGCACTCCGATGCCATCGTTCGCTGACAACACCACGGTCGAAGAGCGGTGGCACATTGCCAACTTCGTGAACTCGCTCTGTGAGCGTGAGGCAGATGGAAAACCCCTCGCGATCGATCCATCGGCGGACAAGCCGAAGATCAACTTTGTGGTGTCCTCAGGGTTGGCCGTAGGAGAGATTCCCGCAGATCCAGAGCACGAACTGTGGAAGAATCGGGCCAGGCGGTTTATTGCAATGGGTGGTCAGATCACCCACAAGCCCAGAAATTTCGTGAACCGGATCGACGATATCTGGGTAAAGTCACTCTATAACGACACGCACATCGCCTTCATGTTTCAGTGGGACGACCGGACAAAGAGCGTAGCCGAAGGGAAGTTGCCCTGGGAGCCGACCTCAGTCAATGTCGATATCAAGGAACAGGAACCGAAGACAGGCGAAGAAGGTTCCATAGCTTCGCATCAGAATAACTATACGGTCTACAACGATGCGATCGCCATGGAAACTGCCGTGAAGTGGAAGGAGCTTCCCTCACCGATTAAGCCGCGGTATCTGTTCGGCAGCAACGAACAGTTCCCCGTCGATATTGTGAAATGGGAAGCTGACGGTTCGCTCCGCGCTTTCAAGGGTACCGGATGGGATAAGGACTTTGAAGAGCGGTTCAACTACGAAGATAGTATCAAGCTACTTCATTCGGAGTGGAAGGATGGCCGATGGACGGTGATCGTTCAGCGTCCGTTGGGCGACAAGAAGGAGCAGGAGTACGACGAAGATACCTTCTTCGAAATGGGACAATACATTCCCACTGTGTTCTTTGCCTGGGACGGACACAATGGCGACGCAGGGAGGAAGATGGCCGTCTCGGCTTTCTATTACACCTTCCTGGAGCCGCCGACACCGAAAGAGGCCTATATCTATCCGATCGTGATTGCTTGTGGTGTGGTCCTTCTGGAAGGTTGGGTGCTGACCAGACGATCGAATAAGCGGAAGGGAAAGACCCTCTAACGTTCGTCTGAGCGGGGAGAGTCTGAAGAAACGTGAGGGGGTGGGGTATGACCCACCCCCTCTTTCTTTTTGGAGGCCTGCATTGAGGGCAAAATGGAGATCGAGGTAACCGGTGTCCTTCTCGCCGGGGGCAATAGCCGGAGAATGGGCGAAGACAAACGGTATCTCGTCGTGGGGGAACAGACTCTCCTCGAACGAGGACTGGCGGTGCTTCGTTCACTTTTTCAACAGGTACTGGTCGTCATTGCGCAGGACAGCCCCCCGCTCGACGTCGATGCCCGAGTCGTGCGAGACCTGCTGCCTGATTGCGGCAGTCTCGGAGGGTTGCACAGCGGACTTACCGAGGCAACAACGCCTTACATATTCGTGGTCGCATGCGACATGCCGTTTCTCGATCCGGCGGTCATTGCTCAGTTCACGAGTCGAAGAGCCACCGCAGACATTGTGATGGCGAAACTTGCGGGCCGGTTACATCCGATGCATGCGTTGTATGGCAAACGATGCCTACCGGTCGTGGAACAAATGATTCGGGCACGACAGCTCAAGATCCAAGACATGGTGTCGCACGCGTCCCTTCGAGTACACTATGTCACCGAGGTGGATCTGCTCACCATCGATCCCTCCGGGCGTTCCTTTCATAACGTGAATACACCAGCGGATCTTGCGGTGGCGCGGTCCCTGTTGGCTCGGGTACCTCCCTCAGGACAACCGTAATGCCCACCGTGAGAAGGACGATCGTGATGATCCATCCCGGCGGCCTTGGCGATGTGCTTTTGGCGGTCCCGGCCATGGCTCGATTGCGGACCCGCTTCCCCCACCATCGGCTGGTGCTCTGTGCAGAGGACCAGATCGCGAGGCTGCTCCTCGCGTGCCGCATCATTGATGCCTGGACCTCTGTGCAGGGGCGCGCCTGCGCGGACTTGTTCGCCGGCGCGGACCAGGTCACGGGTCAGGTTCAGACATGGTTGGAAGGCTGCGATCTTGCCATTGGTTGGATGCAGGATCTCGATGGCAAGTTGAGTGAGACCCTGAAGGCACTCGGCGTCCGAGAGGTTATCGTGAGGTCTCCGTTCTCAACTTCAATTCGAGCGACACATCAACGTGACCGATTTCTTGAAGCGATCAATGAGGCATCGTTTGACGATGCAGGAGACGTCCTGTTGGCGACGACAGAATTGCTCCATCGTCTCGGACGAGCCTGTCTTGAAGCGGCAGGCCTGTCAATCGGAGAGTCTCTTGTCGTGATCCATCCGGGGAGTGGGAGTGCCCATAAGTGTGTGGCACCGGAGCTCCTCGCGAATGTAGTTGTCGCGCTTCAGATTTCCGGGGCGACACCGGTAATTCTAGAAGGGCCGGCTGACCGAGATCCGGTTGAGCGTGTTCTCCAGTCATGCGTGACCCCACCGATCGTCCTGAAGGGCCTCGATGTTCGTACCGTTGCAGGGGTGCTTGCTCAGGCACGGCTCTTTGTCGGGCAGGACTCGGGAGTCACACATATGGCGGGGCTGATGGGGGTGCGTACGGTTGCTCTGTTTGGGCCGACTAATCCTGCTCGCTGGGCTCCCCGTGGTACCCATGTTACCGTGGTGCAAGCCACTCCTTGCCACTGCCAATCATGGGGCGACGTCAGCCGGTGCGAGAAAAAACCTTGTCTCGAGATGTCTCAGGAGTATCTCGTGGCACTCTGTCTAGCCCGCATGAATCATGACCGTTCGTCGCGAAATCATGCCAACAGGCCAGGCGAGAGGTACGGGGCTAGGGGCTAGCGGGAAAAGCCGTGTTTCCGACCGGGAGTCTTCGCCACTTGCCTCTCGCCAAAAAGCTCGCGATTGCAGCAGAAGCGCTCATGAATCATGCGGGCTTACACACCTCAAGGAGGTCGCGGTTCGACAGAGAATTCCATCCAGCTGCCTTGTCACTGACTATCCCGTATGCTAGAGTGACCAGTTCGTTTTCCCTTTCATTGCTAAGGACTTAGGAGCTCTTTTCTTGTCCAGCGGGGTCGTTCAGGAAAAGGTCACCAGCGCGCTCCTTGGAGCGCTCAATGGGGCCAAAAAGAAAGGTCAACTGAAGACTGAATCATGGCCTCAGCTGAGTCTGGATGCTCCCAAACGTCCTGAATGGGGAGACTTAGCTTCGACAGTCGCCATGTCTCTCGCGGTGTCCGAGCAACGAGCACCCCACGACATTGCCCAAATTATCATCGACAATCTTGCTCAGCGCGAGCAGCTCTTCGACCGAGTCGAGATCGTCAGGCCGGGGTTCCTCAACCTCACGGTCAAGCCCGCCATCTGGCAGGAAGTGCTTAGAGAAATCGAGATGCAAGGATCAGCCTACGGACGAGCCGAGATGGGGCAGCGACGTCGCGTCCTGGTGGAGTATGTGAGCGCGAATCCGACCGGTCCGTTGCATGTGGGGCATGGGCGTGGCGCCGCGGTCGGGCAGGCTGTGGCGAACATGCTCAAGGCGGTCGGGTATGACGTCGTGAGTGAATACTATATCAACGACGCCGGCCGGCAGATGAAATTGTTGGGGACCTCCGTCTATGCACGGTATGAGGAGTTGTCGAACCGGCCGGTAGACTTCCCGTCAGAGGGGTATCACGGGGCCTATATTACTGCCGTGGCAGAGCGAGTAAAGCAACAGTTCGGGCCCGAGCTGACCGGACGTGCGGCCACAGAGGTCGAGGAGCGCTGTCGAACGTTCGCCTATCAGGAACTGCTGGGCCTGATTCGCGAGGATCTGAAATCCTTCGGAATCGAGTTCGAGTCGTGGTTCAGCGAGGCCGCTCTCGTGAACTCCGGGGCCGTCCAACGAGTCCTGGATGAATTGAAGTCACAACAGTTCCTGTTTGAACAGGAAGGTGCCTGGTGGTTCCGATCCTCGGCATTCGGTGACGAGAAAGATCGTGTCGTGCGGAAACAGGACGGCGAGTACACCTATCTGGCGTCCGATATCGCCTACCACCAGGATAAGCTGCGGCGCGGATACGATCTCCTCATCGACGTGTGGGGCGCGGATCACCATGGCTACATTCCTCGCATGCAAGCGGTCGTGCAGGCCTATGGGTATCCGAAAGATCGCCTCCAGGTCGTGCTGGTCCAGATGGTAAATTTGTTGCGCGGCGGAAAAAAAGTGGAAATGTCGAAGCGGGCTGGCGAGTTCATCACGATGCGCGAAGTCATCGATGAAGTCGGGGCCGATGCGGCCAAGTTCTTTTTCTTAATGCGCGATTCCAACTCGCATCTCGACTTTGATTTGGAACTGGCCAAACAGCGCTCAGCCGATAATCCCGTGTACTATGTGCAGTATGCCCATGCCAGGATCGCCAGCCTCTGGCGCGTCGCGGCCGCGCGAGGCATCACCTGTCCCCTGCCGAGCGAGACGGATTTAACGGTACTGACCGACCCGGATGAATTAGGGCTGATTCGCAAGCTCTCTGCCTATCCCTCGGTCCTGCAGGGCAGTGCGATGGCCTACGAGCCTCACCGAATGACCTATTACCTCCAGCAATTGGCCGGGCTGCTGCATACGTTTTATAACAAGCACCGAATTCTCCCTCCCGCTGCGGATCGAGATCTATTGGCGGTCACGCCGGAGGGATTGATCTCAGGCGAGGTGCTGCAGAAAGAGGGGCTGACCCCCGAACGGACTGCGGCGAGATTGGCGCTGATGCGAGGAATCCAGCAAGTTCTGAAGAATGGACTCGGTGTGCTCGGGATTTCTGCACCGGACCAGATGTAGCCAGCAAGGGGTGCTGTGGACTTTTCAGTGCAACAGGCTGATTGTGAGACAAGTGCGCGGTTGGGCAGACTCAGCACCGCCCATGGCGTGATCGACACGCCGGCCTTCATGCCGGTTGGCACGATGGGGCCGGTGAAGGGGATTGATCCAGCCGACCTAGAGCAGCTCGGCTTTCGTCTCATGCTGAACAATGCCTACCACCTCTATCTGCGGCCTGGGCATAAGGTCGTGGCCGAGATGGGTGGATTACATCGGTTCACCGGGTGGCCGGGAGCCATCTTGACGGATAGCGGTGGATTTCAGATTTTCAGTCTCGCCAAATTGTGCAAGGTGACGGACGAGGGTGTGAGCTTTCAGTCGCATCTCGATGGATCAACGCATTTCATCACGCCGGAGACCGCCATCGAAATCGAAGAAGCGTTGGGGGCCGATATCATGATGGCGTTCGACCACTGTGTGGCCTTGCCGGCTGAGAGAGAGGTCGTGCGCGATGCCGCGCGACGGACCACCCTCTGGGCACAACGTTGTCAGGCCAGCCGTCGTCGTACGGATCAAGCCCTCTTTGGGATCGTACAAGGCGGTTTGGATGCAGATCTCCGCGTGACCTCGGCGCGTGACCTCGTCGGGCTTGGCTTCGAGGGCTACGCGGTCGGTGGGCTCTCGGTGGGAGAATCGAAGGCAGAGATGTATGCCATGTTGGATGTGACCATACCGGAGCTGCCGGCTTCGAAGCCGCGGTATTTGATGGGTGTGGGGATGCCGGAGGATTTGATCGAAGGTGCGGCGCGCGGGGTCGANCTGTTCGATTGCGTGGTGCCCTCGCGCCATGGGCGGACCGGCTCGCTCTTTACGAGTTTCGGGCGAGTGGTGATTAAGCAAGCACGGTATCTTNGCGACGAACAGCCGATCGATCCGGCCTGCGGCTGTCCGGTCTGCGCGCGCTACTCGCGTGCCTACCTGCATCACCTCTTTCAGGTGAAAGAGATGCTGTCGTCGAGACTGAATACAATTCACAATCTCTGGTACTTTGCCGATCTGATGGACCAGGTGCGGTCAGCGATCGCACAGGGGACGTTACGGTCGTTCCGGGACGAGTTTTACCGATCCCGCGAGCGGGTTGCATCGGACGTCTCAGCTGCAGACGTGGCTGAGGTCGATGTGCATCGGCATGCCGGATGGGACTAGCAGGATGTGGGAAAACTTGGTTTACACACAATACACTGGTGAAATCTTAGATCTGGTGCTGATGCCAGAATAGCTTCAGGATGCTCAAAAAGGCCGTCCAGCAAGGCCGCAGCGAGCGAAGAGGCGAGGCGTACGCTTCGGTACGTTGAGCTTCTGAGCGATGCGAGAACGCCGCTGGCGGTCTTTTTCAGCATCCTGCTAACCCTGTCGAGAAGGAGTGTATATGGTCATGCAATCGGTCGTAATGGCTCAGATGTTCGGTGGAGGGGGCTCGGGTTCCAGTACGTTCCTATCCCTCATTCCATTCGCGCTGATCTTTGTCATTTTCTATTTCTTGGTTATTTTGCCGCAACAAAAACGCACGAAACAGCAGAAGGCGTTGCTGGAGGCCCTGAAGAAGGGCGATAAGGTGGTCACGGCGTCGGGTATCTGGGGCACCGTGACGAATCTCGGGAAGGAGACGGTGACGCTGCAGATCGCCGATAGTACGAAGATTCGGATGCAACGGGACCAGGTTGCTCGATTACGCGGCGGCGACGAAGAGGACAAGGATAAGGACTCATAGGTTGCGGAATACTATTGCGGCATGCAGGAAACCCAATGGCCCACAGGTCATGGACAACAGATGAATATCCCGCAGGGTGCTCAAAAAGACCGCCCAGCAAGGCCGCAGCGAGTGAAGAGGCGAGTCGTACTTTGTGTCGTACGTCGAGTCTCTGAGCGAGGCGAGAACGCCGCTGGCGGACTTTTTCAGCATCCTGCTCGTAGTCCGCGAATGACAAAGGGGTTACAGACCACATGAAAAAAGTGGGTGGGCGGTTAACATTGTTGGTGTTGGTGGTGGTGTTGTCGGTGATCTTCTTTATCCCATCCTATCAGCCGTTCTATCAGGCGTTGCCTGGCTGGCTGAAGACGGTGATGCCGAACAAAGGCATTACACTGGGATTGGATCTCCAAGGCGGGATTCACCTCGTCATGGAGGTGGATGAAGATCGTGCGGTCGAAATCGCCGTCGATCGATCGGTCGTGTCCCTCCAAGATCTGTTGGTCGATAAGAAAATTCCCGTCGAGTCTGTCATGCGGACGGGACCGACCCAGGTCACGATCCAGTTCCAAAACGCCGAACTCAAGGCGCAGATCCAGAAGATGATCGATGACTATCCGACCTTCAGCGAGACGGAGTCTGCCGGATCGGCCAACCGGCTGGTGTGGGAATTGCGGGAGATCGAGGTCAAGCGAATCAAGGACTCCGCAATCAACCAGGCACTGGAAACGATCCGGAACCGCATTGACCAGTTTGGCGTGGCAGAGCCGATGGTGCAGCGGCAGGGATTGAAGCAGATCGTCGTGCAGTTGCCCGGTGTCAAAGAGCCCAAGCGCGCCAGGGATCTGATCAAAGAAACGGCGTTGCTCGAATTTAAGATGCTCGACGAGGACAACCAGCTGAAGCTCGATCTGCCCGCCCGTATTCCGAAAGACAAAGAGGCGGAGATTCTGAAACAGGCCGAGGCAAAGCTGCCCGAAGGCGATCAGATCCTCTTCGAACGGGGAGTCGATAAAGACAGCGGCCGCGAATACCGGATTCCCTATCTTGTGAAAAAGCGGGTCATGTTGACCGGCGATGTGTTGAGCGATGCACGAGTCTCGATCGGTCAATTCAACGACCCCTACGTGTCGATCTCATTTGACGCCAAGGGTGGTCGGGAATTCGAACGGATTACGGGCGACAACGTCAAGAAACGAATGGCCGTCGTGCTCGACAACACGATTTACTCGGCACCGGTAATTCAGGACCGCATTACGGGGGGGCGCGCGCAAATCACCGGGACGTTTTCAATGCAAGAGGCGAACGACTTGGCCATCGTGCTCCGGGCCGGCGCCTTACCGGCTCCGCTCAAGATCATTCAAGACCTCACAGTCGGACCGTCGCTGGGGAAGGACTCCATCGAGAAAGGTGTGCAGGCCACGCTGTTTGCCGGTGCCATCGTGGTGGTGTTCATGATCGTGTATTACAGGATGTCCGGGGTGATTGCGGACTTTGCAGTGATGCTCAATCTATTATGTTTGATCGGAGCCCTTTCTGCTCTGAATGCAACCCTGACCTTGCCGGGGATCGCCGGAATCGTGCTCACGATCGGGATGGGCGTCGACTCGAACGTCCTGATCTTCGAGCGTATTCGTGAAGAGCTGCGACTGGGGAAAGCGGTTAGGCTGGCGGTGGACGGAGGATATGACAAGGCGCTGCTCACAATTGTCGACTCTCACGTGACGACCCTGATCACAGGGGTGGCGCTGTTCCTCTTCGGCACGGGGCCGATCAAAGGATTTGCCGTGACCTTGTGTCTCGGAATCGGGATCAATCTGTTTACGGCCTTGATCGGCACCAAGGTCATCTTCGACCTCTTGAATCAACGACAGAAAGTGGAACAGTTAAGCATTTAGTCGAAGGAGCCGGCATGTTAGAGATCCTCGGGAAAACCACTATCGATTTCATGGGAAAGCGCCGCTGGGCCTTTATTTTTTCCAGCATCATGGTGGTGCTGGGAATTGTGGCGGTTGTTCAGATTGCCAGGGGGTCGGCGAACCTCGGCATCGATTTCGCGGGCGGGACCGCGGTGCAACTGAAGTTCGACCAAGCAATCCGGATCGACGAAGCGAGGAAAGCCTTGGAGGCCAACGGCCTGGGCAACGCCGAGCTGCAAGAGTTTGGTCAGGAGAACAAACTCCTGATCCGCCTGAAGGCCTCGACCACCATCGAGGAGAAGGTCGCCGAACGGGTCGTGGCGGTCTTTACGAAGGAGTTTTCCTCGAACCATTTCGTGGTCGATTCCAGCACGGAAATCGGACCGACCATCGGGCAGAAGCTTCAACAGGATGCCCTCATTGCGATCCTCGTTTCCTTTGCCGGGATCATTCTCTATGTGGCGGCGCGNTTTGAACTTCGCTTCGGCATCGCNGCGGCTCTGGCGACCTTCCATGACGTGTTGGCGGTGNTGGGTGCCTTTTACATCCTGGACAAGGAAATTACCTTGCTCGTCGTGACGGCATTGCTGACGTTAGCCGGCTATTCGATGACGGATACGGTCATCGTNTTCGATCGTATCAGGGAAAATCTCCGGATGCGACGGCGGGATAGCGAAGANACGCTCATCAACAATGCGGTCAACCANGTCTTGAGCCGCACGATTNTCACTAGTTTGACCGTTGTGCTGGTGCTGGTTCCGTTGGCGCTGGCTGGNGGAGAGGTCTTGCACGACTTCTCTCTTGCCCTGTTATGGGGCGTGATCTTCGGGACCTATTCGTCAATCTTCGTCGCGAGTCCGTTACTGTTGCTCTGGCCGGGAGCGTCCGGGCGGCTGTTGCAGCGCTCATAGAGCGCATCTGTTGATCTAATAATCTGTTGAGTTGTCGGAAATTTAGAATATGCATCAGATCAACAGATTCCTGAATTGCCTCATGTTCATGTAACTCGGCCAGGCAAGACTCCTGGGATCAGGCCTAGGAAGTAACGCGCCCATTAAGGGCAACCCATGACACTCTGGAGTCGGTCTCACAGTCTCCAGCGCAAGATCATCACGGCGATCGTGCTGGTCGGACTTCTGCCCCTGACCATTCTGCTTGCGCTCACCTACGTCGAGGAGCGGCGCGCGCTTCGCGAAATGACCGGCGCCAACTTCAAGGAAGTTGCCGTGGAAGCCGCTCGCCGCATCGAAATGCAGGTCAGTCGCGGGATGAACGAGGCCCAGCAGCTCGCCACGACCCCCTTTCTCCGCACCGCCGTTACCGAAGCCAACCGCACGTACGAGGGAAGGGATGCGCAAAGCATCCAGGGCATGATCAAGGATTGGCAGCAGCGGTGGCATCAGCGTGATAAGCAAAGCGAGTTTCCCCTCTTCATCAATCGCATCGTCACGAACTATCTCATCCGGTGGCACGATATCCGTAAATCGGACTATGTCGGGATCCTGGTGACCGACCAGCAGGGGGCGCTGGTGGTCAGTTCCATTCCACAAGTGGAGTACTTTTACGGGAAGACGCCGTGGTGGCAAGCGGTGGTGAAAGGGGGAAGTCTCAGGGGCTATGTGAGCGAGATCGCCTTTGATCCAGGTTTCGGGACTCACGTGGTCGTGGTGGCGGAGCCCATTCTGGACGATACAAAGGGGACAGTGATTGGGGCGGTCACAATTCTGTTACGTCGAGACACGATCTTTCATGCCATTGCCGAGGTCACCATCGGGGCGACCGGCCACGCGATGTTGTTCAGTTCCGATGGTGTTCCTGTGATCTGTCCGGTCCTGGCCCCGGAAGAGCACACGGTAAGGCCCGAGTTGATCAGTGCCCTCGTTGGGCTCAAGGCTGGTTGGACCGTTGCCGCAGACGATTCGCATGGGAGCCGGAACGCCCTGATCGGATTCGCTCCAGTTCGACTTGGCGAGAGCTTGGCCCCGGGGAGCCTCGGAGGAAATCAGTGGATCACCGTGGTGCGGCAGGATCCCCAGGAGACCTATGCGCCGCTTGCCGAACTCGTGGCGAAAGTGCTGCTCTACGGGCTGCTCGTGCTCGCCGTACTGTGGGGAACAGGGGTAGTCGTCGCACGTCGGATTGCCCGTCCCATTCAGTTGTTACACGACGGGGTGCGTGAAATCGGAAGCGGACGATTGGACCGGAGACTGGAGCTGCAGACCGGCGATGAAATTGAAGGGCTCGCCGATGCGTTCAACCAGATGGCGGAGAATCTCCAACGATCGTTTGCGCAGATCGAACAACGCGTGGTGGATGTGCACCGCCTGGAAGGAAAGTACCGCGATTTGATCGAGCATTCGCCGGAGATGATCTATCAATTAAACCGGAGCGGCCGCTTCGTCCATGTGAACAAGACGGGGCTCGAGAAACTGAAATACACTCTCGATGAGATGCTGTCGATGCGGCTCTGGGACCTCGTGCCGCGTGGCCAGGAGTCACTCGTATTGCAATATCTGGAACGATTGGTGGCACAAGGGCGCAGTTCGATGGAGACGGTGTTTTTGGCCAAAGACGGTCACCCGATCGACGTGGAGATTCACGCCACGGCGCTGATGGATCAAGAGCGGGGCGGGCTGGTTCACTCGCGCGCGTTTGTCCACGACGTGACCGAACGCCACCGGCTTGAGCAACAACTGCAAGAATACACGACGAAGCTTGAACAGGCCGTGTCAGAGCGGACACAACAGCTCGTGGCCTCGCAGGCGCGGTACAAGGCGTTGTTCGACTTGGTGGCGGACTCGGTGTTTATGGTGAATCCGAGTGGTATGATCGTAGCCGTCAACAAACGTGAGGAGCAAGCTCTGGGATATGCAGAAGCGCACGTCGTCGGCCGCAGTCTGCTCGAAGTCGTCCTCTCCGGCTATCACGACGCGTTGCGCGGATGGCTGAGCGACATCATCTCAGGTCAGCGGAAAGTGTCCACCCAGGAGATCATGGTGCGCCATGCCGACGGACTGGACACTCCGGCCGAAATGGATTTGATTCGAGTCGGAGAGGCCGACCAACTGTTGGTGATGGTGCAGTTGCGAGACATTACCGACCGGAAGCGGCTGGAACGGCAACTGGAGATGTACCGGGAAGAGTTGGAACATAACGTAAAAGAGCGCACGCGGGAAATTGAAGAGACCAAGCAGTATCTTGAAAATCTGCTCGAGAACGCCAATGATGTCATTTACACCCTCGATACCGAACAACGGTTCACCTATGTCAACAGCAAGATCGAAGCATGGGGCTACCGGAAAGACGATCTGCTCGGGCGCCCGTACCTGGCCCTTCTCTCCAAGCGGCATCGAGGGAGACGCCTCAAGAGTACTTTGGATATCGGTGCGAAGCAGGTCTATGAGGTCGAGGTGGTGACTCGCACGGGAGAGCCGAGGGCTGTGATGGTCAGTGTCTCCCCGCTGCATGCGGTCGAGGGAGCGATCCTGGGCGTGCTGGGCATCGCTCGTGACATGACCGAGACCAAGAAACTGGAGCAGCAGATCAGGAATTCTGAAAAACTGGCCTCGGTCGGAAGGCTTGCCGCAGGGGTGGCCCACGAAATCAACAATCCCCTTGGGGGCATCCTGAACTGTCTCTACAACTTGCGGAAGGGGACGCTGTCGCCGGGCCGGCAAGAAGAGTATCGAGTGTCGATGGAAGACGGTGTGCGGCGCGTGCAGAAGATTGTTCGGCAGCTCCTCGATTTCGCCCAGCAGCATGAGCCGGAGTTTGCGCTGACAGACATCAATCACGTCGTTGATCGGGTGTTGGTCTTGACGACGCATCTTTTTGCCCCGAACCGAATCGTGCTGGAAACGGGATTCGGTCAGGGGTTGCCGAATGTTATGGTCGATCGGCACATGATTGAGCAGGTGTTGATGAACCTGATACTGAATGCTGTGCAAGCGATGAAAGACGGAGGGGTGCTGACGATCCGAACATCCGTGGTCGAAGGGATCTGCCTGATTGAGGTGTGCGATACGGGATCGGGCATTCCGCCGGCGGTCCTGCCGAGGATCTTCGATCCCTTCTTTACGACCAAGAGCGAAGGCGAAGGAACCGGACTCGGCCTGTCGGTCAGTCTGGGCATCGTCGAGCGCCATGGAGGAAAGATCTTGGTGGACAGCGAGGTCGGGAAGGGGACGACCTTTACCCTCTGTCTTCCAGTTTCCAGGGAACGTTCGTTGATGGAGAGGGTGTCATGAAGGGGCTCAGGATCCTGCTCGTCGATGACGAGCCGCTGATGCGGCTTTCGATGGTCGACGCGTTGGAGACGATCGGCCATGACGTCGAAGCGGCCGCATCCGGGACGGAAGGGATCGAAGCCATCCGCCAACGGCCCTTCGATCTGGTGATCACTGATCTACGGCTGCCCGGCGCGGATGGGCTCATGGTGCTCAAAGCGACCAAAGAGCAGTCACCCCACGTCGAGGTCGTGATGATTACCGCCCACGGATCGGTGGAAACGGCGGTCGGCGCGATGAAGCTCGGGGCGTTCGATTACATCACGAAACCGTTCCAGATGGACGAATTGTTGTTGATCGTTGAACGGATGGGCCGCGTCGTGACCTTGCGGCGCGAGAACCAGGACCTCAAGGAAGCGTTGGAGGACAAGTTTAGCTTCGGGGGTATTCTCGGAGCGAACAACCAAATGCGAGCCGTACTCGAGAAGATTAAGCTGGTGGCAGGAACGGATTCGACGACGCTGATTATTGGAGAGAGCGGAACCGGCAAGGAGCTAGTCGCCAATGCCATCCATCAGAACAGCGCACGAAGCCACTACCCTTTGATTAAAGTCAGCTGTGCAGCGCTTCCGGAAACCTTATTGGAAGCGGAACTCTTCGGCCATGAGAAAGGGGCGTTCACGGGAGCGCTGCGGCAGCGGCGTGGGCGGTTTGAGCTGGCACATCGAGGCACGTTGTTTCTCGATGAAATCGGGGAAATCTCACCGGTCGTCCAAGTGAAATTGTTGCGTGTGCTCCAGGAACGGCAGTTTGAGCGCGTCGGGGGGAACGACAGGATTGACGTCGATGTCCGCCTGGTCTGTGCGACCCAGAAGGATCTTCGAAAGGAAGTCGCGCAGGGGCGGTTTCGAGAGGATCTGTTTTATCGGCTCAATGTCGTGCCTGTGGTGATTCCGCCGTTGCGTCAACGGCAGGAAGACATCATGATCATTGCAGAGCATGTGCTGAAGAAGTGCGCCGGCAAGATGAATAAGACGTTGAAAGGGTTTTCCCCTGCGGCGCGCGAGCTCTTCTTACGCTATTCGTTTCCCGGGAATGTGCGGGAGTTGGAGAACATGGTTGAGCGTGCGGTGGCGCTGGGGCGGGATCGTGAAGCAATCCAGCCCTCCGATCTGTGCGGGTTCCAGTCCTGTCCGTTTACAGGCGGGGTACCACAAGAATCTTGTGGGTTCTGTAGCGAAGGGCTGACAGGGCAGAAGCGGGAGGAGCGTCCGCTGACCTCGCTGGCAACGGCGCGAGAACAGTTTGAGCGTGAGTATATTGTGTCGGTCCTCGGGCGGGTGGAGGGCAGTCGAACCACGGCCTCGAAAATTCTCGGCCTCTCGCGCAAATCCCTGTGGGAAAAATGCAAGCGTTACGGCATTCCATCGGCGAGAGATGAGTCGGGGGATGGGGGCTGATGATCTTCTGTGCTCGCGCAACGCGCGGCATCAGAAGGCCCTCGTTGGACGCGCGCAGTGGAGACCACTCTCAATGGCTCTGCCTGCTACAAAGGGGGAGGTCTACTTCTCGGGGAGTTGATCCTATTCCGCAGAACGACGCAGCCTGTCGTGGCCCTTGGGCTGCCGGTCACCCCATGCACCGATCGATCTGGCCGAAATGGTGTTGGCACCTTTATCTGGCGCAATACATAGGCCGTTAATCATTTTGTCCGATTCTAAGCCTCACCCAGCATGATATGAGATGCATCCAGTGCTAGCGTTAGGAGATGTGGAAGACAAACCATGCCGCGCATACGCATAATAGATAAATTGGTCAAGGTGCTTCGCAATAGGCCAACTGTGATTACGCGCGCCTTTTTCTGGAGTATCCCCCATAACTCCGGCAAACAAGATATTTGCCTCAAAATTGGAAGATATAAAAAGCCACAGGAAGTGCCAGCGGCTGAGGTTCCAGAATCACTGCAACCAAAGAGCGAACTCACTCTCGACGACGAGGAATTCAAGGCTTTGATCGAATTCCTTCAGGAACAGTACGAGCCATTCCGGCAAGGCGTGAAAGCGTTCATCCCGTTGGATAAGCCGTATGAGAAGGAAAATGCGGCCCAGATTCGAGCACTGTTTGCCCTCCCCGATAAGCAAAAGCTAGTACGATTCATTTTAAATCACGATGTTATTCCTGAAGACCTCGCCGCAGGCCTGCAGCAGGCGCATCGCAATCGGGCGATCAAACAGTTCGAGAGCATGCTCGAACAAGACGAAAAAGAACCCGCTTGGCAAGAGTGGTTCGAGAAGAATAGCTGCGGACTCCAATTCTGGGCGGCTTCTCTAGACCATGGAAATTATGTCCCCTCAACAGACTTAACCAAAGCTATCACTCAGGCCTCACGATACATTTATGAAGTTGAAAGAGAGGCCAACAGCGTGAAGTTCCTGGAGCGGGTGGGACAAGTAAAAACCGTGAAACCTCGCTGCATCTTGATCTTTGGTCGCTCTAACAAATGGGATAATAGACAGATCGAGGCCTATCGAATTTTGAATGCGGGATTTCATAACATAACGATAATGACATATGACCATGTACTGGGACGAGCTAAGCGAATTGTTGGAGTAAATTCCATGCAGATAGAGGGGCAGGCTTGAGTATTGACTATGGGAACGCCAGGACTATGAAGAGAAACGAAAGCCCTAAACGACTGCGCAAAACACAGGGCGAGATGCGGGTTGAGTACCGCTTCGACTATGCGAAGACTCGACCCAATCGGTTTGCCGACCGCATGAAGAACGGGGCGGTCGCCGTGATCCTGGATCCGGATGTTGCCGCCGTGTTTGGCTCCTCGAAGGAGGTCAACACATTCCTTCGCTCCGTTATCGCAACGTTGCCTGTCCGGGTGCACAAGCGAGCGAAGGTCGGCTGACAATCGGCTGGACAGCGAGGCATTGAATACGCCATGGCCTGGGGCACAAAGAAGACCGAGCACGCGGGAGCAAAGAAGGGAACGGGTGCTTTCTATGGCCGCAAAGCTGATGCCAAGCGCGGCAGTAACCACCGACGACGCCAGGACGGCAAGTCCACCATCAACGCTGAACTTCTACAGTCATTGAAGGACTCTCAGCGGAAGTCGTGATCGTCCGCCGCCAGGAATTCAGAAGGTCCCCGTTTCTGAGTCCAAACATCGATTTACCCCACGCTGCACAGTTGCGTAGTAAGAGACAAAGCTTGGCGAAGCGTTAAGGCGACAGGCTTGTAAGCGGCCTGTCGCCTTTCTATTTTTATTAGCTGAAGACTTACTGGCAGGGGTGGCATGCCCTGGAGCGCAATTCGCCGGAGGAACGGGGTGCCCATCGAGACTGGCCAGGAGCCTGTCCGGCATTACCTTCGTAACGAGGCGAAGGAGGTGCGGCCAGATGCAAGGCCGCAGGCCTGGAAAAACCGGAGGCGTATTTGCTGGAATACGTTGAGGATTTTTTCGGGCCGAGAACGACGCAGATAGCCGCAGATCGTTCGCCGCAGTAGAAAGGTCAATGTGGGACAGGCTCCTAGGAAGGAAAGCGGAAACTGACTGAGTCTGCGATGGAATTTCAGAAGGATTCCGCCTGGCAAAGTCCGAAAGGGCCGTTCCGGGAGGCGTTGGAGCGGAAGGGGCATGCCACCCCACCATTTTTCTTGAGTCTCGCCTTGCCGGCGCGCAAAGTTCAGGCTACAATGGCGTCGTCAGTGGAGAGGTTGACACGATGCGACATGTGCCGGCTCATTTCGACGGAGAAAAGGTTGTGCTGGATGGACCGGTGTCCATCCC
>SPAX01000049.1 GCA_005239475.1 Nitrospira sp. | reverse complement strand
GGCGGCCATCCATGGCAGGGCCAACGATACCCTCAATGCCAATTATGGGTATGCCGGCATTCTCGTCGCGTTTGTAGCACGCAACAATCCGTTGGCCATTTTGCCTGTTGCCGTGTTGTTGGGAGGAATCCGCGCAAGCAGCGGATTATTGCAGCGAACGCATGAGCTTCCGGATGCGACCGTACTCGTGATGCAGGGAATCATCTTCCTTGTCATCCTCTTTAGCGAAACCCTGTACGGGCGCTTTTCACAGGTGCAGAAACAAGGAGCAGCGTGATGGAAGTCGGTTGGTGGGGAGTCTTGATCGCCGTGCTGGGAGGAGCGATTCGGATCGGCACTCCATTTCTATTTGTCTCGTTAGGTGAGTGCTTGACCGAAAAAAGTGGCCGCATTAATTTAGGACTTGAAGGCACGCTGGTGATGGGCGCGATGACGGGGTACGCCATCTCGTTGCATAGCGGGTCTCCGTGGCTGGGTGTTTTGTGTGCCGGGCTGGCCGGGGCGGTGCTCGGCGCCTTGCATAGTTGGCTCTGCAGCTTCCAGCGGGTCAATGATATCGCAGTGGGGATTGCGATGATGCTGTTCGGCACCGGATTGGCCTTTTTCCTGGGGAAACCCTACATCCAACCATCCGCTCCTCGATTGCCGTCCATCGATCTCGGAGGCTGGAGTAATGTGCCGCAACTCCAAGCGGCTCTGCAGATCAACGGCTTGTTTCTGATCGGGATTGTCGTGGCGATTGCACTTGGGTGGATATTGAAAAATACATCGTGGGGGTTGAAGGTGCGTGTGGTCGGCGAGAGCGCGGATGCGGCGCGCGCCCTCGGATTGCCCGTCGATCGAATACGGCTCCTGAGTACCGCCCAGGGAGGATTTCTTGCGGGAATCGGCGGGTCGTATCTCTCGCTCTACTACCCGTTCAATTGGAGCGAAGGCCTTTCGAGCGGACAGGGACTCATGGCGGTGGCGCTGGTGATCTTTGCCCGTTGGCAGCCGCTTGCCTGTCTATGGGTCTCGCTCTTGTGGGGAGGAGCGGCTGCGTTGGGGCCAGCCTTGCAATCCGTGGGTATTACCTATGGGTATTATATTTTCAACGCGATACCCTACATTATGACGTTGGCAGTGATGATTATAACCTGTTCCCCCCGGCGCAATCTGTTGGGGGCGCCCCATGAACTGACCGTCACTCGGTAACCCGAAGTGTTAGCTTTGGATGTTTCTGCGTGGAGGTGTAAGTCATGAGTAAATATGTTACCGCTGATCCGTATCCCTATCCATACAATGGGGATCTCCGTCCGGAGAACACGGTATTTCTCATCATCGACATGCAGACCGATTTTTGTGGAAAAGGGGGATATGTGGACAAGATGGGCTATGACATCTCACTCACCCGTGCCCCCATCGCCCCGATCCTCAAAGTTCTCGCGAAAGCACGGACCATCGGGATGCATGTTTTCCACACCAGGGAAGGGCACCGGCCTGACCTCACGGATCTCCCCGACAACAAACGGTGGCGTAGTCGAAGAATCGGAGCAGGCATTGGGGATCCCGGCCCCTGCGGAAAAATCCTCGTCCGTGGAGAGCCGGGATGGGACATCATTCCGGAGCTCGCTCCAAAACCTGGCGAACCCATCATTGACAAGCCCGGCAAAGGGTCGTTTTGGGCGACCGATCTGGAAATGCTGTTACGGCTTCGCGGGATCACCAATATCGTCCTGGCAGGGATTACCACCGATGTCTGTGTCCACACCACCATGCGCGAAGCCAATGACCGGGGCTTTGAATGTCTCCTGCTCGAAGATTGTTGTGGCGCGACTGACTATGGAAACCACCAGGCGGCCATCAAGATGGTCAAAATGCAGGGTGGAGTGTTTGGCACCGTGTCAAAATCCGATGCTTTCGTAGAGGCACTTTCATGACGAACACTGTTCCTCCAGACCTGGAAGTCCTCGGCATGACCAAGCGCTTTGGACCGCTGGTAGCCTTGAAGGACGTCAATTTTCGGCTGCGGCCCGGCCGGTTTCATGCGCTGCTTGGTGAGAACGGCGCCGGCAAGAGCACGTTGGTGAAATGCATCATGGGCTATTACCACCCCGACGAAGGGAAAATCCTGTTGGATCAGCAACAGGTCGCGATTCGTAGTCCCCGTGACGCGCAAGTATTGGGAATCGGGATGGTCTATCAGCAGTTCACCCTGATTCCTAACATGACGGTCCTCGAAAACCTGGTGATCTCCAAAGCAAAGTTGTCCCCCATCATCAATTGGCGGGAGGAAGAGAACAAGCTGACGCAGTTTATGGAGAAGATGCCGTTCAAGATTTCTCTTGCAGCTCGTGTCAGTTCTCTCGCTGCGGGTGAAAAACAAAAAGTTGAGATTCTCAAACAGCTATTTTTGCAAAACCGCATTCTCATTCTGGATGAACCTACTTCCGTCCTGACACCACAAGAGGCGGATGAAGTCTTAGGCCATCTCCGTGCAATGACACGAGCACAACAAATCAGCGTCTTGATTATTACCCACAAACTGAGAGAAGTCGTGACGTTCGCGGATGAAGTCACGGTGTTGCGCAAAGGGCAATTCGTGGGGTCTGGACTCGTGTCGGATCTGACGGTGTCCCAGATGGCCGAAATGATGGTGGGGTCTGAAGTCACAGCCAGACCGAAGGAACGTCACACATCTTCCACTAAGACGCCCAAACTCGCAATTCACGATCTTCGAGTCCATGACGATGCCGGGGTGGAAGCAGTCCGGGGGCTGCAGGTCACCATCCATGCAGGTGAAATCGTGGGTGTTGCCGGCGTCTCGGGGAATGGGCAGCGAGAATTGGTAGAGGTCCTGGCCGGGCAACGCCAGGCGATAGCGGGCACAATCCTGGTACGGGGCATGCCTTTTGAGCCGACCCGTGAGCAGATTGTGCGTCATAAGATCTATTGCTTGCCGGAAGAACCGCTTCTGAATACCTGCGTGGGGAACATGAGTCTCGCAGAAAATCTGGCGTTTCGCAATTTTGATGTGGAGCCCCATGCCGTGGGTGGCTGGCTGATCAAACACCACATGATACGGCGTAGTGCGCAGAGTTTGATCGAACAATACAATATTAAGCCGCCCTATCCTCACCTTCCGATCCGATCGCTTTCCGGCGGAAATGTACAGCGCGCAGTTTTAGCGCGAGAGCTTTCCGACGGCGTGGAGATCTTAATCGTGGCCAATCCATGTTTTGGGTTAGACTTCTTGGCCACGGAAGACATTCGCCTGCAGATTGTCGCCGCGCGAAATCGTGGGACGGCTGTGCTTCTGGTGAGTGAAGACCTCGACGAGATCCTGGAACTGGCCGACCGAACCGTGGTGATGTTTAACGGTCAACTGGTCTATGAAACGACGTCGTCCGGCGCCGACCTCGCGCTCATCGGACGGCACATGACAGGACATGCGGCATGAACAGGGTGATCGCATCCCCCTATCCGTATCAGTTGCCTCCGCGAGAGGCATGCGCTCGCGTGGCGCTGGTGATCATTGACATGCAGCGCGATTTCATTGAGCCAGGCGGATTTGGCGCGGCCCTGGGCAACCAGGTCGAACTCCTTCAAAAGATCGTACCGACCGTCGCAGAGCTGCTCAGAACATTTCGAGAATTGCGGTTGCCGGTTATTCACACCAGAGAAGGCCATCGCCCCGATCTGTCAGATTGCCCTCCGGCCAAAAGAAGCCGTGGGGACTCCTCGCTCCGTATCGGAGATCCGGGGCCGATGGGACGGATCTTGGTCTTGGGAGAACCAGGGAACGACTTTGTGAAGGAATTGTATCCCGAACCGGGCGAACTCGTCATCGACAAACCCGGCAAAGGGGCGTTTTACGCCACCAACCTGCACGAGCGTCTGCAGGCCCTCTCGATCAGCCATTTGATCTTTACGGGAGTGACCACCGAGGTCTGTGTCCAGACCAGCATGAGAGAAGCCAACGACCGCGGATATGAATGTCTCTTGGTGGAAGATGGAACCGAAAGTTATTTTCCTGATTTTAAACAGACAACCCTGCGCATGATCCAATCGCAGGGAGGCATTGTCGGCTGGGTGACGACGGCGAATCGTCTGATGGACGCTCTCCGGCAAGCCTATGGGTAGCTGCGACAGGTGCCGGAACGTGGTTATTAGCCCGCATTANTCATGACGGTTCGTCGCGAAATCGCNNAGNNGCNGGGCGAGGGGCAAGTGGCACGAGGCGAGAGGAAAGACATTCCGTCTGGTCGCCCCTAGCCTCTGGCCCCGCGCCTCTTGCCTAAACATTGGCGATTGCAGCAGAAGCGCTCATGAATAATGCTGGTTAAGGTTTTTCCCATAACTCTTCCAACCGCCTGGCGCGCCCGCAATTGTATTTGTAGAGTTTGTAGCGGAGGGGGTTCTTCTTGTAGAAGTCCTGATGGTACTCCTCGGCGGGATAGAACTGAGCGGCCGGCACAATCTGCGTGACGATCGGCTCTTTGAATCGACTCGATTGCTCGATCGACTGTTTGGAGGTGTCCGCCGCCCGTTTCTCTTCGTCGGTCTGAAAGAAAACGGCGGAGCGATACTGGCTGCCGTGGTCGCAGAACTGTGCATTCGGCGTGATCGGATCGACATTGTGCCAAAAGGCATCCAATAACTTCTGGTAGCTCACTTTGGCTGGGTCATAGACCACTTCGACCGACTCCGCATGCCCCGTTCGTCCAGCGGACACCGCTTCATAGCTCGGATTGGCGACCGTACCCCCCATATATCCCGAGGTCACAGACAGCACCCCCTCAAGCTTCTCGAAGGCTTCTTCCATGCACCAGAAACAGCCCCCCGCGAAGTAGGCCTTGCCGGGAGCCGCGTCCGCTGCAGCCTGGCTGGTCGACTGGACATTCCACGCTCCGAGTAGGAACAGGGCGACAATCAGAACTAAGAGAGTGGCTGGCTTTCTCATGAGGCGGTCCTCCTCACTGACTCAGTCGAATAGCATGGTGACGCCTTACACTTCACGTGCGAGAAAAGCGGGACGGGCGAGACGGAGGGAGTTCGAGGTCCGAAGTTCGATGTTTTCGGAGCTTCGAACCCAGAACTTCGAACTTCGTGTCGCACCTGTCGCGCACGTCTTGCTTGTCTCGCTCACGCTTCACATTCGAGAAGCAGCTGAAATGAAGTCGGCATGGCCCCAGGCCTTCTTGAAACGATCCTCGGCCTCAGCCGCCTGAGCGTCCTTCTGTTGGGCCCGGAGGCTCTGGATCAATCCGCTCAGCGCCCACCCGTTGTCCGGATGGCGCAGCAGGTCTGCGTGATAGACCGCTTCCGCTTCGGACGGGCGATCGGCCAGCAAGAGCACCGTCCCAAGATGGTGCCGTACGGACAAGGGCCAGAGCGGCGGCTCCGAGTAGGGGAGCGCCTCTTCCATCTTGATCGCGTCCTCGAACAGCCGGATCGCGTCATCATAGTGCTGACGGCCTGCAGCGATTTCTCCTGCCAGGATCCGCTCAGCAATCTTGAGAAGCGTTCGCTCGGTCTTTTCTTCCGTCGTGCGATTCCGGCGGATCTGCTTCGTGAGGCCGGCCAGGACGACGTGTTCACCCTCAGCCCCGGGGAGCCGGCCAGTCGCAACAAGGGCGAGCCCGCGCCCCAGTCGCCACATCCCTTCCATCAATCGTAACCCCTTGGGCGGCGGAGGTTCCCGGAGCAACTCCTGCCACCGGTTGAACCGAATCATCGAGAAGATCGGCGTCGGGAGGTAGAGTTCCTTCCAGCGGTCTTTGCGGGCCTCCTCCGTTGTAATAGTCGCCGTCAAGTCGCGAGCCGCTTGCATGGCTTCGACGTTGCGCCCCTCCATCGCCAAGGAGGCCCAGAGAAAATGGAGATTGTGCGTATAATACCCATCGGCGTACTCACCGGTCTGGTTTCGGCCGGCCAAGTACTGTTGATCGACGTCGGCTGCCTGCTGATTCAGTTCCGCTGCTTCGTGGTACTTCCCCAGTCGCATATAAATGTGGGCGGGCATATGCACGAGATGACCGGCCCCCGGCATCAGGCCAGGCAGCCGCTCTGCACAGGGCAAGGCCCGTTCCAGTTGCGACGACGCCTCGACCGTGTGCAGGTAGTAGTGGCAGGCCCCCGGGTGATCGGGGTTCTGCGCGAGCACGGATTCGAGGGTGGTGACGATCTCGTCTGTACCAGGCTGCGGTCCTCCATCCGGCTTCCAGAAATCCCAGGGCCGCAGATCCATCAGCGCTTCCGCAAACAAGGTGGCAGCATCGGCATCCTCGGGGAATCGCTGCGCCACCAATCGCATGGCCTTCGCATAGGCCTCATCGAGGCTCTTGCGCTTGGCCCCTTTCCGGCCCAGATACCTGGTGGCTAACGCGTCGATGTAGGCTTGCTCCAAGGGAGTGGCGCGGTCTGCCAATCGCCGGGCCTTTTGGACCATCTCGATGGCGCGATGTTCGGCTTTCTTCTCCATCGCACTATTGATGTTGGGGCCGAGCGCCAGCGCAATTCCCCAATAGGGCATGGCCGCCTGCGAGTCGAGATGCGTCGCAGCTTCAAACGACCGGATCGCTTCTTCGTGGTTGAAGGCATAGACGAGTCGAAGCCCCTGATCGAAATAGCGTTGGGCCTGTTCTGATGTGGTGGTGATGGGATGGTGGAGGGATCCCAGATTGTCGAAGAGCGGCGGAGCTTCGGCCTGGTCGGCAGGCGCGGCTTCTGCCGGTGAAAACAGCGCGAGCCAGCACGTCATCCCTACAACCAAGAGCGGAGCGAACATCCATCCTCCTGTATAGCTCACAATAGCCCGTTGCTCTTACGCGTGAAGCGTCGTTCGTGAAGCGTGAAGCGCAGGACGGAAAGAGTGTGTCCGTATCGTCGCATGCTAAACGCTTCACGAGGAACGCGATCTTGATCTACGGCGATCGTTCGTCTTGATCAATGTTCCGAATCAGGACTGCGCGGCCTCTGTCATCCACAAACGCTTCGATCCGATCCCCGACATGGGCCGGTCGATCGATTCGAGTATTTTCGTCATGCGCCACGCGACGTTCGATGCCACTGACTTCCTGTAGCACATAGGCCCCGCCCTCGACCGCCGTCACCTGTCCTTTTAGAGAAAAGGCATGGGCCGGAATGGCGAACCTCATACCGCCGGCTGGCTGCGCTCCCAGCGTGCCCCGCACGATCCCTCGTCCAAGATCCTCCTGCCTCGACGTTCCCCCGCTGTTGCAGCCGGCACCCAGCAGGGTCACTCCCACCACACTCATGAGGCACCACCTTGGCATACGCATCTCTATATCCCCCCACTCTTGTCTACGCTTGCTCTCCCGCCGAGTCAACAGACTGCTGGTCGGTTGTCCGCTCATGGCAAACGAACATCAGAAACGGGTGACGCTGGAAAAGTTGAAGTCGCGGAGCGTCATCGCCGGCACGAGGAACTTGCCGGTTTCGGACGTGATCGCTTCAGCTTGGTTGGTGAAGGCCTCGATACGGTTGAAGGCCCGCAGAGGGCTCTCGTGAAACCGAAAGTTCTTCACCGCCGACACGATGGCTCCGTTCTCGACGAGAAACGTGCCGTCTCTCGTCATACCGGTCAGGGTGAGATCGGTCGGATTGACCGTCCGAATGTACCAGAAGTTCGTCACCAGGATGGCGCGCTCCGTGCTCTTGATCAATTCTTGTAGCCCCGGCAAGGACGCTCCACTTCCTGAGAGGCAGGGGGCGTCGAGCGTGGGGATCTGATCGATCCCTCGCACCTTCGCCGTGAACCTATCATAGGCAAGCTGTGTGAGCACCCCCTCAACAATCCAGTCGGATGTCATGGTCGGCAATCCATCAGCGGTGAACCCGATGCCCAGGAGATCCTCGTGCGCCGGCAGATTGCGGAGCGTCAGTCGCTTATCGACGATCAGCTGCCCCAGTTTGCCTGAGAATGCACTCGTGCCTTTCTCGTAGGACTTCGCATCGAGCGTCCGGAGCAGCAAAGACCACAGCCCCGCGACGGCAGCCGGCTCAAGAATCACCATATAGCGCCCTGGCGGAAGCTCGCGCACCTCCAGTCCCCGCTTGGCCTTACCAATCGCGGTGAGTGTCCGCTCCTGGACCCTCAAATGATCAATGGACCGATGGGCTGCGGCTCCCCAGCCGGTGGCCTCGCCGGCCTGAACCGTAAGGCTGAATCGTGCATCGGTCCGTTCTTCGTGGGCGAAAAGTCCCGTACTTGCTGCCACTCCGACCGTCGCAATCGACGAGGACACCATCCCGGCTGCGCCAAGATTTTCCATCCGGCATTGTCCGATCGCTTCATTCGTGTATTCCAGTCGACGGGCCGGCCCGGCCGCCGCAGTTTCGGCTCGCGCCGTAGGAACCGTCACATAGGACTGTGGCGCGCCGGGCGGGAGGTATTCCGGATCGTCCGGCGACAGGTGCGCGATCTGCGTGGCTCTGGTCACCGTCTCTTGCACCGCCCCCGCGGTAAAGTCCGTCGTGCCGGCGGTGCCATGACGCCGCCCGAACGCCACCGTCACCGTCAAAGACCCGCGCCTCGTAGCGACATTCTGGACAATCTGATTATTCGCAAACCGCGTTGTCCCGCTATGCTGATCGTGCAAGGAGACAAGTGTGTGGTCGCCGGTCGAACGTGTCAGGACCTGCTCCGCGAGAAACCGAAACTCATCCCGGCTCGTCAGCTTCGGCCAGGTCTTGGAGCCGGTCGCACTCATGTTCCGCCCTGCCCTCCGATGACGTTCACGTTGCGGAACCGCGCGTGGGACGCCGCGTGGGTCATCCAGCCAGACTGGCCCGGCTGGCCCTTGCCACACGTGATGAACCCATACCGCCGGCGGTGCGACCGATCCGCAACCGCGTCGCAGCTGCCCCAGAACTCCGGCGTGATCCCATGGTAGATGACATCACGAACCATATGTGTCCGCTTCCCGTTCTCGATCAGCCAAAATGCGTCGCCGCCGAACTGGAAGTTATACCGTCGTTGATCGATGCTGTAGGACCCGTGGCCTTCGATGTAGATACCCCGTTTCACATCGGCGAGCAGCTCGTCGAGGGTGGCAGAGCCCGGCTCAAGACCGATGTTGGCGATGCGGACGATCGGGACGCTGCCCCAGCTGTCCGCCCGATTGGAACCGCGCGAGCGCGTCTCGCCGATTTTTGGCGCGACCTCGCGGTTCGTGCAATAGCCGACGAAGATGCCGTCGCGCACAATGTCCCACTGCTGGCAGGCCACGCCATCGTCATCGTAGCCGGTCGCGGCGAGGGTCTCCGGTTCGAGGTTGTCGGCCACGAGATTCACGTGCGGAGAGCCGTACCGATAGGTCCCTCGTTTTTCGGTCGTGAGAAAGCTGGTGCCGGCATAGTTGGCCTCGTACCCGAGCGCACGGTCGAGCTCGCTCGGATGACCACAAGATTCGTGCATGGTGAGCGACAGATGTTCAGGATCGAGGACAAGATCGTACAGACCTGGCTCGGTGGTGGGCGCCTTCACGTTCTCAACGGCCTGAGATGCGATGCGCGGGGCCTCGGCCAGGAAATTGGCGTCCTCGATCAATTCAAAGCCCATTCGAAGATGCGGCGTATTGTAGCGCCGGGAGGCGAACCGCCCGTCATGAACCGCCGTGGCATCGAAATCGCCGTTCACGGCCAGGAGGTCGAATTCCAGGCGCGATCCTTCGGTCGACATAAAAAGCTTGCGGTCCCGACAGGCCCACAGGCTCGCGCTGCTCCGCACGATGCCGGACTGACGATGGACATACTCCATCGTCTCCAGGAGCAGCGCCGTTTTGTGCTCGAGCGCGACGGCAAACGGATCGATCCGCCGCGCCGTGACGACCCGGTCTCGATGGACCGGCTCATCGGCGAGTTTCACCTTTTCGCTCGCGAGGGACGCGGAGCCTTTCGCGATCTCGATCGCCAACTCAGCCACACGCGGCACTTCCTCCAGCGAAAGCACCGAACTGGCGGCAAAGCCCCAAGCACCGTGATAGAGGACGCGGATCCCAAACCCTCTGTCCTGCGTTTCC
>SPAX01000048.1 GCA_005239475.1 Nitrospira sp. | reverse complement strand
GGGCCCTCTACAGTATCGGCAGCCGGAAGCTCATGGAGCGCCACTCGGCCTTGACCGTTAATTGGACGACCCTGCTCGTCGCCACCGTCCTCCAAATTCCTCTCTTGTGGACAGATCGTAAAATGCTGGATGCGGGACTCGGGTCCGTGACGCTGGTGGACTGGATGGCGCTGGGGTATCTGGTCCTGTTTGCCACGGCCATCGCGCAACAGGCCTGGCTATTTGGCGTGAAGGGCATTGGGCCCTCGCGTGCTTCCGTCCTTGGCAATCTGACTCCCGTGGCCGCTGTTGTCCTCTCTGCGGTGCTGTTGAAAGAACCAGTGGGCACGAGTGAAATCCTGGGCATCGCGCTGATCCTAGCCGGGGTTTGGGTAGTAGATCGGCAAACGTCCCGGCTCACAAGCTAACAGGCTGCTGAAAAATCCCTCCAGCTTCGTTCTCGGTTCATCGAAATCCTCAACGTACCCCTGAGGGTACGCCTCCGGTTTCGATTCGCCTGCGGCCTTGCTGGACGGCCTTTTTGAGCATCCTGCAAGATTGTTACCCTGTTGGGCCATACGTTCGGACTATCGAAGTTCTCGCGTGCCGAAATGGTTGTTCCGCCGTCTGCTAAGCAGGACACACCGCTCAGCACAGGTGGTGCTCTCGTGATCGAGGAAACGATGAGAGAGGGGAGATGAGCCGCATTCCGAAAGCGATTCTCTGTTGGAGTAGTGGGAAGGACAGCGCCTGGATGCTCCACGTGCTGCGTCAGCGGCAGGAGGTAGAAGTCATCGGACTCCTGACGACCATCAATGAAGTGCATGATCGTGTGGTCATGCACGCAGTGCGTGTGACGCTGCTTCAGGCGCAGGCAGAGGCGGTGGGGTTACCCCTGTGGACCGTGCCGATCCCCAGCCCCTGCAGCAATCAACAGTATCAAATGGCCATGGGAACGGCGATAGGAAGAGCGCTTGCCGATGGTGTGACCGTGATGGCGTTCGGCGATCTCTTTCTGGAGGAGGTGCGCCGGTACCGGGAAACGCAGCTCGCGGGAACCGGTTTAACGCCGCTCTTTCCGATCTGGGGCTTGTCCACGACGCTCCTTGCGCGCGAGATGGTCTCGGCGGGCCTCCGGGCACGTATTACCTGCGTGGACCCGAAACAAATTCCCGCATCTTTCGTGGGACGCGAGTTCGATGAGGCGTTGCTGGCGGATCTGCCCGCGAGTGCCGATCCTTGCGGAGAACGAGGCGAGTTTCACACCTTCGCCTATGCCGGTCCCATGTTCCGCCATCCCGTGCCGATTCAAACCGGTGAGATCGTGACACGAGACGGGTTCGTCTTCGCGGATCTTCGTTGAGTCATCATCCCGGCAAGATCCCGCGGCGAGTGTGGATGATGACCTGTAGAAGGCTGCGAAAAAACCATTGTGGCACGGTGGAAATTCAATGGTCCGCACGTCTAGGACAACTGGAGAACCGCGGGCAGTATGCTCAAAAATCTGGATTTCTTACCCATCAAACCTTGGCGGTTATTTCACCCTCCTCACTGAGGTTGCCAAGAGAGCCTCTCGCCCTGGGACGGGCCTTGTCTCAAGCAAGGCCGCAGCTCTGCGGCTGACCCTCGTTTCACGTTTCACGGCTCCTGGAAACGAAGCAAGTTCCCGACTATTCCCCCTAGGTCTGTCTCCCCTCTGCTGATGACTGACCAGATGGAATAATTATTGCTCCATGATATCAAGTCGTTACAACTATTTCCTGTCTCCATCGCGTTGACTCTGCCCTCTCTACTCTGTATGGTGAGCAAACGACGTGAGCCACGCCGACTGTCCCATCTCTCGCACAGCACTCCCTCCTACGTTCCAGTGCGTCTGATTCTCCGGTCTCCGCCGCTTCCACGCCAGAGTGCCATTTGGTTGCCGCACGTTCTGTGGCCCACTACAGCTGTCTCTGACGAGCGCAGTAGCACGACTTGCCCAACCGATGCGACGCATCATCCTGTTTCTGGGGCCATTATTACACCACGCAAGAAAGGAGTCCCAGATGAATCAAGAGCAATTCAAAGCGTTTTGGATCCAACTCAAGGCGCCACTCAAAGCCAAATGGGAGAAGATCACGGATGCAGATCTTCTGGAGATCGATGGCAACCTGGGTACATTCACCGCCGTGCTGGAGAAGCGATATGGCGCAACTCAGAGTGGCGAGGTCAACACCTGGGCCAACCGACGCTACTCCCATTGGTCCGGGAATTATACTAGTAAGTATGCAGATCCGGCGAAGGCAGCCTGAAGAATCGCGGGCTGATCGCAGAGGGATATGGCGCTTGATACGAGGCCTGTCCAAGCAGAGCGCGATATTGAGAACCCCGACGAGGGAGAGAAAAGGATCGATCCATGAAAAAGATTGTGATCAATAAGAGCTACGACAAGTTTTCGGTAAGTCATCAGGCATTTCTACGATTGCGTGAGCTGGGCCAGCCGGACGCGCTCAAGGAAGAGGACCCCGGATCCTACTGGCCCGAGGCGGCGACGCCGAGAGAACCGAGCCTCAATCAGTGCGGAAAACTGATCCCGCGCGATGACCTGAAGTTGGTCCAGGTTGTGGAGGAGCTCGGTGCGGCTGCGAATGGCCATGGCGCAGAGTTGCGGGTGGTCACGATCCCGGACGATGTCCAGTGGGAAATTAGCGCCGTGGGCGGGATAGAGCACGTCAGCGAAGTCCACCTGACCTGGGCGTAGCCCACATAAATTATTCACGAAGGCTTCTACTGCAACCGCCGATGTTTAGGCGAGAGGCACGGGGCCAGAGACTAGAGGTAATCAGAAGGAAGGTTTTCCCTCTCGCCTCGTGCCCCTCACCTGGCTTCTATGAGATTTCGCCACGAAACGTCATGAATAACGCGGGTTAGGCCTTCTCTAGAAGGTGCCCCTGAGGCATATCCTGTGGCCCCACCAGCAGCAACTTGGCGCGCTGAAAAGCGTTGGTCCTCGCTTCCCATTCCGTCTTGTAGCCTTTCGACGAATCCTGGCCGTGCAGACCGCCGTCAAGATGGCTGAACCCAGGAATCGAAAATTTGCACAACCATTTACCATTTTTGGTCTGGCTGGTGACCAAGATAACTTTCTGGCCTTTGGAGTAACAGGTTTCTGTCATAGGTGCCTCCTATCTCGCGCAGGTGAGAAAAAGTCCGCCAGTCTTTCGTGCGCGCGATGGGCAGGCTAAGCCACACAGGCGCGGCATACAAGCTCTGATTATGCCGATCGCGCTTTTCCCGCCAGTCGCGCATGTCTCGCGCGTCGCGGCCTGCTGCTAGGCCGGCTTGACGAAGCGATCCGGTGCCAGCACGCTGTGCAGCGTTTGTGTGACCGCGCGGCGATAGGGTGCCTTCTGTCGCAGTATGATGACGAGTTCTTCGTCGTCGATCAGAATAGACAAGTCGCTCTCGGTCACAAGCTGTCGATCAGGCGCACCGATATTCATGCGATATTGCGTCTTCCCGTCCGGATTCCGATTGGGTCCGCTGACGATCTCGGTGAGCCCATCGATGAATCCGACATGTCCTTCATGCCGGTGCTTGACTTTGGTGCCATCAGGAATGCGGACCCAGGCCGTAGCTGTTCGTGGCGGCATAGGTTTCACGGGCTTCATGGTCATGGTGTCTCCCTGTAATCCGTTATGGAGTGAAGAATAACTACCGGTTTTCCATCGCCCACCCCGCCGTTGCGGAAATGTCGAAACGCCGTTCCCCTGCGAGTGGCCTTGAGCCGAGAACGAAATGAGTCAGCACGTCGTTGACGGAGGAACGCGAAGACTACAGGAACGATCCCATTCTGGCGTCGTCAGCATGGAATAAGACGCGAGGGATAGGATAGGACCCATGGTCAGCATGGACTTATCACTGTACCACATACACGTCTGCCATTGCGAACAACGCGGCGGCTGCCCCGGTCAGTCCGATCCTCGCCCGTCGACGTTAGGAGTGGCATTTTCACTCGTCCAGCCTGTCTGTTGTGTTCACTATTGTTCATTTGGTTTGTTTGGTTTTATCGGTTCATTGAGTTGCTGAACGAAACAAACGAGACAAACCCCAGACAGACCAGACAAACCAGACAGTCTCCGCCCTCACCCTTGCCTCTGGCCATCCGAGCGCCAGACGCTCCGGGGTTCTTGCCATACGCCATAAGCTCTTCACCCCATAAAGCCGGCGTGATTTCTGCTGAAGAAAAGGTTATCCTGGCCGGCAAAGAGACGTCGAAGTCACAGCGGACGCAGCCCTCTGAGCCATCGCGTGGAGCACAACACAACGAGGCGAGGCATGAAGCTCTACACAGCAACAGCAGGGATGCTGTGTTTTGCCATCCTCACCACCGGCGCCTGTGTAACGCGGAGCACCTACGACGCGGCCGTCGCCGATCTCGAAGCGACGAAAGCTGAACTCGACAACACCGGAACCCAATCACAGGTGCTCACCAAACAAGTCAGTGAACTTCAACAACTCCAGATCGACCTCGCAAGGCAACTGGAGACCGCCCGGTCGGCACTTCAGCGAGCCAAGCAGCAGATGGGAGCCGAGCATACTGTCTCGCAAGAACGGCTGAGCAAACTCACCCGCACGCTCCGTCAGCTGACCGCCCAAGAGAACAACCTGCGGTACGTCCTTAATCGTGCAACAGAAGAGCAGGTCCGGCTGCAATCAATCGTTAATAGATTTACGTCCAAAGCGGGTGAGGCAGAAGGACCAAGAGTGTCTCTGTCCCCTCCGCCGATCGCACACAGCAACGAACCGGCTGAGCCAACCTTAGCTCCACCAGCGCAAGGTGCAGCTCAAACAGATCCCCTTCCCCATCCAACAGTGACGACACCAGTAGTATCCGCAGATCAGACCGCTGCCAATCCGAAGCCCCAGCCGGCGAACAACCAGACCTCCGAACCGGTCGACGATGACTGGCTGTCCTTGCTCAAGGGATGGGCCATCTCTCTCTGGCGATCGATCTTTCCCTAGCAAGATGATGGAAAATCCCGCTAACAGCGATCAGCTGGTTCATCTGGTGTATTTGGTTTCTCTTGTGTGTCTGGTCTCTTTGGTTTCTTTGGTGTTTTGGTTTGTGTGGCTTCTCTGGTTCAAGCAACGAAGTAAACCAGATCAACCAGACGAACGAGATCAACCAGACAAACGAAACAAACCAGATAGACCAGACCAACCAACCAAACCGTCTGCGCCCCCTCCCCCTGAATTACCGCAGGACTCTTGAGAGCATAAGAGTAGACGACACAAGAGACGTGTCACGAAGTACGCACTCTGGCATCCTGGCTCCTTGCGGCACGCGCCATAACCCGCCCGGTGAACATTATAATAAGAATAGGGCAGGGCGGCATCGCCTGCGGTCGTGTTGTGCCGCCGGTCTGCTGGTCCTCCTCGCCGGCAGCTCTCTCACCCTCGCCTATCGCGATGCCGACTCGATCATCCTCTGGCAGGTCGATCGCTACTTCGATCTCACCTCAGCACAGCGCCACGATCTGCACGTCGAGTAGCGGCCATTCCGGATAGCTCGTTGACCTGGTTCATTTGGACCAATAAGTGAAATAACGGGACAGGGCAGATAAAGCAGACAGACCAGACTAACCGTCTCCGCCCTCGCCCCGGGACACTAGTCTGCCCTCACAAGCTTCTTCCAACTCGCGTATTATTCTCCTTACCGTGTGGCCTGGTTGATCCTCGAGTACCTGTGTCGAAGGAGCACAATCTTATTGTTGGATAGCCGAAAGCATCCACTTCCCATCTTGGGATCGCATGAAGGTCCACGCTTCGCCGGATTCGGTTGGCGTTTCGTCGCTGCCTTCGATGACATAGTCTGGTTCTCCGCGCTGTTTCGTCAGGGACAGATTATAGTCACGGGCACTCCAGCGAAGCCCTGCCGTCACATAGTGCGTCGCCTGTTCGGTCCAGGCTTCCAGGATCTCTGCACGGCGGAGCACCACATCATCCACATGGTTCTCGATGCCCTGACTGGTGTTATCGGACAAGGCGGCGCTGAAATAATTCAGCATCTCCGGCGTAACGAACCGACGTAATTCGGTCAGATCTTGCTTGCTCCAGGCCGTTTGAATATCGATCAGCAGTTGCTGAAAGGCTGCCTTGTCAGCGGAGGTGACGCTATCAACCGATAGGCTCTGTCTGGTTGTGGCGGACCGCCTTGTCGGCAGATTGTCACTGGACTGGTCGCGCCCTGTGATCCCGGAAAAATCAGGAAGGGAGGGTCGTTGTACTTTCAGGAAATAAAAAATCGCCCCAGCTCCCAGAAGCAGGAGGAGGAGGAGGATCCAGGCGGAGCCGGAAGCCTCGGTGGTGGTGTCGGTCATGCTGGCAGGCTCACCGGCATCATCGGTCTGCGCGCTGCTCTCCGCCGCCCCGAAGAGCAAAGGGCCAATCCATGATCCGGCGACGCCAGCTGCGAGACCAGCCAAGAGAGGAGACCGTTGCAGAAATGAGGGCTGCCTGGCAGGCGCTGGCCGAGCTGTCGGCACTGGTTGCGGTGCGATCGCTGGCTGCCTTGTTGTGACCGACTGTTGAATCGGTTTTGCACCGTTCTGGTCATAGGTGCGTGATCCGCGGCTGCCGCTACCCCCTGGCCCGCCACCGTTCCATGAACCGCTGGAGTAGTCTCCGCCAGATCCGCCTCTCGCCCCCGCAAGTGATAGAGCAGGGGCTCCGATCAGAGCCATCATGAGGAATGCGGCCATGAGTTTCGTTGTGTTCAAGACAAGCTCCCTGTTGTCGATGTCGCCGGCTAACTAAGCGCCCGACACCATCCTAGCAGCACTGGCCCCCTGAATACGTAAGATTCGAGAACCTCCGGGTTGTACGTTGTGATGTGCACCTCTCGAGCGAGCATATTCTGCTCGTGCGCGCTCCTGGAGCAAGGGATCAGCACGGGTGTTATTCCATCCCTGGCCCTTCCATTTTTGCCTGGCCGGGATGATATGATGCAAGCTGTTCCGCAGATCGAATGTCTTATCCATACTGTTAAGAGGGAATCATGGCCATGAGTCTGGCGCGTTGCATCATCGGAATATCGTTAGGGGTCCTGCTGTTCGCGGGTGTCGGCTTTGCGGCAGAACCGGCAGAGGTGGAAAAGTTCGTGAAGGCTCGCATTGAGATCGGCGAGATGATGACGAACTACTTTCAGGGTGGCGAGCGGTTCAAAGAGGGGCAGCGGCCGTCGCCTGAACAGATGAAGGAAATGGCCGCGGACATCCATGCGAAACTCGGCAAACTCTTGGCGAAGCATGATCTGACGGTCGAGGAGTATCGAAAGCGCAGCCCGGATGTCTTCGCCGATGAGGCGGCGCTCCAGGGCTATCTCAACGAACATCAAGACCTAAAGGCACGATACGAGGCGCTCCCGCTGGATCGGATGGGACGCGGTGGCAGCACTGGGCGGGGGTATTAGCGGTTGCTGATGTTCACGTTAAGAATGTGAAGCGTGGGCGAAGAGAGTGAGGGAAGTGGCCAGACTATCCTTCACGGCGCGCATCCATGACCGTGACGCGTGGAGCGCGAGACGTGCGAGAGATGCGGGACGGACGACGGTTCGAAGTTCTAGGTTCGAGGTTTCCTGAACTCCGAACCCCGAACTTCGGATCGCGCCTGTCTCGCGCGGCTAGATGCCATTAATTGACTCCTCCCCATCCCCTCCATATAATGCCGCTCGACAGTAGATTTTGACTGCCTTTCCACACAGTTATGACTTCTTTCTCCATGGCATCTCTCTCTGGGAAATGGGACAAGATCCGCTCGGAACTCTCCCATGCCTTCTCGACAAAATCAGGGGCTGAGGTGTTCACGATCGAAGACCTCGCGCTGCTTGAGCGGGTGGCCGATGCGGTGGTGAAACGGGGCATGACTGCTCCTGCCACGGTCTTTCTGGAATCTCTCGGTCCCATGAACTTTCTCGGCAGTCAGGCACTGTATTTCCTGGCCCCCATCGTTGAATGGGCGTTGAACGCGAAGGAAGTCGAGCAAGTGGCTCGGTTGCTTGAACGACGCGATACGATCCCCCGTCTCATTACCATCATTGACACGAAGTCTGCTCCCCAGGCTCCTCAAGGAGCCTCCGCTCGATGACCTACTGCCGTGAAACGTTAATCGTGAAACGTATCTCGTTCCGGAGTTTGGACGCGTCACGCTGCACGCTTCACGAACGACGCGGTCTTAGCCAGGCAGGCCGCTGATGGCGTCTCAAGAGCCGGCAAAGACCGTCCATCCCCTCAATGTTATCGTGGCCACCGACTGTGGCAGCACCACGACCAAAGCCATTCTGATCGAGAAGGTCGGCGACGAATACAGACAAACCTATCGCGGGGAAGCGCCGACGACGGTGGAAGCGCCGTTCGAAGATGTGACGCGCGGGGTGCTGAACGCGATTGCGGAAATTGAAGAACACTCCGGCCGGAAAATCCTCGATGGGGACAAGATTCTCACGCCCAACCGCGCGCTCCAGGGTGATCCGAAGACGGGCGTGGATATCTACATCTCTACCAGCAGCGCAGGTGGTGGGTTGCAAATGATGGTGACCGGGGTGGTGCAGAATATGACGGGTGAAAGCGCGCAACGTTGTGCGCTCGGGGCTGGCGCGATCGTCATCGATGTGTTGGCCTCGAACGACGGCCGGCTGCCGCATGAAAAGATTGAGCGCATTCGTACGATGCGACCGGACATGATCTTGATGTCCGGCGGGACGGACGGAGGGGCGGTTACCCATGTGGTCGAGATGGCGGAGTACATTTCGGCGGCGGAACCGCGTCCTCGATTCGGGGCGACATACAAGCTTCCGTTGATTTACGCGGGGAACAAAGACGCGCAGCCGCAAGTGAAGAACATCCTGGGTGAGAAAACCGCGCTGGTGCTGACCGACAACATTCGTCCGGTGTTGGAACGGGAGAATCTCACTCCTGCGCGCGACAAGATTCACGACCTGTTTCTCGAACATGTTATGCAGCAAGCGCCGGGCTACAAGAAACTGATTGAGATGGCCGGTGCGCCGATCATGCCGACGCCGGCGGCGGTCGGCCTGATCATGGAAATGATCGCCAAGCGGGAGCATCTGAATTTGATCGGGGTGGATATCGGCGGTGCGACCACAGACGTCTTCTCGGTCTTCGACGGACGCTTCAATCGGACCGTCAGCGCGAACCTCGGGATGTCGTACAGTATTTCCAATGTGCTGGCGGAAGCAGGGCTCGCCAATATCATGCGCTGGGTGCCCTTCACGATCGACGAACAGTCGCTCCGCAATCGGATCAAGAATAAAATGGTCCGGCCGACGACGATTCCACAGACCCTGGACGAGTTACAGATCGAACATGCGATTGCCCGCGAGGCGCTCCGGCTTGCATTGATTCATCATAAATCCCTCGCGACGGCCCTCAAGGGGGTGCAGCAGGAGCGCACGATCTCGGATGTGTTCGAGCAGCAGCAGTCCGGCAAGACGCTGATCGATATGCTTACGCTCGATTTGATCGTCGGGAGCGGCGGGATTCTGTCCCATGCGCCGCGCCGCATGCAATCGATGCTGATGATGGTGGATGCCTATGAACCGCTCGGAGTCACGAGGCTCTCGGTGGATAGCATCTTCATGATGCCGCATCTCGGCGTGCTCGCGACAATTAATGAGAAGGCGGCGACCGAGGTCTTTGTCCGTGATTGCATGGTCTATTTGGGGACCTGTGTCGCGCCGATCGGGCAGGGGAAGGACGGGGAACGGTGCGCGGACTATGCCATCACCTTTCCGGATGGTCGAGAGGCCAAGGGGCATCTTTCGTTCGGCGACTTGCGGCTGGTTCCACTGGCCAGCGGGCAGAAGGCCTCGATCACGGTCCAGCCGGCGAAACAGGTGAACCTCGGGGCAGGGGCAGGAGTTGCGCTCACGCGAGAGGTTGAAGGCGGTGTGGTGGGACTCTTGCTCGATGGGCGAGGGCGTCCGTTGCAGTTGCCGACCGACCATGCGGCGAGGGCAGCATTGCTGACCCGCTGGTATCAGGCCGTCGAATTGTACCCGACAGCATAAATGATGAATGTTGAATGATAAATGGTGAACAAACAATGAGGCTGAGTTTCTTTATTCATCATTCCACATTCCACATTCCACATTGAGTTGAAGAATGGCTCACTCCTATACCCCAGGCTTAACCGTCACAGAACAGGCCGTGATCCGTCGTCGACGGATGTTGTCGCTGCCTGGCAGCGTGCTGGTCACAACCGGAGCGACCGTGCGCGCGAATCAGGCAGTGGCTCGTGCGGAGTTGCCAGGGAAGGTCTATCCCATGAATCTCGCCAATCAGTTGGGCGTGGCACCTGATGAGATCAACGAATATTTGATCAAGAAGGCCGGCGACCCGGTTCAGAAGGACGAGATCCTGGCCGAGAACAAACCGCTCATGAAGTGGTTCAAGACGGAAATCCTCTCGCCGATCACCGGCGCGGTGGAATCCGTGTCCACCATCACCGGGCAGGTGCTGTTGCGGGAGCCGCCGCGCGTGCTGGAATTGCTGGGCTATGTCGACGGGCGCATTGTCGAGGTGATTCCGCAGCAGGGCGTCGTTGTCGAAACGAATTGTAGTCTCGTGCAGGGCATCTTTGGTATCGGCGGTGAAACCTGGGGCGAAATTGTGATCGCAGTGACGTCGCCGGACGAAGCGCTCTCGCCGCGTCACCTCACCGCGGACATGCAAGGCAAGGTCGTCGTGGGCGGCTCCTTCATCTCGTCGGACGCACTAGCTCGCGCGAAAGAGGTGGGAGTTGCGGGTGTGGTAATCGGCGGCATTCATGATAAGGATTTGCGCGCACTCTTGGGCTACGACCTTGGCGTGGCCATCACGGGCACGGAGCAGGTCGGCTTTACCCTGATTCTCACCGAAGGGTTCGGCACCATCCCCATGGCCGACAAAACATTTAGGCTTCTCTCCGCCCATGCAGGACAACCGGCCTCGATCTCAGGCGCCACGCAAATTCGTGCCGGCGTCATTCGACCGGAGATCATCATTCCACACAGAGCAGGAAGCGTCACAGGAACCTCCGCAACGCTTCCCGAGCGAGGCGGCATTCAAATCGGTGACCAGGTTCGTATTATTCGTGACCCGTTGTTTGGAAAAATCGGCGAAGTCGCGAATCTGCCGTCCGAGCTCCAGAAGATTCCGACTGAGAGTGAGGTGCGCGTGCTGGAAGTCCGCTTTGCCGACAGCAGCACGGCCATGATCCCGCGCGCGAATATTGAATTAATTGAAGGCTCGTAAGCGTGAAACGTGAGACGTGAATCGTGAACCGTGACAATGCTCGTTCAGCATGCGGGGCCATCCTGCCGGTAGCCATTACTCTGTGCCTGTCTGTCTCGTCAGTCTTCGCTCAAACATCACTCGCGCCACCTCAAGACCTTCGCGCATTCGATACCCCCAGCGATGGCGGCGGCAGCCTGACTGTGCTCTGGTCACCCGCTTCCTACGATAATGCCGCGACCAGGTATCAGGTTTTACTCGGCGAGGAAACCGCGGTGCCAGATCCGGCTGCGATGCAAGTCGTGGCGGAGTTCCCTGCGAACCAGCACTACGTCCGTGAATCCAAGTGGCCCTGGTGGACGAGGCCTGCGACTGGAGACCAGCACCAGTTCACGCTGAGGAATGGGAGGGGGGTTGAGCTCAAGGACGGGACCGCCTACAGCATCACGGTGGCTGCCGTTCGAAGTGATGTTCGTGAAATCGCCACGCCGGTTCAGGCTACTCCACAACCGAACTGGATAAACTGGAATCAGATGAACAATCTGATGCTGGCGCTTCTGTTCGGCGGCATCGTGTTCTATGCGATCGGTACAGCCAGAAAACGGGAGATCTTCCTCCGGCGCATTCCCGGCCTCGCTGCCGTGGACGAGGCCATCGGTCGCGCCACCGAGTTGGGCAAGCCTATCCTCTACCTGACCGGCGCCCACGACATGAGTGATCCCTCAACCATTGCCGCAGCCGTGATCCTCGGGCGCGTGGCGAAACGCACGGCCGCCTACGGAACAGACTTGCTCGTGCCGCACCGCGATCCGATTACCATGGCGGTCTGCCAGGAAATTACGAAACAGGCCTACCTGGAAGCCGGCGGTCTGCCAGGAAATTACGAAACAGGCCTACCTGGAAGCCGGCAAGCCCGATCTCTACAAGGACGACTCGAATTTCTTCATTACGTCTGACCAATTCAGCTATACCGCGGCAGTGGACGGCATCATGCTGCGCAAAAAGCCGGCAGCGAATTTCTTTATGGGGTCGTACTTTGCCGAGGCGTTGCTATTGACAGAAACGGGCGCGAGCACCGGCGCGATCCAAATCGCCGGGACGGACTCCGATCACCAGCTCCCGTTCTTCGTCACCACCTGCGACTACACCTTGATCGGGGAGGAGCTCTACGCCGCCAGCGCCTATCTCTCCAGAGAACCGGTGCAGGTCGGCACGCTGCGCGGACAGGACATCGGCAAGGCGCTCATCCTCGGCGTGCTCGGCATCGGGACCATA
>SPAX01000047.1 GCA_005239475.1 Nitrospira sp. | reverse complement strand
TCGCTGCTCGGTAAATTGAAAATTGGCATGCGGGGCGATGTGCGTCCGGAAGGAAAAGGGCAACCTGTCTATCAGGCGAAGATCGTAGTCGTGAATAGGGTCGTCGATAGCGCGAGCGGCACGTTTGGAGTGCGTTTGGAAATGCCGAATCCGAATAATGCGATTGCTGCCGGCCTGGCTTGCACCGTCGAGTTTCGCCCCTCGTCGGCAGAGAGTCCGTGACCGCTTCATTTCTGGTTTGTCTGGTTGATTTGGTTATCTCGTTTGTTTGGTTGAACGAAACTTACCCGATGAGCCAAATCAACCAGATAAACAAAACAAACCAAACCAGAGAAACCCAATAACGATCTTGTTAGTGAAGGGGATGTGACCGTATGCGAATCTATATGAGCGTCATCTGGGTAGTCCTCGTGGCGGGACTTCTGTGTGACAAAAATCCCAATGTGCGATTGTACAAAGAACGCATCGAAGCGGCGCGTGGAGCTTCGAGAACCCAACTCGGCGCGTTATTGCCGAACCTGGCGGGCTCTTCAAAGTTCACGAATCAAACCTTCTTTCTCGGCACCATTGGAGGCGCGCCGGTTCGTACCCAACCATTCGATATCGCCGATGCGCGAGGCACCCTGTCGCAGTCGCTCTTCAGTTGGAGTCTAATCGAGCGCTGGCGCGCGTCGCGTGCGGCATTGGCCGTTTCTGAAGGGGAAGCAGACACGACGAAGAATGACACGATGGCGACGGTCGCCCTGCAGTATATGGAAGTCTTGCGGAATTACGAGACCGCAGACGCGCGGACGGCGAATGTGGAGCTGTATAAAGAACTCGTGGCCTTTATCAAAAACCGGCAGAGCGGTGGGATGGCCACAGGTCTCGATACCGCCAGGCTTGAAACTCAATTGGAGAATGAGCGGCAACGATTGGAATTGGCCAAGAGCGATGTCGAGCGGACCAAGCTGATTCTGATCAATGCCTTGGGGATCGACTTCGACGTAAAGCTCGTTCTCACCGATGAACTCAAAGCTCCTGAGGAGCCGGTCCCGACGCAGGAATATGCCATGGATGTCGCGCTCACCAATCGGCCGGAAATAAAAGCCCAAGAGCAGCGGGTCCAGGTGTCAACGCTCACCCTCAGTTCGATCAAAGGGGAACGGCTTCCGTCACTGCAAGCACAAGGAGATTATGGGCTCATTGGGAACCAGATTAATAATTCGACCAGCACCTACAACGTGGGGGTGACCTTATCAATCCCGCTCTTTGATGGCGGCCAACGTGAGGGGCGTATCGGCGAGAGCCGGAGTCATCTCCTGCAAGAAGAAATCAAGATGAACCTGGTCACGAGACAGATCACGATGGAGTTGCGAGAAGCGTTGGTCACCCTCACATCGGCGAAAGAACAACTCAGGATCGCCAAGGACGGGCTCAAAGCGGCGGTGACCGAAGTACAGCTCGCCAGAGAACGCTTTCGTCTGCTGAGCTCAAACAGTTTGGAATTATCCAACGCCCTCTTTTCGCTGGTGCGCGCGAGAGACAATCTCATCGACGGATTGTTTCGGGCAAATGCGTCGCGCGTGAATCTGGCTCGAGCGACGGGACAGGTCGAAGCACTGCGCTAAGCATCGCCTGCCCGCGGCTGCCCCCTCTGCAGTGCCGGAACTGTTGGGGAAGCCTCTCAATAAGTTAGCGGGGTCGTTGGACAACCTTGGCAACTCGAACGCTGCGGGGCCCTCGTCAGCGGGACAGCGGATCGATTGGGCGGATGACGGACGGTGAATGAGCTTCGTGCCTCCGCGATAGGGAGCGTCAAATACAAGGCGTCCTGGCTATAGGCGGTCCTCGTCAAGATCGATCATGTCGGCCCAGGTGGTGATGTGCGGGAGTGTTGAAACAGGCACACCTCGTTTCTGTGCCACGCCTTCGAGGCGTTGTTGAAATCGCACCTTGCCCGCCTCATCCATTGGTCCGCCCGTCTCGATGCGCTGGTTCCACTGGGCGATCTCTTCCGAAGACCGCTTCCGCATGTGTGCGCGAACCCAGTCCAAGAGTTCCGTATCGGTTCCTCCGTCACGCACCCGTTGCTCGAATGCAGGGGCGTCGAGTTCGAGGAAGTCGAGAAGATACCGGTCAAAGCCGACGGTTAAATAGTTATAGTCTTGAATCTGGCCGGCATGACGGAGCCGAATTTTGTCGATGATTCGCCCGAGATGGGCGATGCCTCCCAGCTGGACTTTCGGACTCCTCGGATACTGCGTGCTCATTGTGTGGTCACCGGAATCCCTCTTGCACTTCGTCTAGGAAGGACAGTATCGTAGTGCGATGAGCGATGTCGAGTCATTGGCTTAATAGAGGAGGCTACCATGGCAATACGACTAGGAGATGAGGCACCGAATTTTACGGCAGAGACCACCGAAGGGACCATCAATTTTCACGAGTGGTTGGGCGGTGGGTGGGGCATTCTCTTCTCGCACCCAAAAGACTATACCCCCGTCTGCACCACCGAGTTGGGAACGGTCGCCAAGATTACACCGGAGTTCAAGAAGCGGGGCGTGAAAGTCGTTGCGGTCAGCGTCGATCCATTGGATTCACACAAGGGCTGGATCAACGATATCAATGAGACGCAAAAGACGACGATGAACTATCCGATCATTGCCGATCCTGAGAAGAAGGTCGCGACCCTGTACGACATGATCCATCCGAATGCCCTCGACAACATGACGGTTCGTTCAGTGTTCATCATCGGGCCTGATAAAAAGGTAAAGTTAACATTGACATATCCTGCTTCATGTGGTCGGAATTTCGATGAATTACTGAGGGTAATCGATTCCCTTCAGCTAACCTCGAAGTTCAAGGTGGCGACACCGGCCAATTGGAAGGATGGGGAGGATTGCATCATTACCCCGGCGGTGAACGACGCTGAAGCAAAGACACTCTTCCCCAAGGGCTTCAAGACCGTGAAACCCTACCTGCGCTATACCCCGCAGCCGAATAAGTAGCAAATGGTTTGACCAGCGTTGAGGGCGGGAGTGGCCTTGAGCCACTCCCGCCTATTTTATTTTCAGTGAGCATAATCTCGTCGATGATCGTGATGTATCGTTCGGAGGCACCATGATGATTCCAGTTGTAAGGAAATCATTCCGATTTGAGTCCCTTCCAGTGATAGGACAAATGGATCGACTCAGGCCCGTACTGATGACGGCACTTGTCGCCAGCCTCGGCTTTTGCCCATGACGGTGGTCACCAGTATGGGAGCCGAGGTCCAGCGGCCCTCGCGACCGTGGCTATCGGAGGATTGGTCACCTCGACAATATTAATGTTGTTGATCATCCCGGCGCTCTACAACCGGATCATTGGTAACCGGCAGCTCTCACTCAAACCATAAGGACACAGCAATGTCTACATTGTTATCGATAGGACTCTATGTGTTTGCCGGTCTGTGCGAGATTGGGGGCGGGTATCTTGTGTGGCTTTGGTTCCGCGAGGGACGGCCACGTGGTTACGGGATTGCTGGAGCGGCCATTCTCATCCTCTATGGCATCATTCCGACATTTCAGATGGCCCACTTTGGTCGGGTGTATGCCGCGTATGGCGGCATGTTCATTGTGCTGTCGCTTCTCTGGGGGTGGGCAATGGACGATATGAGGCCGGATCTGTTCGACACCATCGGGGCCGCACTGTGCCTTGTGGGGATGGCGGTGATCATGTTTGCGCCTCGCGGCTAGCCTTCAGCGGAGTGGGATGCAGACCGACCTGATCTCACTTACCGCGGAGAGCGGTTGCATTCTCGCACAATCTGCTGATCACCTAGAACAGCTGATTGAACTCAGTTCTACACGAGCAGCAGGCCGGCTGAACGAACCTTTTTCCAGGGAGTAGTACCGAGGAAGATCTCAAACTCCTCTACGGTTCCTGGAAATGTGGTTTTTGTTTCCCGGAGCAGGGGGTAGGGACGCGATGGATTATTTTGAGGTGTGGATTGTCGAATCAGATCGACAAGCCACTGAGCCTGTTGGTTGCCGAGCGTGACGGCGTGATCGCTGGTACGCCCCGGCAGAATGAGTCGGGTCCTTCTTCCGACCGGTTCACAGACTGGTTGCCCACCGAGCCATACGAACCGCCGTTCTGTCTGTGGGTCATCTTCAACAATTCGGCCCTTGAGGAGCCGCCGTACCCACGTGGAGGAGACGCGTGGCCGTGGCACGGGATGGTCGAACCATTGGCGGACGTCGAGGGTGAGCCCGGTCCCTTCGAGGTAATTGAGCATCGCCCGTCGTAGCCCTTCGCCAAGCCACTCAGGCGTCTTGCCACGTTGATCCTCATGTAGTAAGTCATTCTCCGCAAAGCCCTGAAACTCAGGCCCGAGGATGCGCAATCCATGGGCAGCCGGCTTGAGCCCGATCGGACTATGNGCCGTGGCGGTGAAGCGATGCCAAAAAGCAGATTGAATNAGGTCTGCCGCGAACAATTGCCGCACCCGTTCGAGCGAGTCGACCGTTTCTTGCACCGTCTCAGAGGGACAACCGTACATGAGATAGGCATGGATGAGAATGTTTGCGTCATTGAAGGCCGCTGCCACGAGCGCAGTCTGATTGACGGTAATCCCTTTCTTGATTTTCTCCAGCAGACGATCCGAGGCAGCTTCGAGTCCTGCCGTCACGGCGATGCAACCGGAGGCGGCCAGAAGGCGACAGAGGTCCGGCGTGAATGCCTCTTCAAAGCGGATATTGCCCCACCACGAAATGATAATGCCTTTTTCCAGTAGCGCCAAAGCGAGCGATTTTAGGGCAGCGGGAGGGGCTGCCTCATCCACAAAGTGGAACCCTCGGCGTCCCGTCTCGGCGATCAGTTGCTCGATCTGTTGGATGAGCCGACCGGTCGGCGTCATTTCATAACGACTGATGTAGTTGAGCCCGACGTCGCAAAACGTACACTGTTTCCAGTAACAGCCGTGGGCGACCGTGAGTTTGTTCCAATGGCCTTCCGACCAGAGACGATGCATCGGGTTCGTGCTATCCAAGATTGTGAGATAGCGCCCCAAGGTCAAACCGCTATAGGTCGGAGAACCAACTTCAGCCATGCTGAACTCCCGGTCAGACGTATCATTCGCGAAGACCACTCGATTCTTGTCCCGATAGAACGTCCGGCAGAGTCGCGTGCGCGGTCTGGTCCCTGCCAGATATTCGATCAACGAGAGCAGAGGGCGTTCCCCGTCGTCGAGCGTGACGTAATCGACGTAGTCGAATACGCGGGGGTCCGACAGACGCCGAAGCTCCGTGTTGGCATACCCGCCACCAAGGGCAATGGTGATCTCCGGTCGTCGATTTTTAATTGAATGGGCAATACGAAACGCGCCATAGAGGTTTCCGGGAAAGGGCACGGTAAGAGCGACGAGGGATGGATTGAGGCGATCCAGATGTTCCCACAAGGATTCCAGCATGAATTGATCCGTCAGCGTCGGGGGGGCTGCTATCGCGTCGATGATGGTCTCGAACGATGCGGCTGCTCGGGCGATATGTTCGGCATAGCGACTTAGGGAGAAATGGGGAGACACGGTTGCTTGAATCAGATCGGCCAGGTCTTCAAGATACAAGGTGGCAAACCGTTTAGCTCGATCCTGCTCCGACAAGGCACGTGCTGACGCAGAGCTTCCTCTCTGGCCGGCAAACCGAGGGCCTTGAGGAAGAAATCCTGGTCGGGCGAGGAGCAAGGCTAAGGAGGGATTGCGTCCTTGGAGAAATTCGATGACCGGGTCGATGGCATTCAGATAGGCCGGCTCGACCGCCAGCATCTGTCTGGCTTCACCTGGCAATGCACCTTCGTCTTTGCGGATCTGCTCAAACACAGCCTGGAGTCCCGATCGACAAAAGAGCCGAAGCACCATCTCAATGCCGAGATCGGCCTGGGAGGCCTCAATCCCGCGACCACGGAGAAACCCTGTGAGATAGGCGGTGGATGGATAGGGAGTATTCAGTTGAGTGAGTGGGGGTATGAGGAGTAAGACAGAGGGTGTCGGCATGCGCTCACATACCATACCTCTTTGAACGAATGCCAGGTTCGTGGGTTATGACGATCATAGAGGAAGACCAGCCCGCATTATTCATGACCGCTTCTGCTCCAATCGCCGATCCGCTGCTACGATAGGCCTTCGGCCGGCGGGCTCGTCCCTCGGGCCCTCAACGTACTGCACGAGTACGCATCGGGGCCCCGGGGCTCCGCGCGCCGGTCTCGCGACGCGGCTCAGCGATTTCGCGACGAACCGGTCATGAATAATGCGGGCAACTGGTATTCTTGGCGCTTGATGCGCTACTGTACGGCGATTACCTGAGTGGTCCGTACAGCATGACGTCTCCCTACACCCTCTATAGCGATTTCAACTGTCCGTTCTGCTACGCGATGCACGAGCGGCTCCATGGCCTGCAGTTCATCGGTCACTGTGAATGGCGCGGTGTGCAGCATGCGCCGCAATTACCTCGTCCAATGAAACCTTGGCAGGGTTCATTGGGCGCTGAACTGCGCCACGAAGTGACGGTCGTGCAGCGGCTGGCGCCAGGGCTGCCCATTGCACTCCCTTCTGGCAAGCCCAATACGAGACCGGCGATCGAACAGGCAGTGGTACTCCTACGGTGTGATCGATCACATGGGATGGCGTTTGTGCGTGAGACCTATCGGGCTTTCTGGTGTGAAGGCAGGGACATTTCTGATCCGGCGGTACTCAGGCAATTGGTTGAGCAGGGAGGAGGCTCGCCGGAGAGTATCGGCACGATCGATGACGAGAGTCGCCAGGTAGCTCAAGAGTGGGAAGCGGCTTGGCACGCAACAGGCCAGGCCGGAGTTCCACTCATTGTCTCGCCGGAGGGTGATCTCCTCGTCGGCTGCGCACCTCTGGAAGAGGTCCGGCGATTCTTCGCCTGACAGGGTTACGCCACGTCGAGATTCATCACATAGTGCTGCAACCCCCGCCTCTGCTCGTCTTCAGCGATCTTCTAGGCCTCGATCTCCTTGCGCAGTTTCTCCAGCTCGGTCTCCTGCTGATCCAGCTTCTTCACGAGATAGGTCCGGCCTTCGACCAAACGACGAGAGATGAGCATCGTGCCCTTCTTAAGCGAGGCCGTCCCTAGTTCCTGCGGGCCGCCTTAGCCCCATTATTCATGACGGTTCGTCGCGAAATCGCACAGTCGCCACGCGAGCCCGCCTGCCTGGACGCCGGGCCACCGCGTCCAGGCTTGTCGCAGCGGCGAATCCGCGATTGCAGCAGAAACGTTCATGAATAATGCGGGTTAGAGTTTTGGTTCCACTTCGGTCTTGAGATCGAGCGCATAGCTGAGAGCCTATCTTGTCCAGGAGAGAGATCCTCGATGCGCGCATCGCCCGCGAAGGTCCCGCTATCGAACAGCGTGCTAGAACCTTGCGTCACAGGAAGGGAGGATATGTTTTTCAGCCGATACCAGTTCAGCGGTTATTTTGCGTTGTCGCGCTGATTGTAGAGCGACACTAACCGTCAGCCCTTGCATCAGGCGCTCTGCTATCGGAGTCCAGAAGAGTTCGAACGCCAGGAGAGTGATGCATAATTCACATGTCTGTTATTCCGGGGCCACCTCGCAATGACCCCCATTAGTTGCGCGCCGCTTCAGTTGCCACTATCAAGGCCCCTTTACGGTGTCCGCACCCTCTTGGCGGAGTCGTCGCGCCTCGCGGGAACAGCCTTGTCGGGCGCCTGGGTTCTCCCTTCCGTGCCGTCGCTGCCGCGCACCACGCGGTCGATGATGAAAAGGGGACGGTTGCGGGACTGTTCATACAGGCGGCCAAGGTATTCGCCGATGATGCCCAGTACAAAGAGCTGGGCGCTGCCGAGGAAGGTTACGGTGATGATCAAGCTGGTCCATCCTTGCGGCGTCTGGCCAACAAGCAGCCAGGAGTAGAGCGCATAGGCTGTGAGCAGCAGGCCAAGCGTTGCCGCGATCGCACCGAAGAAACTCGCGGCGGCCAGCGGACGGATCGACGAGGAAACGATGCCGTCGATGGCGAGCTGGAGCAGTTTATGGAAAGGATATTTCGTCTCGCCCGCGAAGCGTTTGTCGCGGTCGTAGAGCAGCGGTTCCTGGCGGAAGCCGACCCAACTGATCATGCCGCGAAGGAAGCGATGCCGCTCCGGCATCGCAAGGATCACGTCCAGCACGCGGCGGCTGATGAGGCGAAAATCGCCGGTGTCGAGCGGGATGTTTGTTTCTGAGAGATGGCCGAGCAGACGATAGAATACGGTGCAGGCCCAGCGTTTCAACGTCGCGTCGCCAGGCCGGCTACGGCGCTGCGCGTACACCACATCCACACCGCTGTCCATGAGCTTCATCAAGTCCGGCAGCAATTCCGGCGGGTCTTGCAGATCGGCGTCCATGATGAGGACGCGCTGGCCGAGACAGACGTAGAGGCCGGCGCTGAGCGCAAGTTGATGGCCGTGATTGCGGGAGAGGTTAACGAGAACGAGGTTCGGGTCGCTCGCGGCCAATCGCAGCATGTCGTCGAACGTAACGTCTTTCGAACCGTCGTTGACCATCAAGATTTCGTAGGAGCAACCCTGCGCTTCGCAAACTGCCTTCACGCGTCGATGCGTTTCGTCGATGACTTCGTGCTCATTGTAGCAAGGGAGCAGGACGGAGAGCTGCGGCGTGTCGGCCGGCGGCGTGTCTGGAAGGTGAGGGTAGTAGCCGGCCATAACGTCAACGCGCCGCCGGGATGGTGGAACGGGACACGTGACCCAGTGCCGGTTCGGACTGCGGTTGGCGCCACAGGCGCCAGATCAGCAACGCCACAAACGCCAGGGTCATCAGCGGATGCCACCACAGCGCGAAGGAATTGCCATATACCTTGCGCAGTAATTCCGGCAATACCGCCATCGTCACCGCCATGGACACCAGTGTCCAGCCAAGTCCCTTCGGCTCCTCGAACTTCAGGTGAAACGCCGCGAGCGCCGCTAGTACCGGAGCGAGGATGACATAGCTATTCACTTCATTCATCGGGTTGAACAACATGAGATAGGCCGTGGTTAACGCGAGGAGAAAAACGCCCTTCAACGGTTCGGTCAGCCGCCGCGCGCCTAACCACCACAGCCCCAGCGTCGCGCCGCCGGCGAGCACGCGCAGGAGTTGCGAGGCACGGTCGGACAGGCCGAGGCCGAGCGTGCGGAGGAGGCCGTTGATGTCGGCGAAGCGATGTTCGGTCACCACCGAACATGCGCGCAGGTTTTCCGCCAACGCCGCATGTTGCGACCAAACGTAGTGCGGATTGCCGAACAGAAACGGAAACGCCGCAAAAATCACGCCCCCCATCGCTGTGCGCCAGATCATCGGCCGGTAAACCGCCGGCGCCAACAGCAGCAACACGAGCCCCAGCGGCTTGATCATCAGCGCGGCGAAAATGGCCGGAGTCGCCAGCCACCAACGCTGTTGCATGAGGAAAACAACGGCGTGCGTGGTGAGCGCGGCAAACAGCGCATTGGCCTGGCCGTTGCGGACCGCGTCCAGACACAGCAGCAGGCCGAACAGGGAGGACCAGAAGAAGAGTTGCTCGGGCGCGTCCGGCCGGAGTTGCCGCGCGAGCCGCCAGAAGCCGCCGGCCAGTAACCCTGCCGAGAGCCAGCGCCACGTGAGATCGCCCCAGGGCGCGGGCATCGCTTCGAACGGCAAAAATGCGAGCGCGAAATGCGGCAGGTAGTTCATGCCCTGCGGGCCCTGGTAGAGACTTTCGGCGGCCCGCCAGTTGGCGGCGGCCTCGTGATACAGCCCCGTCACGGTACGCTCCTGCGGGTGGAGCGTCACCATCACCGAGATGACCACCAACGGCAGGAGCCACAACGCCAGGGCCGCGTAGAGGAACTTGCGTTGGGCGGGCCTGGAAGTTTCCGACGTCATCGCATGCGTTTGGACCGGTTTCATTTCAGCCTGCCGCCCGAAACTTGGCAAAAGGAAATTCTGTGTGCCCCGCCTGGCGTTGCTGCGTGAACGCTTCACAGTGCTGTTCGAACAGGCCCGCGCTCACGAGCGCCTCGCGGAAGTCCAAGAGCGTATGGGCGTCGGACATCTTGTCGGCCACCGTCCAGCTCATACACTTCTGGACACTTAGCCAACTTTATAGCGCGCATCGTAAACAGCGAGCTCTTTCTCTGCAAGTTCTTTTATTCACCTATTCCGAACTTTTGACCCAGTCTCCGCTGATACCCTTCGGCTTGTAGCTAGCACAAACCCTGCTGGGCTCCAGGACCAGACCCAGGTACAGCGGCATCATGTTGCTTCAATTGCGAGGCTCTTCGTGTCAGGCGCTTAGGATGGTAAGCCGCGAAAAAAGAATCTCGGCATAGGTGAGCTCCTCGTTACCCATGAAATATATAACGCGAACCGTGTGGCGCATCTCGTGGAAAAAGGGCCTTGATAGCTAATGACATGTCGCTTATGGCTCGCATGAGATACGGTGATCTTCGTGATACCTTTCACCATTCGCCTATTACGCGTAACAATCTTCATGTGCTGAAACATTTTTCACCATTCTGCTAGACCGGACAGTCCAGTGGCCCTTTGCGGTTGCCTTCCTGAGACGCGAGGCTTTATAGTTCCTTCTCATCAAACTTATGCGCAGGTAGGGTGTCATGATTCCTTCGGTAGAATGTGGAGGCGGTTCATGAGGACGATACTTGTGTTGGTCGCGATGCTTGGGCTGGCTGCTCACCCGGTGCTGGCCGCTCCACCCGTCGATAAGGGTGCCAAGGAATCTTCTACAGGGCAGAAGCAGCGTCAGGAGGAGCCGGCAGCCCAATCGAAAGATCCGTCGATGGCAGTGGTGCCGGCGGGAGAGTTCACGATGGGGAGCCAGACGGGAGATTCAGACGAACAACCGGCGCACCAGGTCTATGTGGATACCTTTTCCATCGATAAGTATGAAGTGACGGTGGCGCAATATGCGGCCTTTCTGCAGGCGAAAGGGGTTGAACCGCCTCCGGACTGGAAGACGATGAATCAACCGGCGCACCAGAAACGCCCGGCCACGAATATGGATTGGGTGGATGCGTACGGGTACTGCAAGTGGGCCGGCAAGCGCCTCCCAACGGAGGCGGAGTGGGAGAAGGCGGCGCGGGGGACGGACGGCCGCCTCTATCCATGGGGCAACGACGCTCCAACGCCGCTCCACGCGAATTTTGGGAAAACGGACTGGAATAATCATGAGGTATTGGCCCCGGTTGGGACGTTCGAAGCTGGCAAGAGTCCCTATGGTATCTATGACATGGCCGGGAATGTCTGGGAATGGGTCAACGACTGGTATGACTTTAAATATTACCCAAAAAGCCCGTCGAAGAACCCGGCAGGACCGTCAACGGGCGGGACTAAAGTGATCCGTGGCGGGTCCTGGTACAGCAATCCGCGAGCCCTGCGCTCCGCGAATCGGAGCCTTATTTCGCCGACGGACCAAGGACTTACCGGGTTCCGGTGCGCGAAGATTCCGTAGGCCGTACATCGAATAGTGAAACCCCATACAGACGGTGTAGTTGGGGCAGCCCCACGGCCCCGTACGGTTGTGTTTCTGAGGCGCGAGGCTTTATAGTTCCCGCCCATTAGATGATGTGAGGACAGGGTGCCATGATTCCTTCAGTGAAATGGGGAGGCGGTTCATGAGGACGATACTTGTGTTGATCGCGGTGCTCGGACTCGCTGCGTACCCGGCGATGGCCGAGGGACCCGTTAATAAGAATGCCAAGGAATTTTCCACGGGAAACACACAGAGTCAGGAAAAGCCGGCGGCGGCTCAATCGCAAGAGCCGTCAATGGTGCTGGTGCCGGCGGGGGAGTTCACGATGGGAAGCCAGACGGGAGATTCAGACGAACAACCGGAGCACCAGGTCTATGTGGATGCCTTTTCCATCGATAAGTACGAAGTAACGGTAGGGCAATATGCACCATTTCTGCAGGCGATAGGGGCCAATTCGCCTATAGACTGGAAGACGATGAACCAACGCTCGCACCAGAAACGCCCGGTTTCGAATGTGGATTGGGCAGATGCGGCCGCGTATTGCAAATGGGCCGGCAAGCGCCTCCCAACGGAGGCGGAGTGGGAAAAGGCGGCGCGCGGGACGGATGGCCGCCTCTATCCATGGGGCAACGACCCTCCAACGCCGCTCCATGCGAACTATGCGAAAATAGGGTCGAACAGCCATGGGACATTGTTGCCAGTGGGGACATTGGAAGCCGGCAAGAGTCCCTATGGCGTCTATGACATGGCCGGAAATGTCTGGGAATGGGTCAGCGACTGGTATGACAATGACTTTTACAAGAACAGCCCGTCGAAGAACCCGACAGGACCGCCAAGGGGCGGATTCAAAGTGATTCGTGGCGGCTCGTGGAATAGCAATCCGCGAACTTTGCGATCCGCGGATCGGTACTGGGATCCGCCGTCGTTCCGGAGCTTGTACGCCCCCGGGTTCCGCTGCGCGAAGACGCCCTAGCCCTTGGCTCTTGGGTTCTTGGCTCTGCGTCCGAAGTGGGTTGAGGTCACCCCCATAGTAGTTAGTTCTATTTCAGTGGAATACTGATCACCAGCCCCCCATGACATCATTGATCTTGAAGTCCCGTTTGGGACTGTCCGGATGGGAATTATGGCAGCCGATGCAAGCCTGGGCCACAGCAAGATCTGGATAGACGGCTTGGAAGTAACGGGCTCCTCCTTCCTTCACAAACCCGGTATAAGGTTTGGTCGGATGAGTGAGGATAGTCCCCAGGCCTATCCTCTCAAACTCGCTTGAGGCGACATTCCGTTTGTTGATCGGCCAGAGGCTGATCAATCGATACTGTATGCCGATGCTTTTTCTTGCCATGACACGGCCAGACTCCATCAGGAATTGAGCCGGGAGAGGTAGGGTATTTTTCTCCTCCCAGTTCTCCGAGGCTACGACCACCCCTTTGGTCTGCATCCGTTCAACGACGTGCTTGGTGTACACCTCACGGTCCGCTTCAATCACAGCGTACAGATAGTCCGCCACCGTTTCTACGGGCAGATTAAAAGCTGTCCCTTCCGTCTCCGCTCTGCTCGGCCCGACAAAGCCGGTGACGCCCAACCCGAACACCAGCATGAGAACTCCCCGTAGCAACTTATTGGAGGATGTCATAGAAACCTCCTTGGTTTCTTCATGGACATGTCGGCGTCATTCGCCGCGGTTCCATGAAGGGTTGAGGTGCATTGCGGATAAGAGGGGTCACAATCGTAGCAATGAGCAGGCGGATCAGTTCGACCGTCAAACTGGAGTCGGGAATATAGTGAGGGGAGTGAAAGCCGTGACGTGCACGAGGCGAGTGAGTCAGCTGGTCATTAGGAT
>SPAX01000046.1:10975-14030 GCA_005239475.1 Nitrospira sp. | reverse complement strand
GAGCACCGATCCGCCGTCCACTTGTAGAAAATTCCTGGGTTTGAAATTGACTAACGAAGGGACCGCTGCGATGCCTGTGGAAATCCGCTACAGATGCAGCAACCCTGCTGTGGCGAAAGGTCGCTAGGATTCTCGGAGATTAGAATTCGTCGCCCTTCTTACCTGATTTGTGAATCCCCCCGGAATGATCCGATCTCATCGTAATTGCTCTGCAAAGGGAGATCCTAGGAGCCTGTCCGACATGGACCTTTCTACCGCGGCGAACGATCCGCGACCACCTGTGTCGTTCTCGGCCCGCTCCCCAGAACCGTGAAACGTGAGGCGTGAAACGTGAAACGAGGGTCAGCCTCGGGCCTGCGGCCTCGCATCTGGCTGCACCTCCTTCGACTCGCCGCGAAGGCAATGTCGGACAGGCTCCTAGCGATGCTATTCCACCGGCAAACCCGTGAACAGATCGTCGAGCATGTGCGACCATAATCGGCGGGCGATCTCGTCGAAGGGGATGCGGGACTCCCGGACATCCTCACCGGCTAGCGTCGCTTCACCGGATGATTCCCAGACGATTTCTCCTGTTCTCGTGTCCCACAATTGCAGTGTCAGACGGAGGGCGGTGACGCGGGTTTGCAGAATCCGGAGCCCAAGTATCGACAACCGGCCGGACATGGATTGGCTGAACGAGGCCAGAATGGGCTGAAAGACATAGGTAACATGGAGGGCTCGTCCAATTTTTTCGAGCCCCACCCGGTCGAGGATGCCGGTTCGGACGTAGGTGGAGACGATGCCCGCGTATTCTCCGGTCAGTCCTTCCATGTTGATACGGTTCAGCGTATCCTGGATCGTCAAGGATTTGAGGGGGATTCGCGTCTGAGTCAAGGCGCTCGCCAGCGAGCGTGACGCTTGATGAGCATACCCTTCCAATCCGAATCCCACCATCGCGCTCAAGACGGCGACTTGCTCCTGCTTCAGCGTGGCCGGGTTGAATGACGCGGCCTTAGGATGAAACGTCGTTTCTTCTCCCCATTGCTGGAGCGGTCCCACGCAAGCGGTAAACAGTAAAAGCCACGACAGCACCAGCATGCGCTCGATTGGCTGACGCATGCGTCTCCCTATGCCCCTTCCGTGCCCGTGGTCTAACCGCATCACGACCCGATCGTAGTGCGTGAACTGTGCCAGATTCAATGGCCGGCTTCGAGGCCGCTGCGAACCAATTGGGGAAATCCGCTACAAGACGAGTCTGGTTGGTGTAGCGAAAGGTCGCAACGCTTCACGAAGGTGAGTGCGTTGGGAGCATCGCCTCTGATTGCGTATTGATACTCTACGTCATTCGATCTTGTGAAAATTGCTCTCGAAATGGAGATTCTGCCGGCAGGCATAACGCGACGGGCAGCGCGGCGGCATTGCGATTGCTCATTGAACGCTTCGCAAGAGGCTGACTCCTGCGCAAGAGGGAGGGGGTCTGCGAGCACACGACTTGTCTCGATTGCGCGGTTCCGCTCATCGGGGCTGGCCCCACGTGATGAAAGGATGAATGAAAGGATGAATGAAAGGAGAAAGCATGACGTTCGTCGACACATTGCGATTACTGGAATTATTTCATGCGCGAGATTATGCCCAAGCCAGACCCCATTTGTACTTCAAGTCCTTGAAGTCGGATATCTGGATCCGACCGAAGGGGATGAGAGTGTTTCCGTCGAATCTCGAAATCGGGATTTTGGATGCGGAACAGGAGCAATGGGAAACGATCCCGTTCAAGGACGTGAACTTTGGTCTCTGGTAGATCTGTCGCGTCGATCCTGTGCTGCTGATCATTTAGCGCAGGCACGGAGGGAGGTTGCCGGGCAGATCTCATGGAAGCAACCTACAGAGATGCCTAGTGTTTTAAAGGGGAAAACTGTTCCCTCGCTGCGCAAAATCTGATGCTCGCCGCCTGCTCGATGGGCTTGGGCACCTGCCCCATCGGGTTTGCGCGACCCTGGTTGAACCAGGCCAGGATTAAACGAAGTCTCGGCATTCCGGACGATTATGTGCCGGTGTTCCCTGTCGTCGTGGGCCATCCGAGCGGAGAGATGCCGCCGGTTCAACGGCGGGCGCCGGAGATTTTTATCTGGCTGTAGGGAGAGGATGTCAGCCGTGAAACCATTGCGTCTCGCAGTCGTCGGGTTCGGCAGGGTGGGACAGGTCTGTGCGGAATTCATCTCCCTGAGCCACGATCTCAGTCTGGCGGCCATCGTGCGTCGAGCGGCCAGTGCGGGGGGGACGCTCCCGGAGACACTCCGATCCATTCCATTGACCACCCACATCGGTCAGGCGAGGGATGTCGACGCAGCGCTCCTCTGCGTGCCGACGAATGCCGTCATGGAGACTGCGTATCAGATCCTTCAGCATGGAATTCCGATCGTGGACTGCGCCACGTTGCATGGAGAGGCGCTTCATGCCCATAAGAACGCAATCCACAAGGTGGCCTTCCATCATAAGGCGCCGGCCATCGTGGGGGCAGGCTGGGATCCTGGCGCGTTATCGGTGTTCCGCTCGTGGTTTGCCCTGCTGACGCCTGGAGGAGCGACGGAGACGCGGCATCACACAGGCATCAGTCTCCACCACACCACGATGGCCCGAAGCGTGGTCGGGGTGAAGGATGCCCTGTGCGCCGAAGTACGAGCTACCGATGGGAGATTGCAACGGTATGTCTATGTCGAATTGGAGAAGGGGGCGGATGCGAACACGATCACGCAAGCCATCCGTGCCGACCCTCTCTTTCTCGGAGAAGACACGCAGGTCTTTCCCGTGGAGAGTCTCGCGGAACTGGAACAAGAGGGGCGGGGGGTGGTCCTTGATCGACGAGGCCCTCCGGGACGACTTGGACACCACCATCTGCTGCTGGAAGCGCGCTTAGACGACCCCGTCCTGACGGCTCAGGTCATGGTCGCTGCCGCTCGCGCCCTTCCACAACTTGACCCAGGAGCCTACTTCCTCACAGAGATCCCGCTCAGTGAGATGTGGGGGGAAAGGGCGGAGAAGGCTCATCGGGACTGGCNNNANNAGNANGCTNNNNAAG
>SPAX01000046.1:0-10888 GCA_005239475.1 Nitrospira sp. | reverse complement strand
GGCCTTTTTGAACAGCCTGCGGGAGCTTCTGGAGCCGTCCGTGGCTTTCTACGGTCGCGTATTTTTCCCGGCCCCANGTGGTTTATGAAAATCTGCTAGATCGCATNAAGACATGAGGCAGTGATGGATCTCAACCTGTTGAAACGACGAGGGCCTGACGAATGGCACATTTCTCCCCGCGGCAAGATGCGGGTGCCAGCGGTGATCTATGCCAGCGAAGCTTTGATTCGCGACATGGACGAGAAGGTCTATGAACAAGTCACNAACGTCGCNACGCTNCCGGGGATNGTCCNAGCCTCCTATGCGATGCCCGATGCCCATTGGGGCTATGGGTTTCCCATCGGCGGGGTCGCCGCGTTCGATCCCGATCTCGGAGGGGTGGTGTCAGCCGGCGGTGTGGGCTTCGACATTTCCTGTGGAGTNCGNGCGCTTCGCACGGGACTCACGGTCGANGATCTTCAGCCGGTGAAGGAACAACTGGCCGAGGCCTTGTTTCATCGCATTCCCGCNGGCNTAGGGAGTAGGGGGAAGGTGCACTTGGATCGGCACGAGATGGATGCCATGCTTACCGGAGGCGCAAGCTGGGCAGTGGGAGAGGGCTACGGGATGCATGAGGATCTCGATCTCATCGAAGAACAGGGCTGCATGGCCGGCGCTAAACCGGAGTGCGTGTCGGATTACGCCAAGAAGCGCCAACAAGATGAGATGGGGACACTCGGCTCAGGGAATCACTATCTCGAAGTGCAACAGGTCGTGCAGGTCTTTGATGCAGAAGCGGCGTCGATCTTCGGGCTCCGCGAAGGAGACCTTGTCGTCAGCATCCATTGTGGCTCGCGTGGACTCGGGCATCAGATTGGCACAGAGTTCCTCAAGCGGATGGTCGTGAGCGCGGCCCGGTACCACATCGATCTGCCGGATCGAGAATTGGCCTGTGCCCCGATCAATTCGGAAGTCGGGCAAGAGTATCTCGGCGCGATGCGTGCGGCGATCAATTGCGCACTCGCCAACCGTCAGATCGTCACGCATCTCGTCAGGCAGGCGTTCGCCGACCTGTTGCCACAGGCGACGCTCGCGCTGCTGTACGACGTGTCCCATAACACCTGCAAAGTCGAGGAGCATGTCATCGACGGGATACCCACTCGTCTCTTCGTCCATCGCAAGGGTGCCACGCGAGCCTTCGGCCCCGGCCATCCCGATATTCCCCCAGCCTTACGAGCCGTGGGGCAGCCGGTTCTCATCGGCGGCACGATGGGAACGGCCTCGTATGTGCTCGTGGGCACAAAGGAGAGCATGTCGCTGGCATTTGGGTCCGCTTGTCATGGAGCCGGTCGCAGCATGAGCCGGCATCAAGCGCTTCGGCAGTGGCACGGCCGGGAAGTGGTTCGCGAATTGGCTGCCCGCGGCATCCTGATCCGCAGCCCATCGTTTCGTGGCGTGGCCGAGGAAGCGCCGGGGGCCTACAAAGATGTGAGCGAAGTGGTGGACGCAGCGGACAGAGCGAAGCTCACTCGTAAGGTAGCGAGGCTTGAACCGCTCATTTGTGTGAAGGGGTAGGAGAAAAGAGGTCAGGGTCTCACCCGCTGAGCGCTTGAGATACAACGGAGGCTACGATGGTGAAGTCAGAGAAAACGGAACAGAACACGGAAGAAGAACGAGAGGAGAAGCCGCCGTTCGAAGAACCCAGCCAGTGTCTTCTCTGCGGAGTGGTGGGGTCGGCGCTGTTGTATGGCCACTGGGTGTGTGCGCATTGCAAGAACGTGGTACAGGCAGAAGCGGTGTCCAAGAAGCGCAAGATAGAAAAGGAAGGCGGCGGGCCGGCTTAGGCCCTAGGTGCCGCCGAGTAACGTTCGAATGGGCTCCTCTCATTTCACCAACAGCACGAGTCATACAGCAGCGTTACCTCCCGGTCGGGGAGGCCGTCGTATAGCCATTCTCCTTTCCGTCGCGAAGGCTTCGGCCAGGATGTGCGCTGCCCATGATCGTGCCGTCGTGAGCGGGTGCGCTGAAGAAGGTGAGAGACTACGCGCCCCCGTTCGAACGTCTGACAGGTGCGCTCGCCTCGGTGCCTGATTCGACGATACTCCCTGAAGAGGCCTCAGCTCACCATGCAGGTTATCGCCTCGCCACGATCTACTCCGTGATCTTGTCAGCGGTCGCCGGGGTGATGAGTGGTCAGTCCTGCTCCTCACTGGCGGATCCCCCACGAGGCGGCTTGTCAGCATGCCGTGTGTTCTGTTGTCCGAGGACCTCCTGCTCCGCCTGAAGCCAGTCATCAAGAGGACCTTGACGGATGCGTCGTTCGTAGTGCTCGAAGGCTCGTGTGGCGATCTGTTCGTGGAGAGTTGCCGACACGGAAGGGGTGTGAGCGCCTGGTGTCGTTCGGCGGGCGGGTCTCTGGCGCGTGGTCTTCGATGTGGTCGGTGGCTTTGATTTCATGGGTTCCCTCCCATGTCATCCAGCACGCATCAGATCGGTGACGGAAAGGCTACGCCGTCCGTGGGAGAGTGTCAAGGCGCTCAGGCGCTCAGACGCGTCTGGGATGGCGAGCGTGACCCTTGTTGCTGTTGTCCCTGTCCATGAAAGCTGCACAGGCTTTTATAGACGTTCAGGACGAGGTGAGGGGAGGGGAGTCGATGATGAATCTTGTTCCGTGGGAGTTCACCGTTCGAGTTTTCTACTCCCGGTTTCACTCCCGGTTTTACTCCCGATTCCAGGTCCACCTCAATCGCACTCCATCACACTCATTCAGACAGATTTACTTATAGTTTCAACGCGAAGGTCGTTCATGGTCGCACTCCATCTCACTCTATCCCTATCGCTACTGATCGCCCTTTTAAGGCGAGGACCCTCCAAGAGTCATTGAGTCCAAATTTTATTTATGCTTTCCGAGGCGTATGAGAAACGTGAAACTATTTGCCTCTGATTCTGAGTTGAGACCCAGCAGGGGAGGACAGAAAAAATAATTTCTCTGTTTTACTGCCTACACGGAGACCGGCTGGAAGGGGGAGGGTGTGTAAGTGGTTGATTTTTGGTGGGCCGTGTAGGGGTCGAACCTACGGCCCGCTGATTAAGAGTCAGCTGCTCTACCAACTGAGCTAACGGCCCACCGGGTAATATGTGTGGCGGCTATCTGTGTGCGGCTGCTGTCCCTTGCCTGTTTGCTGGTGCGCCTGACAGGATTTGAACCTGTGGCCCTCAGCTCCGGAGGCTGATGCTCTATCCAGCTGAGCTACAGGCGCTCCCGCAACCAAGGTCGGTGACAGTAGCACAGGGTTTTAGTCTCTGTCTAGCCCGGATGAGTCATGCCCGCAGTTGCTGCAACCGCGGATGCCTGACTCAAGCGAGACGGGCGAGACGGGCGGGAAAAGCGCGACTCGCGAAGATGAAACTTCCGCTCTCAGCCTTCAGACTTCCTCACCCCTCTCGCTTTTCTCGCNNGTCTCGCGGTGTAAGAACCCGTAGGGCAGGAATACCTCTTCGCCTGTTGATTCGGTGGCCTGACGAAGCGTGTCTAAGGAGGCGGCTTCTTCCTGCGCCAAGCGACCTTCCTCCTCTCGGAATGCGGAGGGGAGCCGCAAAATCGGGATGAAGGTTTGTACCTCGCAGGCGCCATGAGTCAGGCCTCGATCTTCTATCGGGATGCCCATCGATCGGCAGACCAGAGGGCGGTGATCGTACAGGCCACAGCGTCCGTCTGTCTCCAGTGCTGGACAGGGATGATGGTGAAACTCTGTGACCAACCGGTCGATCTCCTGATCGGACCAATTGTCGAGAAGATCGGTGTGGGTCAGTTGTGGGAAGGCGGCTTCCATCGCGGTGGTGTGCTCGATGGCGCGCTGTTCGATGCGATGGCGGTGGCCCGGCGGGAGGCCGGCGAGTCCCTGTTGGAGGGTGTGGACGTCGAGGAGGGTGATGGGAAAGGGGCCGATGCAACAGCTGGTGCATCCGAGCCGGCAGGGAACTTCACCGAGCAGGGCGGCGGTTGCCCGCTGGAACCAGTGGTCAGTTTGTTGATACAGCGGAGCAGGGTTGGGCGGAGTGGGAACTAGGAGCCTGTCTGACATGGCGTTCGTGACGAGGCGAAGGAGGCGTGGCCAGATGCGAGGCCGCAGGCCAGGAAAAACCGGAGGTGTATTCGCTGGAATACATTGAGGATTTTTTCCGGCCGAGCACGACGCAGATGGTCGCGGATCATTCGCCGCAGTAGAAGGATCAATGTCAGACAGGCTCCTAACACGGCAGCTCATTCCTCTTTGATGGAAAGGTCGACGGTGAGATCGCCTTGGGGTGAGTAGAAGCCCTGGTTATCGATCTGGACGATTCCGTTGCACTGCTCTTGGTAGAACTCCAAGATCCATCCGTTGAAGTCATAGCCCTCATCGGTCATATCATTCTTGGCGAACCGGGTGGTGAGCACAAACCGCGAACGTTCCACGTACTCGCGTACGAATCCTGCTTCGATATCGTCGTGAGCGGAGAGGAGGTTTAAGAACTGCTGCTTCTCTGTGTCGAACACGTCTTGATAGGTGCCTCGATCACGGACACAGAACACCTGAATCGGTTTTCGATCGCGATCGTACCCGAGTGTCACCTGGACCCAGGCCCATTCATCCAATAGGGTTTTATCCATGTCCGGCGGAGTAATCGGCGTCTGACCACGTGACGTGAGAAATTCTAAGAGCAAGCGGAGCGGGGGTGAGTTTTCCTTCTGACAAAACACGCGAGAATAGTGGTACAGCTCTGGCTGCGCGGCGTCGGCCGGTTGGGCGGTCGATGGCAGAATGGGTAGTTCTTTCGCCATGCTAGCGACTCCGAGGGTACGGCAATAGTGACTTACGAATATGATAGATCGCTGTACTGTACGCGGGCTGGTCTCGAAACTGCAAGAGGCCGTGAAGGCTTTTCCCTACGCCTAGCTTGTGTTTTTCTGGTTGACAGTCTCTGAGCGCTTGGATAGACTCCCGCAGGTTTTCGCCGCTTCTAGCGATACGGCTGTTCGTTCATGAATATTTGTTGAGTCTGAGCGGAGTCACGAGGGGCGAGTTCACTTACACTTCACCATCTTTGTTTTTTTAAGGAGGTTGCTCGTATGGCTAAATCAATGACCAAGTCGCAGATTGCCGATTACCTGGCCCAGAAGACCGGGTTGACCAAGAAGGCGTCCGTCCAGCTCATGGACGACTTTGCCGCCTTGGCCTACAAGGAAGCGAAGAACGTTTTCGTGATACCTGGGATCGGGAAGCTCGTATTGGCGAACCGCAAGGCCCGCATGGGACGGAACCCACAGACCGGTGAGGCCATCAAGATCCCAGCCAAGCGTGTGGTCAAGTTCCGCGTGGCCAAAGCCGCCAAGGATGCAATCCTCGGGAAGAAGTAAACGGAGATCGTTCGGCGCAGATCGTACGTGACGCGCCTTTTTCAGGCCTCATTCACGTCCATGAAGAACCATAGGGCCGGCTCCCCGAGAGGGGTGTCGGCCCTGTACTTTTGTGGTCATCGTTACATCGATGGTCCAAGCCCGGTTCCGCCCATGCCGTCGTGCCCCACCAGCCTGATCGCGTCGCCGTCCTGAACCAGTGAGTCCTCGCTGGCGATCTTCTTATTGATGGTCACCAGGACTTTCTTTTCGCGAATGAGTTGGAGGAGATGTCGCAACTGAATGCCCTGACGCTGGATCACTTGGCGGACGGACATGGGGGAGGGCACTTCACAGGCAAGGTCCCGTTCGCCATCGGCGGTTTGAAGTTGGCCCATCAGCGAAATGGTGATCATGGTCGGACACTCCTCATCTTCAGTCGTACCTTTCGCCGGAGCGGCGGGGGCATTGTGCCCGTTGACTCCGTGCCGGTCGCCATCGATAATGCTCGGTTATGCCGTCGTTGGATATCCAGAATTCCGGGATGCCGGACCTGCAATTCGTTCTGTTCGTGTCGGCCCTCTGCACGGCTGATCTCACGACACTGAATGTGCCGCCGGAACTTCGAACCACCCTTTTCGACCGTTGTTGGGCGCTCATCCATACCGAGGCGCCTCCGACTGATCCCAAGGAGCGTGTGCTCGATCTTCGCGCGGGTACGGAATTGACGCTGGAAGCCTGTCTCTCTACGATCCGCTCCTTGCTGACGGACGCCGGCATTCGTACCCTTACCTGGGACCATCCGGTGAGTGAGCCAACCCGAGAGAGCACGCCGGCCGCGAAGCCGTTGATTGATCGGCTTGGGCAATTGTACCCCGATCCTCCTGAGATCGTCGATCCCGAACAACCGGCGTCGTCTTAGGTGGGCGAGACACGCGAGGCTGGCGAGAAAGGCGAGAAAGGTGCGATCTAAAGTTCGAAGTTCCGAAAACTTCGAACTTTGAACTTCGGATCCCGCCCGTCCCGCGCATGAGAGACAGACAAGCGGACTAAAAGGAGCATCGTGCGGGTTATTACAACCGATATCCCAGGTGTATTGCTGATTGAACTGGATGTCTTCCGCGATCCACGGGGGCTCTTTCTCGAAACATACCATGCACGTCGGTACGCGGACGCCGGTATTCCTGGCCCTTTTGTTCAGGATAACTATTCACAGTCTATGCGGGGCACGTTGCGCGGGCTCCACTATCAAGAGCCGCACGCCCAGGGGAAGCTCGTGATGGTGTCAGACGGAGCCGTCTACGATGTCGTGGCGGATATCCGAAAGGGGTCGCCGAGCTTTGGCCGGTGGTATGGAGTGGAGCTCTCGGCGGAGAATCGGCGCCAAGTCTATGTGCCGCCTGGTTGTGCGCATGGATTCTGCGTGACCAGCGACCGCGCCTCGTTCCTGTATAAGTGCACGGACTATTATGTGCCGAGCGCTGAGCGGGGAATCATCTGGAACGATCCGGCCCTCGCCATTCCCTGGCCGGTTGCGATCCCCATCTTGTCAGCCAAGGACCGCATCTACAAATCCTTGGCCGAGCTGGAATCGGAGTTGCCACGGTATCGACCGGTCTGATGACGAGCCGCTCGCAGGCTGCGGGAAAACCATTTTGGCATGCTAGACCTTCTGTGGTGCGCACGTATGCGACAAGAGGAGAACATCCCCGCAGGAGCTCAAAAAGATCAGACTTCTCACCCGCTCAACCCTGGCGCGCCGAGACGCGCCTTGTCCAAGCAAGGCCGCAGCGAGCTGTCACTTTAAAGGGGTGGGTGGGATGATCCCAACTGCGCGCGTCCAACGAGGGCCTTCTGAGGCCGCGCGTTGCGCGAGCAAGGGGATCGTCCCAGCTACCCCATCCCCCTTTTCCCGCAGCCTGCTAGGGTCCATTGATTCCACGCGGCTGGCTATGTTAATCACCGAGGGCATAGTGGTAAGATCCCGCTGACGGTAACGGCACGATTTCTTAGCATAGGGAGGAGGACGCAATGGGGAAAAGTTTAAAAGGAACTAAGAGCCACGACAATCTCAAGGGCGCATTTGCCGGCGAGTCCCAGGCCAATCGGCGCTATCTTTATTTTGCCCGGCGGGCTGACATCGAGGGCTTTCCTGATATCGGAGGGTTGTTCCGGGATACGTCCGAGGCAGAAACAGGCCACGCGTTCGGGCACCTGGATTTCTTGAAGGAAGTCGGGGATCCGGCGACCGGGGTGCCGATCGGGAATACTGAAGCCAATCTGAAGTCGGCGGTCGAAGGCGAAACCTACGAGTATACGCAGATGTACCCTGGCATGGCCAAAACGGCTCGGGACGAGGGATTTGTTGAACTAGCTGAATGGTTCGAGACGCTCGCCAAAGCGGAGCGGTCCCATGCGAATCGCTTCACGAAGGGACTTGATAGCCTGAAGCAACTCTAGCAGGCCACGGGAAAACTATAGTGGCCCGCGAGAGCTTCGACGGTCTGCACGTGTGGGACAAGCCCGGTCTGTCTGGTCTCTCTGGTTCATTTGGTTGATCTGGTCTCTCTCGTTAATCTGGTTCAACCAACCAAACCGAACAGACTACATGAACAAGATAGGCTGGCGGACTTTTTGAGCACCTGCCAGGCCTGTTCTCTGTCTGACATCAAGAGGGTGAGCTGGGGTGCCCCAGCTCACCCTTTATGTTTTCCGATCTTGTATTCACAGGACCTCACAGGAGACAATGGGAAGCGTGAATGGTCTGAGTCTAATCAATCCCATCGATCCCGCGCAGCTCCAGAAAACTACGCAGCGTATCTACGAAGTCTGCGATGGCTGCCGGCGCTGCTTCAATCTGTGTCCGTCGTTTAACACGCTGCTCGACGGCATCGATCGTTATGCGGGCGACGTCGCCAAGCTCACGCCCACCGATCACCATCGGGTCGTCGATGAGTGCTATTACTGTAAACTCTGCTACAACCACTGTCCTTATACGCCGCCGCATCAGTATGCTCTCGATTTTCCCCGTTTGATGATCGCGTGGAAGACGCATTTGGCCGCGACGCGCGGGGTGGGCTGGCGCGATCGGTTGTTGATCAAGACGGATGTGATTGGTACTCTCGGGAGTCTAGTGGCGCCGATTGCCAATTGGGTGTTGGGCCTCCGGTTCCTTCGGAGATTGATGGAATCGTGGGTTGGCGTGCATCGGGATCGACAGGTTCTGCAGTTTGCTCCGGAGACATTTACCCGCTGGTGGGAGCGCCGAGGGGCAGCACAGGTTCCTGCCTCCGCGCCTAGGAAGGTCGCGCTCTTTGGGAGCTGCCTGGTCAACTATCAAGCGATTGATATTGGGAAAGCGACGATCCAAGTTCTCGAAAAGAACGGTGTGCACGTGGTGATCCCTGAACAGCGCTGTTGCGGCATGCCCTCGTTCGATATCGGTGATACGGCGGCGATTCAGAAGGCCGCCTCGGCGAATGTCGCGTCATTCTTGCCATGGGTGGAGAAAGGCTATGAGATTGTCGTGCCGGTACCCAGTTGCAGCTTGATGTGGAAACGGGAATATCCCGAACTCGTCGGTGGTGATGAGGTGCGGCGCGTGGCGGAGCGGACGTTTGATGTCTCTGAATACCTCATGAAGTTGAAGCGGGAGGGCGCGTTGGCTACAGACTTTCAGCAGAAGCCCGGGCGCGTGGCCTACCAGGCTCCGTGCCATCTGCGGGATCAGAACATCGGATTCAAATCCAAGGAGCTTATGGAGTGCGCCGGAGCGCAGGTCGAGGTCATTGAGAAGTGTTCCGGCCACGATGGCTCATGGTCCGCCAAGACGGAGTTCTTTCCCCTCTCGATGCTGATCGCGCAGAAGGCCGTTCGAGTGATTGAACAGACTCCGGCAGATCTCGTGGCCTCCGATTGCCCATTGGCGGGATTACAGCTGGATCAAGCCGGTGCCATGGCCCATGCCGGAGGCAAGTCGACGAAACATCCGATTCAAATCGTGCGCGATGCCTATGGGTTGAGGTCGTAAAGGGTGAGGCGTGAGGGGTAAGGGGGTAAGCGGGGGTATGATAGAGGAACGACACATTCGTGAGACGCGAGAAAGACGATGAAGCAACTCGTACAGACTGATCTCTTGCCCGCAGTGGAATATGAACGGCAGCGGGAACAGTTTCGGTCGCAGATCATTGCGCTCAAGCAGCGGCGCCGGATTTCCGTCGGGCCGCTCATCACGCTCGTCTTCGAAAATCGTGAGACGTTGCGGTTTCAGACCCAGGAAATGATCCGGGTCGAGCAGATCCTCGATCCCCGCAAAGTCCAGGACGAGTTGGACGTCTACAATGCCCTCATGCCTGGGTCCGGGGAGGTGAGCGCCACGTTGTTGATTGAGATTACGGAGCAGGACCGGATGAAAGAATGGCTCGACGTGTTCATGGGACTCGATCACGGCGAAACCGTCGCGATACGTGCCGGGACCGAGCAGGTCTTTGGAGAGTTCGAAGGCGGCCACAGCCATGAAACGAAAATCAGCGCCGTGCATTTCGTGCGATTCAGGCCGACCACGTCGATGATAGCCGCGTTCGCCGATTTGCATGTGCCGGTCACGCTGACGGTACACCATCACGCATACCACGCCGAAGCGCCTGTTCCTGGGAGCATGCGTGAAGAGTGGCTCTTTGACCTGGGCGCATAAGCGCCCTGGCAAATGTTGAATGTGTAGTGTTGAACGTTGACTTGGAGTGCGGGTAACAAAGCATCGGACATTCTGTACGTTAAACATTCAACATTAAAATTATTAAACTATGTCTACCGTTTTATTGACAAAGCGCATCGAATTTGCTGCGGCGCATCGTTATAACAAGGCTGAGTGGGATGAGGCCAAGAACCGAGCCGTGTTCGGCCCCTGCTACAACCCACCGGCGCACGGACATAACTACATGGTCGAGGTGACGGTCTTCGGCGAGGTGGATCCGAAGACCGGCATGGTCGTGAATCTCTTTGATTTGAAGCGTATCTTGCTCAGTGTGCTCGAAGAATTTGACCATAAGAATTTGAACCTGGACACGCCCTACTTCGAGGACCGGATTCCCACGTCTGAAAACATTGCACGGGTCCTCTGGACCAAGCTGGATACGCAAAAAGCCATCGGTACGCTCCACGCGATTCGGTTGTATGAGGATGAAGATCTGTACGCTGATATGACGGCAGCGGGCGGGCTCAACGTTGCCAGCGTCACGCGCCGTTACTCGTTCACAGCGGTGCAGGATGGCAACCCAGGCCCCGAGTGGGACTGCTTCGTGACGGTCCATGGCACCATTGATCCCGTGACCGGTATGGTGACGGATATCGGTGACCTCAACCGTTTGGTTCAAGAAAAGGTGGTGCAGACGTTCAACCGTCAAGAGTTTTGTCGGATTTTCGGGACTCAGCCCGTGACCGGCGAGCAGCTGGTTGAATACATCTGGAGACAACTGGTCTCTTCTCTCTCTTCGGGAAGACTTTCGAATGTTCGTCTCGTTCTGTCCCGGGACC
>SPAX01000045.1 GCA_005239475.1 Nitrospira sp. | reverse complement strand
TGGTTCCGTTTGCGGCAGCCTTTTTGATCGTACGAATGACCGATGGGGCGGCATGACCCAAAATCATCGGGCCCCATGACAGGACATAGTCGATGTAGGTGTTCCCATCGACGTCGTAGAGACGGGCGCCTTTGGCGCGCTTGATAAACCGGGGTTGACCTTCGACGGAACGAAAGGCGCGCACCGGACTATTCACGCCCCCGGGAATCAACTGCTGAGCCTCGGCAAACAGCTTGGCGGAACGAGTGGTTTTCATAATGGGGGCGCACAGTACCACGCGGTCGCGCCTCGGTCAAGAAAGAGGAGAAAGAGGAGGTTCATGTGGTGTGATAAAGCGATTGGGGCCAAAAAGTGTCTACAGAGGTACGCTTCTCAGCATTTTTTGATAGGGGCTGCTTTCTCGCGAGACAGGGGCTTTGCGTAATCCCTTGCAACCGTGCTGCTTCATGCTGCCAATCGAGTGCGGCTCGACTCTTGCCTGGTTAGGCGGGTAATATGCGCAGTTCTAGACAGTGATTAAGGGATCAACGATGAAGATTGTCTGTTCGTGGTGCCGACAAGAAGGAAAAGCCGAGCTGGTGGGCGAGAAGGCGCCTCTCGACGACGCTCGGGAAACGCATGGGATTTGCGTCCTTCATCGCCATGACGTCGAAGCCCGCTGGCAGGCTTCAATTCATGCAGCTTCACATTCTGGACTCGCGACCGGATTGTCTTCTGTGCTCTTTCGCTGGACAGGCTTGCTGAGCGTGACCAAGAAGATGCGCCCGTAGGACCGGCGCTTCTTTTTACCAACCTGCCGGGAGTTACCCTCCGATTTTTCCCTGAAATATCTTGAGTCGCTAGTCGACTCCTTCCCTTGCCGGATATTGAAAAGTGCCGCCAGTGTCCAGGGACCGTGGCGCGTCCTTCGACGTGGCTCAGGACGGTGAGCCTGTCGAACCGTAAAGCGCGAGATCTGGCTGGTCTCTCTTGTTTATCGGGTCTGTCTCGTTTGTTTGGTTGAACCAGACAGACCAGATGAACCAGATGAACCTTCATCCGTCTCGCCAGTCCCGCTTGTCTCGCGCGACCATTCTGCGGGCTAGGTCTGTTTTGAGGGAGTTCGCCGCAGTACTACCGGCTTTCGAATCGGTTCTGCATTGATTTTTTCCATCCCCCAGTGGGCTCGCTTGGCTTTCTCTCGTTCCGATAGAGCGAACAGCACGTGAAAGGGCGTTGCTCGTCGCGCACCCATTCCTGCCTGTCCGCTTCCCCAGGCCTCTCCCGCATCACGCAAGACCTCAAGAAAGGTTTCATACTCTTCTTCGTCATCGGGCAACAGACGTACAGCATCGGTGATAAGCAGGATATAGCCCTTGGCTGGTAGCCACTCGAGGTCGGCCAGACATTCTTCGAGGGCATCCCAGTTGTGGCCGAAGTAGTCCGGAAAATCCAAGGCGCGGGCACATTCGGTCAACAGGCCGGCGGTGGTCTGACACTTGGCGCCCTTGATGACTTTCAATATAAACCCGGTTGGTGGGCGCACCAGCGATTCAGCGCGCTGCCCCTGGTTGACCGTCAGTAATGCGGTCCAGGGGGCCTTCGTTGATTGGAGATAGGCGGTCAATGTCAGGGCCGGTTTTGGTGTCATGGTGTCTTATTCAACGGAATGAACGTTCGGTAATGGTCATCGGTGTAGTAGGCCTTTCCAGTTTCTTGATCGATGACGACCCGTTCCGCATGCCGCGAGCGACCTCGTACTGTAGGATTCACATCGTACTCGCGATAGTGACCGCGAGGCAGTCGTCTTTCACGATTCTGAAACGCCCTGCCGCCGATATATCCAGGGAGGGCGTTGCCCTCACGTTGCTGAATAGACTCCAGCAGGTCTTTGGCTTTTTGCGGGGGGGCCTTCTCGGCTCGATGCCATTGTCGATCGTGAGGCGGTATGGCATTGTGAAGAACCGGCCCTGCGGACTGAACGGATAGCGCAGAGGCAGACGGTACGGTCGGCTCCGGCGACGAGCCGGCGTTGGGAGTACCCGTGGGCCCGCCGAACAGTAGCCCACCAAGGACGACGAGTATTCCATAGATCTTCCAAGTTCGAACCATAGTTTCGCGTTCGAATCACGAGGTGAGGGAGCACCGTACGAACCCTAGCACGCTCGATCTTGGAGGATCAACGGGCGTGAGAGGAGTGGGCGCTCTAGCAGGATGCTGAAACAGTCTGCCAGCGGCGTTCTCGCATCGTTCAGACCCTCAACGTGCCCCAGAGGGTACGCCTCGGCCCTTCACTCGCTGCGGCCTTGCTGGACAGCCTATTTGAACATCCTGCGGGAGTGCGATCCTGCTGTGCCACACGTGGGGACCATCGAAGATCTGCTGTGGCGAAATGGATTTTCCGCAGCCTGCGAGGCCGGGAATTGTTGCTATCGCTCATCTGCCAGCGTAGCATCCAGCGTATTCTTTGTACTGAGGATGTTCTCCAGTTTGGCATCTCACGGCCACTGTAGGGGCATGATCGGGCAGGTGCGGTGGTCGTTTAGGCGAAGGCCAGTCAACGAGGTATAGATTGGAATCCGCAGTGGACCGGCTTGAGTTTGTGACAGTCGAAGGACTCCTGGCCTACGGGGAGCTGCTGGCCTGTCGCATCGCCGGTGAGGGGATTGTCCTTCCACCCATCCCGCCTTCCTCAGTTGATCGACCACAGCGAACTCGTGACGCCATGGAGAAGATCAGGGCGTTTGTGCAGCGTGCGCAAGAAGGATTTCCTGGGGCAGAGGAGTATCGAGCTACCCGTCGCGCGGTGATCGAAGAGGGTTGCAGGGGCGATGAACTGGTGTTCTTCGCCGCCTGGAATGCGCTCCTTGCAACTGGCGAATTGGCCCCCCTCTTCCGTGTGCCAATTGGGTCGGTGCAGAAGCCGACGCACCGCCGGCCGGTGGCGATTGTGCCGCGCGCGCAACTGACGCCGCAGTTGGTCGAGGATCGTATCGTACTGGACTTGGGCGAGGATCGGTTCTGGCTCTTGCCGCGCGATTTAACCGGTCGCACGCTCCTGTTCACGATGCGTCATGGTATCTCACGCGTGGAAAGCGGCACCTATCGAGTCGGGCGCCGCCTCGCGAACGTGCTGGATCCTGAGCGAGGTGTCCCCAAGGCCGACGCAGTCGGTGCAGCCCTGGCCCGGATGCTGGGCGTGGTCGGGCAACAATTGGACTTCCTGCACATTCACAACTACCTCGATCCGCGCACCTTCGTCCAGCTGGTGAGCCAGAGCCCCAATACGCGGCAACTATATGAGCGTGTGGTTACAGCGCTGATGCAAGCGTACCCGCACCATGCTGAGGCGCTCCCACCAGCCTGCGATCCCGCTTTAGACTCTCAGGATTTTGGATGGGTCACGGGTCTGGAGAAGAAGGTGGAAGCTGAGGAGGCAGCAAAGGCATTCGGCGTGGACGTGCAGACGGCCAAGCGCCTGATCAAACACCCCCTCTACAGCTACCCGGGCGGACATTCCTTCTTCGATGTCTATGTGGATATTGTCGATGGCTTCCGCCGGTTGGGTCACTCCCACCAGGGGAAGGCCGTGTGTCTGTACAGCCACAGTTCCACGTTGCGGGCGCTCATGATTTATCTCGATCCTCGTCCATTTCGCGAAGCCTTCACCGAGTTTGGCGAATATAAGGAGGGACAGGATAACGTCGTTCTGCTGACCTGCGAGCAGGGACTCTTATCCGGCTACTCCACCGCTGTGGGTTTGTCGGCGCGGGAACGGACGGTGCGGGAGACCTGGGTGAAGATCGAGCGCGAACGCAAAGACCGGATCACGCTCAAGCCCCGACAGATCAAGCGGATCGTGGCATTGGTCTCGGGTGGCGACTTCGCCGGTGCCGGCGCCGCGTTGAAAGAATTGCGCGTGACAGGGCACCGGTTTGGCCTGGACGTCTACTTCGTTCGTCACGGGTACTTAGGTCTGGCCAACAATTGGATTGAAGCGGTGAGCGAGGAGGATACCCGCGGCATGGGCAGCCATGCGAGCAGTCCGATTGGGAGCAGCCGCTTCGAAGATTTCAAGAATGAGCAGGTGCAGCAGGTCACCATGCGGCATCTCAAGCCATACATGGAAGACGGCGCCTTGGTGGTCATTGGTGGGGACGGGAGCCTTCGAGGCGCGCGGGCGCTCTACGAAGGATTTGGGGTCCAGGCAGTAGGGATTCCTGGCACGATCGACAATAATATCGCTGGGACAACCTCCCTGGGTTTTCATTCGGCCGTGTCTCTGGCAAACCAATCCATCGAGTCGCTGAAAGCCACCAGTTCCGCCATGGGCAGCGTCTTTTTCGTCGAGATTATGGGGGCGGGGTCCGGCCATCTCGCCCTCGCTTGTGCGTATCAGGCCAGAGCCGAAGGTCTCTTGGTTAACGAGCATCCCGATCCCGACGCGTATATCGACGACTTCATCCTGGGCACGCTCAACCGTACCTTGGGCGTCCCGAACAAAAGTCATCTGTTTGTGGTGGCGGAACAGACGCCCCATCGCCATCACCCGGATGGCGGCGTGCGCGGTCTTGTCGAGTATGTCGCCAGCACAATTACCACGTGGCCACAGTTTCAGGCACGCCCCGGTGAATATCGCCTTGCCCCTGCAACCAAAGCCACGATCCTCGGCCACACGTTACGGGGGGCGCCCCCGACCCCCGAGGACAAGACCATCGGACAAGATCTGGCCTATGAAGCGATTCGCCGTCTCGTCAAGGAGCCGGAGCGGGTGGTCGGGTGCATGCTGGCCTATCGCGGGCCAGGCACCATCGAGGCGATCCCACTCCACGCTGTGGCACCGAAGCAGTTCGACTGGGAGATCTTCGCCAGAATGCACGGGAGCGAGCTGCCGTAGTGTGATAAATGGAGCGGGGCGTTTCACCGTGAAGGCCGTGCCCTGATTCCATCTCCCACAGAATGCTGAAAAAGTCCGCCAGCAGCGTTCTCGCATCGTTCAGACCCTCCACGTACCCCAGAGGGTACGCCTCGGCCCTTCACTCGCTGCGGCCTTGCTGGACGGTCTTTTTGAGCATTCTGTGGGAGTGTTCTCCTGTTGTGTCATACCTGCAGACTATCGAAGTTTTCGCGTGCCACAATAGTTTTTCCGCAGCCTGCTACTCCTCGTCACAGGGCGACTCGATCATGGATGAACTGGGCGGCCTGCGCCTGAAACGACGGTTGCGTTGTGGGCTTGGTGGTCGTTTGCTAGAATGGCCTCCCAGGAGATCATCGTGAGAAGAGCGGGAAAAGCAGGGGCGCGCAAATGCGCGATCCGAAGTTCGACGTTCGGGGACCGAAGTTCCCAAAACCTCGAACTTCGGACCTTGAGCCCTCACTTGTTCCGCCTGCCTCGCGTGGCGCGTATCCCATATGACCAATGACCGGTGACAGCATTGTCTATGCGTAAAGCCAAAATTGTATGCACCATTGGCCCCGCCAGCGATTCGCCCACCCTGCTGGATCAATTAATCGAGAGCGGCATGGACGCGGCGCGACTCAACTTTTCTCATGGGACCCACGAATCGCATGCGCGTGCGATCAAGGCCATTCGCGAAGCAGCGGATCGTCGGCACATGGCGGTCGCGATCATTCAGGACCTGCAAGGACCGAGGCTTCGTGTGGGAGAAGTCGGTCAGGGTGGGCTCGATCTGGTTGCCGGCCAGACGGTGCGACTCGTGACGACTCTGCTCCGGTCCGGCGGTCAACTCGGCGCACAGTCTATCGCTCTATCCGGTATGAGTGAGATCCCGGTGATGTATCCCTATCTGGTACGGGATGTCATGCCAGGCGCCCGTATCCTGATTGACGACGGGCTCATCGAGCTGATTGCTGATCGGATTATCGACGGCGCCGTTGAATGCGGAGTCGTGACCGGGGGACGACTGATCTCGCACAAGGGCATGAACCTACCGGATACTCGCATCAGCGCTCCCACTTTGACAGACAAAGATCGGGACGATCTCCGGTTCGGCATTGCGCAGGGGGTGGACTATGTGGCCCTCTCGTTTGTCAGAGGTCCCGATGACCTTGTGGCCGCAAAGAAGTTGGTGGCCGACTGGGGCGGTGACATACCGATTATTGCAAAAATCGAAAGGCCGGAAGCGATTGAGTGCTTGGACGCGATTCTTGATCAGGCGGACGGTGTGATGGTGGCGCGAGGCGATCTGGGAGTGGAGATGGGGCCGGAGGCGGTCCCGCTCCTACAGAAACGCATTATCGCCGAAGCCAACCGCCGACGCCGTCTCGTGATCACGGCCACTCAGATGTTGGAGTCCATGACGCACCACACGCGCCCGACAAGGGCTGAAGCGTCGGATGTGGCGAATGCCGTGTTTGATGGGACAGATGCCGTCATGCTGTCTGCAGAAACGGCGATCGGGCAGTACCCGGTTGAAACAGTCCGTGTCATGGACCGAATCGTTCGAGCCGCAGAAGAAGGGCCACGATCGTGCCATACGCGCTCGTCCGACGCGCCACGGGGGGAAGGTTCCTTCCCGGAGGCCATTTGCCATTCGGCGTCTTCGGCAGCCGCAGCCATCGGGGCGAGCGTCATCGTGGCATTTAGCGAACGGGGTACGACGGCGCGCTTGCTGTCGAAGCAGCGACCCGACGCGTCAATTATTTCATTGACACCTTTTGAGGCTGTACGACAACGGATGGCGCTGTACTGGGGTGTGATCCCTCACACGATGCGGCAGATCGAGCACACTGATGAGCGGATCGATGAAGCGGAACGCCGCCTGAAGACCGAGGGACTGGCGACGACGGGACAGCGGATTGTGATTCTGTCGGGGACCAGGATTGGTCAGCCCGGGGAGACCAATTTCATGAAGTTACACAAAGTCGGGTGAGCTGAAGCGGCTGAGCGGGTCCTGTGCCCGCACAGCGCCTGCGGACCGAGCGCTCCATTGCCGGACGCGCCCATGCAGGCTGTTGAAAAAGGTCGTCCAGCAAGGCCGCTGCTCCGAGGCTGACCCTCGTTTCACGTTTTACGGTTCTTGGGAGCGACGCGAGAACGATGCATGGGAACAGGCGCGTCTCGGCGCGCCGGGGTCGGGTGGGTGAGAAGAGCGACTTTTTCAACAGCCTGCTAGGGGGGCTCACTCAGTTCCCTCAGGAGGAGTACAGATTGGAAGAAAAGAGCACACGATGACACCCAACGTTGTGGGGCGGTTCGTGTTTTGTCTGTGTCAGTTGCTTGCCCTGGTGTTGTTAGCCGGTGATGGGATCGCGCAGACCGGATCCCTCAAGCATTCACCAGCGGAGGTGGTGAAACGATATCTGGCGCTCGATTATAAGGGGGCGCGGCTCGATGCCATGTCGGTCGAGACGGTCGCGTCCTACACGAGTTGGGATGAGGAGCCGACGTGGGGGCGTGTCGTCGTGACGCGGGGCTTTGTGGTGGCGGAGCAGTATCGCCAATGGGAGGTGATCGATAGGCTGGAAGTCGTGATTCCGGTCACCTTTCAGGTCATAGGCTCGGTGTATCTGGAAACCGCCGGTTTTGTCCAGGAGGTTGAGACAGAAGAGGTTCGGTTTCGCGTGAAAGCCGTTAAGAATCGATGGAAGATTGTCGAGCCGATGTTTCCCCCTCATGTGGGACAGAAGCGGATGGTGAATTTCGTGCGCGAAGCCTGGGTGAAGGAAACAGACCCGGCGAAGCGAGACCGTCTTGGGGCGTTGCAGGATGAGTTACGAAAGGCAAAATAATGATGGGAAAGACCTCGGTCGAGCTGTTGATCTTCGATCTTGATGGGACGCTCATCGAGTCCAAATGGGACATTGCTGCGTCGGTGAACCTGACGTTGGCCGAGCTGGGGTTGCCGCAGCGGCCAATCGAGGAAATCTTTGGGTTTGTGGGGGATGGGGTGAAACAATTGTTGCGCTTGTCGGTCGGCGAAGGAGGTCGGAACACCTTCGACGAGGCGTTGCGGGTGTTCAGGGGCCAGTACTTGGCCCATTGTCTCGATAGCACGACATTCTATCCCGGCATTGGAGAGATGCTGACACATTTTGCAGGCAAGCGGAAGGCTGTAGCCACCAACAAGTCGATTGAGTACACCAACGTGATTCTTCAAGGGCTGGGGCCGAATCATTTTCAGTACGTCGTCGGAGGCGATCGCGGGTTTGGATTGAAACCGGAACCGGGCATGCTGTTGCATGTGATGGAACAATTGAATGTGTCGAAAGAACAGACCGTGCTCGTCGGGGACAGCACCAACGACATCAACGGCGGGCATAACGCCGGGATTCGTGTCTGTGCGGTCGGGTACGGCATGGGGAATCGCGCCAAGATGGAAGCCTGTCGCCCGGATTGGTTCATCGAACGACCGGAACAACTCATGGAGCTCTTTATATGACGACCGAATCCTTCCTCGTATCTCGTGAAGCGTATCTCGCAAAAAGAAGTATTCGGCGAAACACCGATGTAAAAAGACCCGGCTGGCTGCTCAGCGTTCAGTTCTTAGCTCTTCCCACGCTTCACGCTTCACGCTTCACGGTTTTCTTGCTTGCTACGGCTCTCAGCCTCAGCCTGAACCTGAACCTATCGCATGCCGCATCGTTCGGGCTGGCGGATCGTGTGGTGGAACAGAAACTGACGAACGGATTGACCATCCTCATGGTCGAACGACATCAGACGCCGGTCGTCTCCCTCAACATGACCTTCGGGGTCGGGGGGGTGAACGAACAGGTCGGTCAGACCGGCCTGGCGCATCTCTACGAACATATGGCGTTCAAGGGTACGAGGACGGTCGGGACGAAGAACTACGAAAAAGAACGCCCCATTCTCGAAGAGTGGTATCGAGTGGGGACTGATTTAGAGCAGCGGCAACGGGAACTCGCGCGGAGGAGTGTGGAGAGACCGGCCAGTCCCGAGGATCGCGCAGTCATCGAGGGGTTGCAGAAACGATTTACAGAACTACAAGAAAAGGCAGGACAGTTCGTGGCGGGCAACGAGATGGCCTTACTCTACCAACGCCACGGGGGGGTCGGGCTCAATGCAGCGACCGGCAAGGACCTGACTCGCTATATGATCAGTCTCCCGGCGAATCGTCTGCCGCTGTGGGCTGCGCTCGAAGCTGATCGAATGGCGCATCCGGTCCTCCGCGAATTCTACAAAGAACGCGGAGTGGTCATGGAGGAGCGGCGGATGCGGAATGACGACAGCCCCAATGGGCTGTTGTTTGAGACGTTCACCTCGGCTGCCTTCCGCGCACATCCCTATGGCATTCCGACGATCGGCTGGGAGTCGGACATCCTGTCGCTCACGCCGGCCGACACCGAAGCCTTCTTTAAAGCCTATTACGGTCCCGGCAATGCGACGATTGCCATTGTGGGCGATATTAATCCGAAGGACGTCATGACCTTGATCGAACAGACGTTCGGCAAGATATCGGCCGCACCTCCGCAGCCTGCGATCGTCACCGTTGAGCCGGCGCAACGGGGAGAGCGACGCGTGGAGGTGGAATTCGATGCCGAACCGTCGGTGGCCATCGGGTTTCACAAGCCGGCGTTGGGCCATCCCGATGACTATGTCTTCGACGTGATCGACGCGGTGTTGAGCGACGGACTCACCTCCCGGCTCTACGCGGATCTGGTCCGCGAGAAACGGATCGCCGCCTGGGTGGCCTCCGATTCGAACTATCCGGGGGTCCGTGCTCCGAATCTGTTCGTGCTCAGTGCCACACCACTTGCGCCCCATACGACGGCAGAAGTCGAAGTGGCCATCTATGCCGAGCTCGAACGGCTCAAGACGGAGCCGGTCTCCGCCAAGGAGCTTGAGAAAGTGCTGAATAATCTCGATGCCGATTTGGTGCGGGCGCTTCGATCCAACGGAGGTCTTGCTTCCCAATTGGCGCTGTTTCAGACGGTAGCGGGAGACTGGCGCTACGCCTTAAAGGCTCGGGACAAAATAGCGGCCGTGACCCCGGCTGGTATCCAGCGAGTGGCAGCTGAGTATTTCACCAAGTCAAACCGAACAGTGGCCACGTTGGTGAAGAAGGCCAGCGAGAAGAACGGCGCGACGTCGCCACAACACGAGGTGGCGCGATGAAGAACGTGAAGCGTGAAGCGTTAGGCGTAAAGCGAGGGTTTGTCCCCCTGGGCATGTTGGCCATGATGATGCTCGTTCCACTGACGTCCGCCTGCGCTGGAGACCTTGCATTGGGCGATCCCAGGCAGATGACGTTTAAGCCGGTTGAGTTTACCCCGCCAGAACCGGATCGCGTGGTGCTTGAGAATGGGATGGTCGTGTATCTCCTGGAGGACCATGAGCTGCCCTTGATCAGTATGACTGCGACCATGAGAACGGGCAGTTGGCTCGATCCGGCAGATAAGATTGGCCTGGCTTCGTTGACCGGTTCCATCATGCGGACCGGCGGGGGCGGCGGTCTGTCGTCCGAGCAAGTGGACGAAGAACTTGAACAGTTCGCCGGGGATGTGGGCATCTCGATCGGGCGGCAATCCGGTTCCGCGTCGCTCGATGTGCTCAGCAAGGACTTGAAGCGGGGGCTCCAGATTTTCGCGGGACTCATTCGGACACCCGCCTTTGAGCCGGCGCGGGTTGAACTGGCCAAGCTGCAGGCCATCGAAGGGATTCGCCGTAGGCAAGATAACCCCGGTTCGATCGTTGGGCGCGAGTTCGTGAAGCTTCTGTACGGAGCGGACCACCCGACGGCGCGTGAAAGCACCATCGGGTCCATCACCCGCCTCACCAAAGACGATTTGGTCGCCTTTCACCGGAAGACCGTTCATCCGAACGGCATGATATTAGGGGTGACGGGCGACTTTGACAAGTCCGCGATGCTGACCCTGCTGCGCGAAGTATTTAGCGATTGGAAAAAAGGCGAGGTTCCGGTGCTGACGATTGCCGACGTGCCCCAGGATCAGACGGCGAAGCCCGTTGTGCGGTTCGTGAACAAGGAGACCTCGCAAACGCATCTCCGCATCGGTCATCTGTCGATCAAAGAGCAGGATCCCGACTATGTAGCGTTGGCGATCGCCAACGATATTCTGGGGGGCAGTTCCTTTCGCAGCCGTCTCTTCAACGACGTGCGGACCAAGCGGGGCTTGGCCTACTCGGTCGGCAGCCGCTTGAACTCCGGGGTGCACGATCAAGGTGTCTGGCTGATGCGGGCAGAGACGAAGTTGCCATCGACGCAAGAAGTCATCACTCGGTTTGTCGCGAACATGGAACGGATGCGAACCGAGTTGGTAACAGACAACGAGCTGGCAGAAGCGAAAGAGGCCTATGTGAACTCGTTTGTGTTTTCCTTCGCCAGTTCGTCGGCGATCGTGGGGCGGTTGATTGAGCTGGAGTATGATGGGCTTCCCAAGGATTTTCTCCAGCAATTACGTGCCCGCGTGATCGCCTTGACGAAAGAGGAAATCCTGGCGGCGGCGAAGAAGCATTTCAACCCAGAGCGCCTGACCGTTGTCGCGGTCGGGGCCGGTGAGGCCCTGCCGAAGTTGCTGTCGGGATTCGGGGAAGTGAAGGAGATAAAGTTGGTTCCGGAAGGATAGGAAGGGAGCGGCTGGCGAAGGGTGGGCAGCTCCGGCGTCGCCATAATGCGACGAGTTGGGCTTGACAGCTGAGTCAATTGATGATGTGACCGCGCGCTCCTCTAAGGCTGCAACGCAGCGTCGCAATGCCGTCGCGCGCTATTGATTCAAGCTGTTGGATCGCCATGACGCCATGGCGAACGCCTCCGTGCCCATCCCTTCCAGCCGAGGCGAAACAACATGGCTGATACCGATCAACTGAGTCATTGACCATAGCCTTACCGTTGATATGCCACTCGACCGCGAAACTCTTGACCAAATCGAGACATTATTCTTAGAGAAATCTGTAACTCCGTTTGACGAAGACTACAATACTTTCGTCGAGTCCCTTTCTTTTTCGAGAACTCGCTTTGATGACGTGGAACCGACTGAGCTGAAGCGGGCCTGGACCAATTTCTTGCATGGAGCGTTTGAGTCCAACACGTCGTGGGAATGGCCGTGCAACGTTGGAATGGCCAAATGGTATTCCACACACGAGAAGCCTCTTCATGCCATAGCCGTATATGAGCATTTGCTCCGGGAAATTCACCGGAGAGGCCTGAATGAAGCCGAAGGTGAATACTGCGGTGAATTACAGGAATGGCTTCAACGGCTATTTCATCTCTGTCAGCGTCAGGGCCTTACAGAAAGGGCACTTCATGTCGCCGGACTTATCGGGGATTTCCAAGAGGAGGGTGTAATCGATCACGCTGATTACGCGGAAGTCATCGCGAGTATCCCCACTCTACGACGTCGCGAAGCGAGAGAATACATTGAAAAGGAACGTGCCGAGGCCGATAGACATTACCGAGAAGATTTTGCCGATCTGATCACTAAACTCCACGATGACACCAAACGGTGCCTCGTTCAGGCAGAGGTAATGAGTGCGGTAAGCATAAGGCACATTGATCCATCAGCCGCTCCACTTTGTTGGTCCCTGGCCATTGAGTCGGAGTTCCATCATAGGGTGTATGAAGTGAGAAAACATCGACTAGACGGAATTCTTGGCGAAACACGGCGACCGAAGGGCAGAAGAACTTGCGGAATCGGACAGATGCTCGTTTTGGTTAAGGAAACTTGCAGCGATCCTATCAAGAGGCCACTTGTCGAAAGGGAAATACCTGCGTGGCGAAAGCTTTTGGCTGTACCTGATATTGTTGAGACGCTGAATGTAATCAAAGAGCATCGGGATCAGATAGCTCATGTTACCGAGCGAGGAATGTACACTCAGGCGCGGTGCAGCGAGTTTGTGAGACGGATTCGTGAATCTGGGTGGATTATTAATTTTATGCAAGCAATCCAGCCAGCGTCATGATGCCAGGAATGGCGCTGGCTGAGATAGCAACCTCTTACTGCTCTTAATAAGCTCACCCATTCACACCGCAATCTCAAATTGTATCCGTTCGTAAGGAACGGTCGGTGTGACGGAGTCGCGCAGGTGCGCTCCCGGTTCCAAGTGCACCAGCCCGAGATCGGCCAGGAGCTTCAGATCGGCATGGACGTTTTTGAAGTCCCTGCGGATCAGTTTCGCTAGTGCGGCAATCGAACGAGGATGACGCGTCCGGATTAGGTGTAGCAAGGTCAGGCGTGAGGGCGTAAGTACCCGTCGCATGGCTTCCACACTGACAAAGTAGACCCCCCCTCGCTTGGACAGGGTCTTTCCCGTCTGAAGAGCTTTGAGCGTTCCGCCGAACTCTTGCAATCCTTCTTCTAAGGGGCGAACTCCCACTTTCAGCCGTCTGATTTTCATTTTCCAAACTCCTTTTTGACAGCGGCCATGTCGCGACGAAAATCCTCGATCAGGCGGTCAACGGTCGTGAAGACGTAAGGAGTCGTAGTAGCGCGAAAATGCCGATGATCGCCTTTGTGCTCATGGTTGTCGTACCCGACCAACCGTTGCCCATTGAGTATATAAACCAAGGAATACTTGAATCCGTGTGGCGTGCTCGGTGCTCTTGGAACGTCATAAGCTTTCATTTCCACCAGCCCTCCCTGCTCGTCCACGTATCTCGTGTGGAGGACCAGCTTCGCCTTCGGCATATGGCAGTAGACACCATAACCAGATTTGGTGTCAAGAAAGGTATCGTGGACAGCTCGGCGGACGGCACCTGCTGCAACTTGATTGGCCGCCAGAGACAAGGTACTGTGGAGCCAACGGATTGTGAGTGTGGCGGATGGTGAAAGGAGTTTGTCATGGCTACCTATCTGATGCTGCTCAATTGGACGGATCAGGGAATCAAGAATGTGAAGGACTCGCCGAAGCGGTTGGATGGGGTGAAGAAGCTCGCGAAGGACATGGGCGGCGAGATGAAGGGGTTCTATATGACGCTGGGCGCGCATGACCTGGTCCTGATCGTTGACCTGCCGAACGATGACAAGCTGGCGAGTTTCTGCCTCAAGTTGGGATCGTTCGGCAATGTGCGCTCTACGACTCTCAGAGCCTACTCCGAGGAAGACTATCGCCGTATCATTAGCGGCCTAAACTAAGATGGATGGGCGCGGCACAATCATAGTAGGCAAGGGGCAAGGGGCT
>SPAX01000044.1 GCA_005239475.1 Nitrospira sp. | reverse complement strand
TGGGCAGGAAGTCGCTCTGACAGCAAGTCTGGGCATCAGCCTCTATCCGCTGGACCATCAAGAGACTGATGGTCTCTTGAAATGCGCTGAAGAGGCGATGGCACAGGCGAAGGAGCAAGGCGGCAATGCCTATCGGCTCTATGCCTCGATCAAGCCGGCGTGACTGCTGTTGCTTCACGACCCCGCGGCGTCTGCTGTGAGGGGTCCTTTTTCAATTTGTGCTCAACTCCATCTCACATCACCAGCAGTGTTCACTAAACCGGGGGCAAGATCAGAAACCGTGGTTGGAATAGGGTCGTGAGAACGGTTTCCTAACCCGCGCGTCTCAGATTCAACCAGAAACCAATTCAAGGCAGGGCAACTCTGGCTGACTCAGCAGAAAAGTTCTGAAATTGTTCGCGCACTCACCCCATACCCTCGGCCGACCAATTTTTACAGTTGTTACGTTGATGTGTTGACGTCACGGTACGTTCAGGCCACCGTAACGATTTTTGCCGTCGGAGAGAGAGTGCCTTATGGACTTGTGGGAGGCGCGAGCTAAAGCAGCGATTGTTGCGCTATTGATCAGAGGTTACTCAGGTTGCACTGGTAGCTGGAGCGGAGCGGATGGATCCACTGTATCCAGAAGGGGGCGGGGAGTTCCATTCTGTCGTTCGAGTTTTTCTAAGACATCTTGCTTGAGCCTCGTGGGTTCTTCAATCCGATTTTCGCGCTGCAGTGTCCCCAATTCCGCTGATTTACGGGCATTCAGCTCCACCACGTCTACCTCATCCCTGATTAAGGTTGGGGTCAGGAACACGAGCAGGTTAAGCTTCTCGACCTGTCTGCTTTGGAATTTAAACAGCCAACCCAAGAACGGGATATCGCCCAAGAGCGGAACTTTTCGCTCGCTGATGGTGATGTTATCCCGCACGAGCCCGCCGATGACGATCGTCTGTTGATCTCTTGCGATGGTGGTCGTCTCCATCGACCGTTTGGTCGTGGTGGGGCCTACGGGGACCGATGAGGTTCCTGTCCCGATCGTTTGTGCGACATTCTCCGCGATTGCGGTAATCTCTTGCTTGATTTCTAATCGGATCAGGTCGTCCTCTAATACTTGTGGCGTGATTTCCAGTGTGACGCCGACATCCTTTCGTTCGATCGTGACCAGGGTACCACCCGTGATGCCCTGGGCCTGGCCGGTTGGGAATGGACGATTTTCGCCCACGACGATCTTGGCCTTTTGGTTATCGGCTGCGAGTACTTGAGGTGTCGACAGGACGTTGGTGTCTGTCAGGCTCATCAATAGCTGCAAGAACGCACGTACGTTGACGGTATTGAGCACCGTCGCCGCTCCTCCAGTTGCACCGCCAGCAGCGACCCCACTGATGGCCTGCGCGATGGTTGCCAAATTTTCTGGTGCGCTATTAAGTCCGGCAATGCCTTGCAGTGAACCGCTCCTGCCAGAACCGATCACCTGAACAGGGTCGCTCCCAATCTGTCTGAGCCGATCGACCTGTACCTCCAAGATGACGGCCTCAACAAAGACCTGCTTCCGGCGGGTATCCAGGTCTCGAATCACGGACTGCAACTTGGTGTAGGCGTGTTTGGTCGAACTAATGATGATCGAGTTCGTGGCCTTGTCCGCAAAGACCTGGACGGGGGCTTCGAATTCGCTCAAGGGCCTGAACGGTGGACGTGCGCCTGGCGCCGTTTGTGCCACGGTCTGAGATCGGGCGACGAGATTGGTCAGGATGGCGGCAAGGTCGGTCGCATTGGCGTGTTTGAGTTTGTAGACGAATGCCCCTCGTTCCGGAGGAAGGTCCCCCATCGCCACGATTTGATGGACGTTACCCTTCGAGATGACTCCGAGACGACTGACTTCGAGCGCCGCCACGAACATGCTGTACGCTTGGTCACGCGTGACTTTGGTAGGGGAATACACACTGATTTTCCCCCCGGCTTTCTTGACGACATCGTCCAAGACAAAGTTCTTACCGGTCAACTCGCTGATGAAACGAACAAAAACAGAGAGTTCGACATCATTGAAGTCGAGGGAGATGCGTCCGGAGGAGCTTCCTCCAGATTCAGCCCGAGGGGTGAGGGGAAGCAGGAATCCACTCACCACTGTCAGCAGACAGACGAGAGAGGCCTGCCTGATCCACATCAATGGTCCGAAAGAGAAAAAATCCATGATTCCCAAACAATGTATGCGGTGGGACCGATTATCCCTCGGACCACGTCGAGCATGAAGAGAAGATAGGAGTAGAGAACGGTACCATAAGGCTCGTCATTGACACAACCAGACTAGCGTGGCTGCTGCATGAGAGCTGCGACTGCCACTACCGATTCGCACCAGATTCCCGCGATCAGACGGCCGGGCCTGTCGTTTGGTTGCTCGCATCCTGTTCGGGGACACTCCCTTGCCTACACACCCCTGGTTCGTGCTCCGCGGGCTCCCGCAGAAAGGACCAGGCCATTTGTTTGGAGTCTCCCCGTAGTGTTCCAAGAGAAGACTTTCTCGACGGCGATTCTTGACGGGCTTGTTCATTTTTGAAAAATGATCGAGAGAAAGGAGAAGGAGGGGCTCGCCTAACACCTTAATAACCAAGGGTATTTAAATCCACGGTGAAGACCATAATGGCACTAGGATTGCATTTCTCCGTCCAGTTTGCCTCCCTTCAAGATCGTGAGAAACAGAACGGAAGTGAAATCTGGTGCAAAGTGGCCAGGGGAACAACTTCGCATCTTTCGATGATCTGCTAAGGTTATAACGTGCGGACCGACAAGAAACCCCCTCAAAAAGCTGACAAAAAGACTCCCTCCCGTGTGCATAAACGGGGCGTTGTCGGCTACAGCAAGAAAAGCGCGCTTCTTGAGGAAGCCATCACCCACATGAACACCGGCAAGTACGACCGGTCGTCCGCTGCGTTGAAAGAGTTGCTCTCACTTGATCCTCACAACACGGAAGCTCGTCGGCTCTTTGCCACGCTGCATCTACGACTAGGTAGTCTTGCCACGGCTCGGCAAGCATTTGAGTCCCTCGCCAATGAAGCGATCGGGCGACAAGACTTCTGGTTGGCCGAATCCTTGTTGCGCGAATACTTGGCTGCCGGGCCTCGTTGCGTCCCATTCCTCGAACTCTTGGCCCATGTGTACGAGGAAAAGGGAGATGCGGTGGCCGCGGTGGCAGAATTGGGTAAGGCAATTGACATTCTCATCGAGGGTCCAGACTCTGAAAATCCTAAGAAACCCGCTGAGCTCTACGCGAAGGTGAGAGAGCTTGCGCCGGTCAGCTCTGTGGCCTTTCAGTTTGCCTCTCTCTTCGACATTCAAACCGGTGAGTTTCTCGGGCCTCCTCCCGTGGCTCCTGCCGCAGGGACTTCATTGGAAGTCGATGCCTCGCAGCCCCAGGACAAAATCCTTTCCGCCATTGAAGAATCCAAGGCTTCTGAAGTGATGCCGTGGGAACAGTTTGATGGGGCTTCCCCGAGTCCCGAGGCTTCACCACCCACTTCGTCAAATGCCGTCATCGAATCGCTCGATGTTCCGGACGTTCTGATAGACCCGGCACCGGTCGGTTTGGCTCCACAGGAACTGGAGATTCCGCCGGCTGAATCTACCGGGCCAATCCAGGAGGCCCATCCCCTCGATCAGGATTTGTTGCCATCGATAGTGGCCGAGTCGCCGTTTCCGTCGAGTGGACATCGTGATGATGGGATGGGGAATCCGATTGTCGAATGTTCGCCCTTTGTGGATGAAGGACTTACCCCAAGCTCCTCAGAGGAGCGNACAGCGGAGGTGGGGAGTGTCATCNCCTCTTCCGTCGGATCGCTGGGTTTATCTTCTCCNATGCCCTGGGAACAGTTAGAGAACTCCACCATCAAGATTGAGGAAGCGGCCCCGTCGACGGCTCCGTTCACTCAATCGGAGGGAGCACCACTATTGGGCAGTGAATCGGTTCTTGCCCAGTCCGCTACCACTCAGCCTGAATTTGTATCAGATCAGTTGTCGAGTCCAGTTCCTGTGCCAGATCTGACGGAGCCTAGTGAATCGATCTTTGCGGCGGAGCCGTCAACGATTCCCGAGGTACTTCCAGAGCCCGAAGCCCCGACCCCGTCCGCCGTTGATTCCTCATCCNCGGTTCCATTTTCATGGAACACCGTCTTCGACGGCGNATGGAAGTTTGGNCTAGGAACTTCGTCGTCGAGTGTGCCTGCCGCATCTTCCAAGCCGGNTGCGATTGTACAGGATGCGAGGGGACTGGAATCAGTTCAACCAGAACCAGTGCCAGAAGCAGAGATCTCTTCCCCNACNATTNCATCAACTCCAGAACCGCCCGTCTCATTCAGTGATCCCGAGCCGTTGCCAGCGGCTCCTCTTTCGACCTTGAGTGGAGAGACCGCATCGATCGTAGAAGCAGATGCGACCAGAGAGTCCGATCTGCCACAGCCAGCTGCGGTTCTTTTTCAGGAAGAACCCTCGCGGCCAGAGGAGCCACCGACTCTTTCGGGCGACACTCCGAGTTCCTTCAAGGTAGAGCTTCTAGTGCCGCCTCTGTCAGAGCCGGTCGAACCCGCTCGTGAATCTGAACCCATTTTGTTCCCGTCTTTTACGGAGTTGCAGCCCGTGGCGCCGTCTCCGGAAGCCTCCGTTCCGGAGCCTTCACGTTCAGCGGTGCTCTCGGAAGCACCGCCTGCACCTGAACCGGTTTCCACAGAGCACCATGAAAAACCCTTTACCCTGTTGAAGGCCGCCACGGTTCCTCCGCTTCCCGCAGCGCCAAGTGATGCGCCATCGGCATCTCCTACCTCGATGGATACACTGTCGCATTGGAGCACTGGCGAAGCCGAGGTTCAGCCACAGCGTCCGTCTGATAAGACACGAAATTGGGATAAGGAGAAGGGGGAGGCTCCAGTCGTTCCGCCGGCCCCGTTACCGCTGGTGGAGGAATCTCCTGAATCGGTCGCTGAGCTGTCGCGAAGTGGTGGATGGGATTCGGCTCCCTCGGAGACGGTAGCCCCTGTCGTTGAAGCGGTGGCCCCTGTCGTGGAAAAGGTTGTTCTTGAGGAAGATACGAGACCGGAATGGGTTCGGGCGAGTGAAGCAATCACCTTTGTGAATCATCCCCCCTCGTCTCCCGCAACGTGGCAGGATTCCGCCACCGAATCCACTTACTCGACGCCAGAACCTGCGCGCTCGGTCGCTGCGTCGGCTGTTGATGTTCTTTTTGATTCAATAGGAGAGAAAAGCCCGGTTCGCACGCAGGAGCGTTTGGCGTCGCCACGACCGCGCCCTCGGTTTGCCGCGCGAGCGGCTCGGGCCCGCATTGGCATCTCGTCGTTTATCGGGTCCTGTTTTTCGACGACCCGATCAATTGTCTTGTTGTGTGTGGGGTTGGCACTCTTCTGTGTTGTGCTGGTGGCGGTCGGCATCGGGGCGGTTGGACTGGCCTGGATCGTGATGGAAGCTCCCCCGTCGTCGGTCTATCACAGCCTGACAACGAGTCCTCCACAGTCACTCATTGATTCAAGAAAAAACGGGTATTTCTTGCTGCTCGGCTTCGACGTTTCTGCGGATCAGGATCCGCTCCAAGCGGGTTATGAACGCAAGGTGGAAGGGAGCGATCTCCAAGCTGCGAGCGCCTGCATGCTCGGTGACGAGGGGAAAGGGACGACGACAGGGGCTTCCGCCAACGTGGTCAATGGATGGTTCACCAGTGCCGACCCGGCGGCGCAGCTGAAGTCGCAGGCGGCAGCTGTACGATCATGGGCGGCTCAAGAATCGCTTGCCCTCAGGCGCTACCAACAATGGCTTTCGATGCCGTTTGAAGATGTGGGATACGGACACATCCTGAGCCCGAACTGTGCCCATATTCTGCTGGCCCATCGGTTGTACCTTGCCGAAGGGTTTGAGCAGGATCTCAGTACTGGTCTCGGACGACTTGAGACCGATATGGGATCCTGGCGCGCTGTACTGGGACAGTCGAAGACGCTGATGGTGAAGATGCTGGCAGCGACGGCAGTCCAGGACGATGCCGCAATCGCATCCGGGCTCTTGACCCGTCAGGACCTCGATGGGACAGCGATCGCTCGACTTGGCAAGATTGTTCGTCCCTTCGATCAGGTCGAGCTGTCTCTCCGATGGCCGATGCAGAGCCATCTCGCGTGGGCGACGAAGGCCGTGACGACCAGCCTGAAGAACGACAAGGTTGGCGAGCGTCCTCTTCACGTTGCCCTGGCGGCGGCGATGCCCCTTCCCGTGCAGCGGCGATCTAATGCTTATGCGGACTATTACGAGGCGGCGAGCAAGGCAGTGGCGGAAGGACGCTACACCAACTTACCGAAACCATCCAGTTTCATTCGGACTCCCGCTGTCAGCCCGGTGGACTACGTGGCGAATCCGATCGAGCACATCATCGGAATCGAGCCACTCCCCTCATGGGATCCCTATGTTGGGCGTATGGTGGAGACCGATGCACGGCTTCGTCTGGCGAGCCTGCAAGTCTGGATCAAACGAGGGCCACAAGAGGAGAATCTGCTCACACGCCTCGCAAAGGCAGGACAGACCCACTACGATCCCTTTACCGGTCTTCCTATGTTGGTCAATCAGCAGAGGGGTGTGATGTATAGTGTCGGGCAAGACGGCAAAGATCAAGAAGGTGATCCCCTGCGCGATGTCGTCGCAACAATTCCCACGACTCAATCGGTCGTGCTCGAGAGCAGCCGCTCCGTGTCCACCCGCCGGTCCAAGTAACCAGCCGCATCCTTCCGCGATCAAAGATTTCTCATTCCTTCGCCCGTTCTGGTTGCTTGACACTGCCTGTGGTATTCCACAGAATCACCGCACACCGTTCAGATGGATAGGCACGATGGCGCCCTCACCAAAACCATTTCCTCACCTTCCCTCGGCTAGACAAGGAATTATCCTTCGATCCGCCATTCCGACCCAGATCGTGTCGAACGAAGAATTTGCTCCCTTCAGCCAGACGACGGACCAAGCCCGCGTCGAACAGATTGCCATCGCGCTCGTGGAACGGACCGCCGCTCGACGAGGTCTCACCCGCAGAGACTTTCTCAAAACGACGGGCGGGATGGCGGCCGCGTTGCTGGCCATGAATTCCGTCTTCGGACGGTTCTTCAACATTGGCGAGGTCGAACTCTTCGAGACGGAAGCCTTTGCCGAGCAGCAGGGTGCGTCCTATTTTATCTTCGATGTGCAGATGCATTACGTCGGCGCGCACTACGACCCGACCGATGCCGAAGACAACCGAAAGGGTGCCGTCTCGAAGCAGGCGCTGCTGTCGCTCAGACGATGGATACGGGAAGCAGGACTCAACCCGAAGCTTGCGGGCGATCGAGGCACCATTGACGACCTTTCGTGGAAGAATTTTGTGAAAGAAGTGTTCCTCGACAGCGAGACCACCATCGGCCTCATCAGCACGCCGCCGGGACCCTATCCGCAAGAAGCGGTTGTGCCGCCGAACGAGATGGCGCACATCCGCGACGAAATCAATCGCCTTGCGCGGTCCCAACGAATGCTCGCGCATGGATTGGCCACGCCCCAACTGGGGGCCGCCGATTTGGACTTCATGGCGATGCAGGCGGAGACGCTCAAGGTCGATGCGTGGAAGTGTTACACCGGCTCTTGTCCGAAGGGATTCGATCGTGGCTGGTGGATGGACGATGAGACGATCGCCTATCCTATGCTCGAGCAAGCCAGGAAGCTCAACATTAAGCGCGTCTGTGTTCACAAGGGCCTGCCGCTGGGACCAGTGCCGGACTACAACCATCCCAAGGATTTGATCAAGGCCGCCAAGGATTTCCCCGACATCGACTTCCTGGTCTATCACTCGGGGCTCAAAACTACCTCGACGGTGGATAAGGTGTTTGCGAAGACGGGTGAGATTCCCTGGACCACCGAGTTCTGCCGCATGAAACAGACCCAGTCCGGAATCAAAAATATCTATATGGAACTCGGCTCGACCTTTGCGCAGCTCGTCACGACCCATCCGGCGGTCTGCGCGCATTTGCTTGGGCAGATCATCGACGCGTTCGGCGTCGATCACGTGCTCTGGGGAACAGACTCGATTTGGTATGGTACGCCGCAATGGCAGATCGAAGCCTTTCGGCGGTTCCAGATTCCGGATCAGCTGATCGAGCGGCATCGGTACCAGCCGCTCACGCGCCAGGTAAAGGAACGAATCTTCGGACTGAACGCCGCGCTGGTGTTTGGCGTCGATGCCAAGGTGAAGCGGAAGGAGTTGCCGCAGGACGTATTGGGACAACTCAGGATGAGCTATCTGGAAGAAGGACCTGAGCCGAGCCACAAGGCCTACGGATGGGTAGCAGGATAAACGCCGCAAGGCGTCAGGCGTAAGGGGTGAGGCGTTACTTCAGGACGAGATCATGACATGGACAAGCCGCACAAGAAATTGGATCTCTGGAATACGGCGATGGAATTGGCTGTAACCATCTACCAGGTAACCGATTCATTCCCGAGAGAGGAGCGATACAGTCTGACTGATCAAATCAGGCGGGCTGTTTCTAGTGTTCCCAGCAACGTTGCCGAGGGAGCTGGTCGGCAAACGAAAAAGGAATTCATCAACTATCTCCACATGGCACAAGGATCACTCAGTGAATTAGACACTCACCTCGAACTTGCGAGGAGACTGGGATACCTTGCGCAGGATAGTTGGACAATGCTCGATAGACAAGTTGAGCGGATCGACAAGATGCTCAGTGGCTTGATCCGTCATCAGAAAGCGAATGGTGTGAAACGCGTCGCTGTGAGACCTTGATCTATGTCAGTCTGTATCGCCTAACGCCTTACCCCTTACGTCAGTTAGGAGGTTCAATAGATGAAAAGCGAGATACTCTATCCAGGTGCGTTTCCGATGGTGCGGGTGGATCTGGCAGCGGGCGAGCATATCAAGGCTGAGTCGGGTGCGATGGTGGCGTGCTCACCAACCATCGACATTGAAAGCAAGATGGAAGGCGGACTTCTCGGAGCTCTGTCGCGAAAGTTCCTGACGGGAGAGAAGTTCTTCTTTCAGACGTTGCGCGCCAGCCGCGGCCCCGGCGAAGCGTTGCTGGCTCCGACGGTGCCCGGCGAAATTGTCATCTTGGAACTCGATGGCGTGAACGAGTACATGGTGCAGAAAGATGGCTTCCTCGCGGGTGCCGACACGATCGTCATCGAAAGCAAAATGCAGAGCCTGAGCCGTGGATTGCTGGGCGGAGAGGGTTTCTTCATTCTGAAAATCAGCGGGAAAGGGACGCTTGTTCTGAACAGCTTCGGGGCCATTCACAAGATCGAGTTGAAGCCCGATCAGGAATACATCGTGGACAATAGCCACCTGGTGGCTTGGTCCACCACAACCTCCTACAACATTGAAAAAGCCACCTCTGGCTGGGTCGCCAGCTTCACCTCAGGCGAAGGGTTTGTCTGCCGGTTCCGGGGGCCTGGACTCGTGTACATTCAAAGCCGGAACCCGGGCAGTTTCGGGGCGTGGATCAGGCAGTTCATCCCGGTCAGCGAGTAAGGGGATAGCGGGATATGGGGGTAAGGGGTAAAGGAATGGACGAATGAGTGACAAGCCACATGCAGCATTACCCCGTTGTCCCGTTACCCCGGTTGCCCCGTTATGACTTCCAATGCCCTCTGTTTCGGTGACGAGTTTCCTGCCGCCGGTGCGCCTTGTTCCGTGCAGGTTGATGGGGATGGGCTGACGGTCACCTTCAAATCTGAGGGGGGCGACGGCGCACGAGAGGTCGTGCCGTTTTCTGCGCTCACCCTCTCGGCGGGCGGACTCGACCATGACCATCTCGTGGTGAAATGGACTAGCGCGCAAGGGGAACGGACGCTGTATCTGAAGAGCCCTGACGTGATTCGGGCTTTTCGGGAAACGGTCCCCGACCATCTCGGTCTTCCGTTTGCGCAAGCTGCAGAGCGGGTGCGTCAGGTACGTCACCGGCGCCGGCTCGTCTGGGGCCTGGTCGGCGGGGTGATCCTGGCCACGGTGCTGGGCCTCTGGTCCGGAGCCGATCTGTTGGTCGAGCTTGCCGTGAGCAGGATTCCGGTGGAGTGGGAGCAAAAGCTGGGGGAATCGGCCTATCGGGATTTCCTTACCCATCAGGAGGTGATGAAAGACGGTCCCGCGGTCACAGCGCTGGGAGAGATGACGCAACGTTTGACTGAACAGATTCCGAATAATCCCTACAAGTTCGAAGTTGCTGTGGTGAAGAGCGACGTCGTCAATGCCTTCGCGTTGCCTGGCGGGTACGTGGTGGTGTTCACCGGGCTCATGAAAAAAGCAGAAAGCGGCGAAGAAGTGGCGGGTGTGCTGAGCCATGAGCTGAACCACGTGCTGCAGCGGCATGGGCTTGAACGGATCGTGAAAAGTCTTGGGCTGCTGACGGTGGTGGCCATTGTGCTTGGCGATCAACAGGGCCTCGTCGGGATGATGAAACAGCTCGGTGTCGAACTGCTCACCCTTAAGTTCGGCCGGGAGCAGGAGACCGAGGCCGATTTGACGGGATTGCAACTACTTCAGCGGGCAAAGATCGATCCCTCCGGTATGATCCGGTTTTTCGAACGGCTCTCGGAGAAAGATGAGGGACGGATGGAGTGGCTCTCGACGCATCCGATGAGCACAGCCAGGGCCGAACGATTAAAAGCGGAGTTTGCTGCCCTGCCGAAGAAATCGCCGGAGCCCTTTACGTTCGACTGGAAACAGGTGCAGGCTTCACTCGGATCTCAGCCGGTTGCCGTCCCATGAACCAACGGAGAGCCATTCGGATCGGAGTGACTGCCGACATCCATGGCCTGTTTGATCCGGCCATCCGGCGACACTTCCGAGGCGTCGATCACATTCTCCACGCCGGAGACATCGGCGATCTATCCGTGATTGAACAGCTGGAGCAGATCGCGCCGGTCACCGGCGTCTAGCCCGCATTATTCATGAAGGTTCGTCGCGAAAGCGTGCAGACGCGAAGCGAGACGGGCACCCGGAGGCGTGAAGCCCTGAGGCATACTCGTGCAGTATGTCGAAGGGCTGAACGGCGAGACTGCCCGTCACAGCCGCGTATCCGCGCTTGCAGCAGAAACTTCATGAATCATGCGGGCTGGGGCAACGTCGACGATGATGAACAGAGCGGATTTCCGTCCGAGGCCGTGATCGAGCTGGCAGGCCACCGCATCGCCATCCGTCATATTCTGTATGAAGGCGGGAAGTTGATGAAGGACGGGCGAGCCTTTTTGGATCGCGAACGACCTGACATCTGCGTCTTTGGCCACACGCACCAGCCGAAGAGGGAATGGCTAGGCAATACGCTGCTCTTCAATCCAGGATCAGCGGGACCGAAGCGATTCAGGCTGCCACGGGCAGTCGGGACTCTAGCAATGATAGACGAAAAGATTAAACCCAGGCATATTGGGCTGAAGAAAAATCCGAGCAGGAAGAGCCCAGGAAAAATCCTGGACGGAGGTAGGAGGCAGTTTCGTCGAGATGAGGTATAACACGTGTGCCGATTAGGCAGAAGGAGGAATGGATGAGAACTTTCGTACAGATTCAACTGGCTTTGTTGTTAGTCGGGCTTCCCGTCGGGTCCGTGTTGGCCGCGAATACGGACAATGGCCCTGGCTGTGGTTTGGGTAAGCTCGCGTGGTCGGACTACAAGCATCAGAAAAATATCGCTCCACAAGTGATGATGGCCACCACCAACGGCACGTTCGGCAGCCAGACGTTCGGGATCAGCTTCGGGACATCGGGCTGTACGAACGACGGGCAGGTGATGGCCGCCCGCAAGTCCGACATGTTTATCGCCGCGACGTTTGAAAGCCTCTCTGAGGATATGGCGCGGGGGCAGGGCGAACATCTTGCGTCACTGGCGACGATGATGGGCGTCCCCGTTGAGCATCAGCCGGCATTCTTTTCTCTGGCACAGGACCGGTATCGAATCTTAATGGAGAGGGGCGAAGATTCGCCGCTCTCAGTCATCAAGGCAATCCAAGAAGCGGCGGTTGGACATCCATTGTTAGCCGGTGTCGCGGAGAGGCCATAAGTAATTTTTCTCGACAAAATTTTCTTTTTCGGCTATCTATAACGCGACCGTTGCGTCGTACACCAACGGAGGGTTATCCACTCATACAAGGAGGAGGACTTATGTCGAAGAAAGTGATTATGCTATCGGTCGCGGTGCTCTTTGGCATGCAGGCAGGCTTCGCAATGGCGGCGGCCAATCCAGACACCGGCCCTGGCTGCGGGCTGGGCAAGCTCGCCTGGGGTGATTATGCGCACCAGAAGAACATCGCGCCGCAGGTCTTGATGGCCACCACCAACGGCACGTTCGGCAGTCAGACGTTCGGGATCAGCACGGGGACCTCAGGCTGTACGAACGATGGGAAGGTAATGTCCGAGCATAAGACGACGATGTTTGCTCAGCTCAACTTTGAGAACCTGTCTCAGGAAATGGCGCAGGGCCAGGGCGAGCATCTCGCGTCGCTCGCCACCTTGATGGGTGTGCCGGCCGAGCATCAGGCGGCGTTCTTTGCCATGACTCAGGAGCGGTACACCTCCTTGGTCAAGACAGGTGAAGCCTCACCGGTCGCGATGGTGAAAGCGATCAACGACGCAATTGCCACGCATCCAGTCCTTGCCCAGGTTTCGACTCGCTAACAACCAGCATGGGGCTTCGACTTCAACGTCGAAGCCCCATGTCTTTCTGACCCGCCGCTTGTACATCGTCCTACTTCTGTTCACGCTGCTTCTCGCTCCAGCTTTGCCGGTTGATGCTGATGAGCCTCCCGAGAATGCCTACCTTGCCGAACTGATCAATAAGGGTGCGCAGGCCAAGCTCGCCAGCGAGCGAGAATGGCATCTTCTGCTCCACTACCGAAAGGATCTGTTTGGCGGACATACCAGCGAGCAGGACGACCAGGGATTTTTCATGTCACCCGATGGGAAAACCAATCCACAGGCAGAACTCGACACAACGCTGAAGCAGTTCTTCTCCGATGAGCTCGTTGGACGCTCGAAGCAGCCGGCTCAATGTGCGTTTATCGCGCGGTATGAGTGGCTACGGAATCAATTACACTTCGACGAGACCCGCCTCGCGCCGATGGCCTGTGAGCGGTTCGAGCGGTGGTTCGCCGATTTTGAAGCCCAATCGATCACACTCATTTTCCCTTCCGCCTTCCTGAACAATCCCGCCTCGATGTTTGGGCATACGTTGCTTCGGGTCGATCAACGGGGCCAAACCGATAGCACCAGGATCCTGGCCTACACGATTAATTACGCGGCCGATGTGCCTCCCGACGCTGGCATGGCCTATCCGATCCGGGGAATTTTCGGCGGGTACCGCGGATACTTCTCGACGATTCCCTACTACTTGAAGGTGCAGGAGTATCGAGACATCGAAAATCGGGATATCTGGGAATATCGCCTTAATTTCACGGAGGATCAAGTAAGGCGGTTGCTGATGCACGCGTGGGAACTCGGGAATGCCTCCTTTGACTATTTCTTTTTCAAAGAGAACTGCTCCTATCATCTTCTGGCGCTGCTCGATTATGCCGATCCCACCCTGCATCTCACCGACGAGTTTCTATTTTGGACCGTTCCTGCCGACACAGTCAGGCTCATTGCATCGAAACCGGGACTGGTTTCTGGTATCGCCTATCGACCTTCCCGCAGCAACGTGATCCGGCGGAAGCGTGAGTCCCTGCCCTCGGAGGAACGGGAGATTGCTCATCGGCTCACAAAGGATATCGGCGAGTTGAAATCAGCGGCATTGAGTCGGTTGGCGCCTATGCGACAAACCTTCCTTCTCGATCTCGCCTCCGACTACCTTCGGTATCGAATCGATACAACCGACGACCCGCCACCTGAACTGAAAAAACGGCACCGCGACATTCTTGCCGCCCGAAGCGAAATCAGATTGCCCTCGGAAGAATTTCTGGTCGAACCGTTCGCCAAACAGCCTGAGCTGGGTCACAACACCTCACGAGTCAGCGTGGGCGCAGGTTGGCGAAACAACAGTGCGTTTGAAGAGCAGACGATACGCGCGGGGTATCACGACCTGCTCGATCCCGAAATCGGATACACTCCGAACGCGCAGATTGAGATCGCCTCGGTGACGATGCGGACGTATAACCGGCATAATCAAACGAGATTGGAGCGTGCCACGCTGGCCAATGTCGTCTCGCTCTCTCCGATGGATTCGGTGTTTCACGCGCCGTCGTGGAAGATCAACGTCGGCATGCAGACGATCAAGCACCGGGGATGTCAGCTATGCAGCAATGGAGTGATGAACGGAGGAATCGGAGCGTCGGTCGAAAATCGTTGGCTTGTACACCAAGTCTTTTTTGCCTTTGCCGAGGTCGAGGCTAACTATAGCCACGCCTACGAAGAGCGTCATCGGATCGGCGGCGGCGGCACGGTCGGCATGCTGACGGATCTCACGGAGCGGTGGAAAATGCTTATATCGGGGACCTATCTTCGTTATGCCTTGGGGGAAAAGGGCGACGACTTCCGTTGGACTGTCGGCCAGCGGGTCACGTTGCTCCAGAATCTTGCCCTACGGCTTGACTACAACCACCGCGACTACGATAACGACGTCATGTTTTCGGTGCAGGCATATTTCTGACCCAGACTCCTGAAAAGATTGAGCAGACCGGCCGTTACTGAGGACTGGGGGAACTCGTCTGTTCCGTAGGAACTGGCTGAGGGTTTCGGCGGCGCTCAATATACTTTTCCTGTGCTTCATCCGATTCAATGACAACTTTTGAAATGGGTGGCGGGGTATAACCGTGTATTTCGAGAACTTTACCGTCCGCCCCATACACAATTCGAGTTTCTTCGTCGTGCCCCATATTGAGCTCGATCAGTGAGTAAATCGGTTCCCCCAAGATTCCGATGATGGTCAACCAGGCATAGCCCCACATGGTTGCCCGCCCTGGATTAGGCGAATTGCCCATCTCGTACTGATATGTGGCCTCCTGTTTCCCGTCAGCCAACGCAATCGAGACTGTGGGGTGGCCAAACTCTGCCTCCACTTGGTTTTGAGGCGCCCCAACCGTAATGTAGTTAAAGTTAGGTTCCTTCTGTCCACTGGCAGCCATAATGATCGAGCAGCCAGACAGAAGCAAAATCGCATAGAGTCCCAACACTGTCGTTACAATCCTGAGTGTCATTGTGGTCTCTTTCCGTCAACGCTGCGCAGGGGCGTTGGCAGAGAATGGTAAGAATGCCTTATAGAAGAATCGCGGATTTCTGACAAGCGAATTATTACGTTAGTCCATCGAACTGGAAGTATTACCCCTGCAACAATCTCGCCCTTCCTTCTCTTGATAGGTTCGGCTATTCTTTCTCCGTGAGCCTCCTCGATCAATTCTTCGTCTATCACCCAGATCCCTGGAAGGATCTGGACTGGAAGGCCCGCAGCGGCTTGCCGCTGGAAGACGTCTGGTTCACAGCAGCCGATGGGGCCAAGCTCTTTGGCTGGTATGTGGAGAACCGCGCCACATCAGCCGTGATCTTGTGGTGTCATGGGAATGCGGGCAATATCATCAACCGGCTGGAGAATCTGCGCGAACTCTACCGGATCGGATTGTCTGTTTTTATTTTCGACTATCGTGGCTATGGTCGGAGCCAGGGGCGACCGTCTGAGGAGGGGCTCTATCAGGATGCGCTCGGGGCGCACGATTATCTCACGCGAATTCACATGATCCAACCTGAGCGGATCGTGATCTTTGGGCGCTCGCTCGGTGCGGCTGTGGCAGGGGAACTTGCCGTGCAGAAGCCTGCTGCGGGGCTGATTCTGGAATCGGCGTTTCCATCGATCGAAGCGGTGGCCAAGTTCCATTACGGTGGGGTGCCGGTCCATTGGCTGCTTGGGGCAGACTTCAAATTGGTCGATCGCCTTCCGCGTCTCATGCTGCCGAAGCTGATCATACACGGCGGCAAAGACGACATCATCCCGCTCGAATTGGGTCGGCAGGTCTTTGAGATAGCCAAGCCACCCAAATCCTTCTATGTCATCGAGGGCGCCGACCATAACAACACCTACCAGGTCGGGG
>SPAX01000043.1:1435-16103 GCA_005239475.1 Nitrospira sp. | reverse complement strand
CGAATTGCCCAAGGCTGAGCAAGTACTGGCGCTGCGACCCCTTGAGTCGCTCCACGAGCTTCGGGTCGGACAAGATCTCGCGCAATTCCTCGAATTGCAGTAAGTGGTCGTAGAATTCTCCGATTAGCTCGTCGATCCCGGAAGAGATCACGCCGCGGATCTCGACGAGATTCCGCCCGTCTTGTTCACCAAAGGAGAGAAACGCTAGCCTGGTCTGCAGCTCCGCCGCTGTGATCTGCAGTTGATCGCACAGACTTCTCGTCGCCTGCGTGCCCTGTTGTTCAGCCATAAGGCCTTTCGCTTGATTGACCCACCTTACTAGGATGCCGAAAAAGTCCGTCAGACTGTCTTGTTCGTTTGGTCTGTTCGGTCTGTCTGGTTTCTCTGGTCCATCTGGTTGATCTGGTCTATCCGGGCTTGAACTCTTTGTAGATGATGGGCAACCGTCCTTCTTCGATTGTTGTCGGCAAGCGATCTAGTGCACGAGGAGCCGGACCAGCCAACACCTCTCCTGTCACATCATTGTTGCGGGATGCGACAGGAAAAGATTTCCAGGAGTAGATTCAGACCGATGGAGCCGAATGAGAAATCTTGAGGATCTCAAAAATATTTCAGATGCCATTTACGCCTTCTCTGACATGGCCTATGACAGACAGATCAGACGTTCCCCCCGAACAGTTTCATGCCATTATGAATGAATATGACGATGGCGACCCCGATTGCGACGGCTACGAAACTCTTCGTCAACGTTGCAGGCGTGACCCGTTGAACGATCCACGATCCCCCGGTCATACCCACGGTGCTGCCCAGCAACAAGAGGCCGGCGAGAGGCCAATCAATCTGTCCCGTCTGCAGATGGCCAACAAGCCCTCCGACGGCGACGAGCGCGATGATCAACAGGGAGGTACTCACGGCCATCCTCATGGGAAACCCCAGCACCAGCGCGAGCGCCGGCACGATCACAAAACCACCGCCAACTCCGAAGAATCCCGTCAAGAGACCGACAGCCGCACCGATCAGCGAAACCTTGATCCAGCAGGAACGGGGGAACTGTTCGGCGCAACTTTCTGCTGAAGAACGCTCCTGCCGATGCCCGCTCTGCCGCCACATTTGCCAGGCCGCGACGATCATCAAGAGACTGAACAAAATGAGCACCGTTTCCTCCCGCACGAACCGATGGCCGTAAGCGCCGCCCCACGCGCCGACTGCCCCGGTCGCGCTGAAGATCAGGGCCGCTTTCACCTTCACCGCACCGGACTCTCTTCGTTGATACACGCCGAGCAACGCGGAGACCGCCACCACCACCAGCGAGATGGCGGCAGCGGACTGCACCTTCACTCCCAGTACGTACACCAGCAGCGGGATTGCCAGGAGTGAACCGCCCCCGCCGGTGGCGCCAAGCGCCAGGCCAATGAACGCACCAGATCCAATGACCCAAGCGGGGTGGGCATCCACGCGCCTATTCTTTCACGATCACGCCGCACGCGATGCGGGGCCCACCAGGCGCATCCTTTGTCAGCGGGTCCGGCAGATACTTATCGTCGAACTCATGGATGATGAAGGCGCTCCCGTCCGTATCGAACAGGGTGTTGAGCCCCTCCGATAGGGTCACCCGGCTCGTGATCGTGTAGACCGACCCTTTGCGATTCTCATCAACCATGAGGGCCGGCAAGTCTCCGAGATGGTATGGATGATTGCCCAATCCGGGGCTCACATTCGCCTCTGGATTGACCTGGGGATCGATATTCCCGTCAAAGTGCCCCTTGGCCGCCGAGAAAGGCTCGCAGCTACCGGCCTCATGAATATGGATCGCATGGCGTCCCGGCTTCAACTTGCTGTCCGGCGTGCCGTCGAGCCTCAGCTTGATCCTGACGCGCCCTTCGTACTCCTCGTAGAGATGTGCCTCTCCCGTAATGCCGGGACCGGCGAGGACCGCCTTCGCATACAGTTTGTTGTCCAGCTTTCCCGTGTGATAGCCGGCACATCCCGCCAAGAGCGCCATGCTTCCAATGATGATCATCCCTCCGCACAATGATCGCCTCACATTCATCACGTACCTCCTATAGTTACTTGTTAAAGGGTGTATGCCACCCTCAACGCGCCAGCTAACATATATATCTGAATCATCCGCTAGATTTCCTCATCCGGTAGGCCAGTGAACGCCCTCATGCCAATCCCAGGCGAGCCGTTCTTGATGATCCAGATAATTGTCCGTCAGAAAGGTCTTTCATCGTCTTGCCACAGAGGAAGTTCCTCTGGGGTAGAACCAACGAACCCCCATGATCCCTTGCCCATCGCCCTTCTCCCTGTGGCATTGTGCACCGCCAATGGCCTGGCAGTCTGAAGAAATAGCGGTTTCCCCTGCCATCACGGTCGCTGCTGAATCAGGGAGCCTGTCCAACGACGATTTACGGTCTTCAGGCATTTCACGTTTAATATCCGTCACCACTCGTCGTTCGCAGGATACGCTTCAGGCCTTGGCCGGAAACCCCGCCTGCTTCCACCCCGACATCCCGCCCATCATCACATGTACCTTGAGGAAGCCTGCTTGCATGAGTATCTGTGCGGCAGTATGGGCGCGCCCTCCCGATTTGCAGACAGTAATGATCTCTCGGTCGCGATACGGCTCCAGTTCCGCCAGCCGATGAGCCAGCTTGGTGACCGGGATGTTCGTCGCCCCTGTGATGTGGCCAAGTTCCTCATTCAGTTCGTGAGGGTCCCGCACATCGAGTACAAACAGACGAGTCCCAGCTTCTAATTCTCGCTTCACTTCTTCCGCCGGTATGCCAGCCACCAGTTGATCGTTAGCGCCAAGAGCCATCGTGCCCTTGACTTCGCAAGCCGGCACATCCACAGGTATCCAGGCGGCTTTGGGATCGCGCGCGCATGCGTAGTTGGCTTTGAGCACGTCTTTCATCCAGTCCGCCGGCCCAAGTTTCAACCCTTGCAGAAAGTCGATGTACTCCTGCCTGGTGCGGGGTTTCAAATTGGGATTGCGGAGTTTTTGATCTTTCACACTCGACGGCTGACGGCCTCGGTACTCGTGGGCCGGATATACGATGAGAAGATCTGGCAAGCCGAGCACTCGCTGCATGCTGTCCCAATGCTCGCCTGGATCGCCCCCTGGCAGATCCGTGCGGCCGGCTCCGGCATCGTCCAAAAACAGGACATCTCCGGTCAGAATACGATCCTCCAACACGAGCGCGATGCTGTCTTTCGTATGCCCCGGCGTGCTCATCACCTTCACCGGGATATTGCCGAGACGACACTCGAACCCATCCGTCAGATGAAAGGTGACGCAGCGGGCCGGGGCCTTTTGGTGCATGACGTATTGACAGCCAGCTTCATCCTTGAGCGCGGCGCCGCCCGAGAGATGATCCGCATGGGTATGCGTATCGATCACATGTGTCAGTTTAAGTTTTCGCTGNTCCAGNGTCTTCAGNTAGTCCTNGACATGNTCCAGAACCGGATCGACGAGAACAGCCTCACGGCTCTTCTCATCGCCGANCAGATAGGNCCGGCAGGCATGAGGATTAAGCTGTTCAAAGATCATCGTGCCCTCCTAAATTCCTCATGCCTCACGTCTTTCTTCCAACTTCATAATCCCCAGTGCATTCATAGCTGCCCGCTCGTAGATGGACTCGCTAATGGCCATTAGGAGCCCTCACCGCCGGCTACATCAACCCGTCTTGCGCACGTTCAACCACTCGGCCGTTAACTAATGCATTACCGGTTCCTACCAAAGGCAACCCGGCAAAGGCTCCGATCCCGAGCTCTGTGTGAGCCGCACGGGTCAGGAAGGATTTATGTTTTTTCCGTCGCGCTTCTCGCGTTTCACGTTTGGCGTTTCATCTTTCACGTTTCACGTCTTACGATTCACGTTTGACGTTTAACGCTCCGCTGAGAATCGATACAAATCATGGCACGTCGTGCAGCGGGCGGTCATGCTCGATAACCGTTGAAGAATTTGTTGAGGCGTCTCTTTACGAACGATCGCGTCCGCGAGAGCATCCATGTCTTTGTGGATCGACATGCCCATTTGCTTGAACGGCAGCGGCAGCTTCGCCATAAGCGCCGGGTTCACGTCCGCAGCCATGCCCATTCCCGCCGCGCGGGCCGCCTGTTCCATCTGCGCTCGATCCGCCTCCTGATCCTGGCCGGCCAGACCTGTGACCACGCCATGGACCGCCTTCAGGAGCATCCGCATCTCGCCCAGGATCAGGTCTCGCTCCGTCGGTGCCAACACGATTTGCATCCGTCCATCTATGCCCTGCGTCGTCCACCCCTGCACAAAAAACCATCCGGCAACCCCAATCGTCACGATCCACAGCCCCAACGTAATCCAACAGAGCGTCGATCTCATCGGAGCCCGCTGCCCATGCCGCCAGCTTGTTCGGGAGCCAACGTTCGAACATAGGCGAGCGCATCCCAAATCTCGTCGTCTGAGAGTGCTTCCCTCCAAGCTCCCATCGCGGTATTCGGCTTGCCGTCATGCACGCTCTTAAACAACCTCGCATCCAGCTTCTCTTGAACCGCCGGAGACGTGAGGTCGGCGACCGGAGGAGTAAACTTCATCTGCCCATCTCCCTTCCCGTCGACCCCATGACAACGGATGCATATCGTCGAATAGATGACTTTGCCACTGAGCACATCTCGTTCCGGTTGAGACACGTTCAAGTCCTTCAGGCTTGCTCCCCCGGCAAACGCCAACAGGGCGATCCCGACCAGTACAACTTTCATCACGTCGCCTCCATAAATAGGCCTTCCTGCCTTCTCACCCATTAAGTGTCCTTGCGAGTGAGATGCCATGTGGGCGTGGAAATGTGTGCGGCTAAACCTCCGCACAAACAATGCGTTAGGAGAATGGGCTCGGAAGCGGCACCGCCAGATCGTCGAAAGTGGCGAGAAAGACCCCGCCGAGCATCTGGTCACTGTAGCAAGACGCTACAGAGAGGAGACACTCACAGGCTGCGGAAAAACTATTTAGACACGGCAGACCTTCGATGGCCTGCACATCTCGGGCAGGGGCACAGAGCAGGTGGGACAAGCGCGACTGGCGAGGCGGGCGAGGGTTCGAGGTCCGAAGTTCGAGGTTTTCGGAGCTTCGAACCCCGAACTTCTGATCGCACCTTTCACGCCTGTCTCGCAAGGCTTGCCCGTCACGCGCTTGAGAGCGCTGGCAGACTTTTTCAGCATCCTGCTACCGCATGGAAAATTCCAACGTAATGGCCGTGAACTGTAGCGGTGCGGGGACTGCCTCCGCTTCCGAGCGGTGCCTGTCTCCCATCATGTTCCATGGAGGGAATACACTCACCGTACAACTTGACTCCAGGCGGGCACGCTTAGCCGCATCTTCTCGCCTATTTCAGTCAATGATCCGCAACCAGCGAGGCGATTCGGGCCGGTTTTTTGCGGTTCTTATTCGTAGGCTTCTCTGCGATGCCGCACTGCCGTGATATCGATGCGTCCTTCGTTGTCGAAGATCGAGTAGATCACACGATAGTCGCCGATGCGGATACGCCAGAGATTCTTTGCTCCGGTCAACTTGCGGGAACCGTGTGGACGAGGGTGCGTTGCAAGAGATTCTATCTTGGGAAGGATACGGCGAATGACCGAAGGATCGAGAACCTCAAACTCATGTCGGGCAGAGCGAGCAAAGGTGATCCGGTATTCAGCTACGTAACTTGCCTAGACGGCGCAGACGGTCTTTGACCGCGTCAAGGGACTCGCGCGGCTCGCGAACACGGTTCCTGGCAACGACACTGTCGTAGAAGTCTTCCCACAGTTGCCCATGCCGCTTGAGGTCAATGAGCACCGCGGTCTTATTCCCACTCTTGTTCGTGACGAAATCGATGCCTTTCATACTGCCTCCACATGCCGTACTGTTTCTTGGTGAAAATAGGCCCAATCTTCTGAAAATGCAAGATACGGTCTCTTCTTGCTTTTCTGCCTAGAGGAGTGGCCGAAACTGTCCTTTACTGGCGCATCGAGCGACCACGTTTCTATAGTGCTCCCTCCAAGCTCGTCGTTATCTCTCAGGGATGGGGCTGATTGATCTTCCACTGCGCGCGTCCAACGAGGGTCTTCTCAGACCGCGCGTTGCGCGAGCACAGGACCGCATCTAGTTTTTTGCCCTCTCATGTCCCCTCTGAGCTCGCTTGTTTTCTCTCACTTCACCAACAAAGCGAGGGTGCGGGAAGCTTTCAACTGCGGCCGTCGAGCGAGGCCCTTCTGAGGGCGCGCGCTCCGGGAGCAAAGAAAGATTCCCCCACCCTCGCACCTCCCCTTCTGAGACCGCGCATTCCGTGAAGAATTGCGATTCGCTCGCAAGCGGATGGCTCTGACTTATTGAAAGAGCAGCGAGATTGAGCCGTCCCTTGCGACCTTGGCGATGAACGGTTTCGTGTGGTTCTTAAGAAACCGGGTGATGCGGGGGAGTGCCTTCACGAAGATCTCTGCCATTTCTTCGCCTTGCAGATCGCCTGATGTCAGGATAAATGCCGCTACGCCTGCTTTCATGAGCGCCAGCCGTTCAACATGTCGATACCGGATGCGATGGTCTTTGGTCAGGACAATCCAGCCGCGCTGCCCGGCCTCGGCGAGCCAGTCTTCATCCTTGGCATCGGGAGGAAAGTGGTCGTCGTGGATGTGGAGCGTGGCACCGGCCTGACGGAGCGCTGTGGCGACACGGTTCTTCCCCGGAGAACGATCGGGGAAGAAGACGGGCGTCTCAGGCCGCTTCGACGGAGAGTTCGCACCTGATGGCTTCTTCGATTTCGAGCCGCCGCCGTCCATAATCGTCTGCCAAGTCGTCCACGGATTCACCGGCCTTATAGCGTTCCGCGATCACGGCCGTTGGAATACCGGTGCCTGCCAGCACAGGCCGGCCAAAGGATACTTGTGGATCAATCACGACGGCCCTGGGCTCTTCTTGGAGGTCGCGTTTCCGCGTGAACGGATACAGTCTGACTGGGATGCCCTTGAGATCTCGTTCGATTCGATGGAGGTGCGCCTGGAGGACTTCTTGGATGGCCAATTGTCCTTCTTGAGAGATGTTGATCAATTGACTGAATTTCTTGATAAAGAGGTTCAATCCATCGGTGTCGAATTCCTGATCGGCCAAGGGATGTCTCGAAGGAAATTGCTTCGAGAGGTAGTTCATCGCGGTTCTGACTTTTTCTAATGGGATCTCATGCTTGCGGCGAATGGCATCCAGGACGTGAATCTCCACAAGATTCATAAAGGAGAGCAACTTCACGGCTGGATCGGGCACCTGGATGATTGGTCTGGAGAAGCGCATGCCGGTGTTGCTGCGGTAATGCCGGCCTGAGACCCAATCTCGGATCGTCGTGCGTGGAATGCGCAGATAATGTGCGGCTTCCATGACGCCATAGGAAGCAACTTCTCGCGCATCAAAGTGTTTGTCGAACGCTGGAGCCTTCTGTTTCATACGATTGGTAGGCACTGTATCGCTCTCTTCATGACCGGTCAAGTAGCGAGAAGCTGAATGCAAGGGATCGGGCGTCTTTTCTCGCCGGAGCGGCCAGGCTGTCCTTCACTGCGCGCATCGAGCGAGCACAGTCTTATCGTGCGCGTTCTGCGAGCACTAAGGGTGGTCTGGCTGCTCCCCTCCCGTCAGAATCACGCACTCTCCAGCTTATTCCACCAACAGTTCTCGGGTTGCCTCACTGTAGCAGGCTGCGGAAAAATCATTTCGGCTCAGCAGAACGTCGATGGTCCGCAGGTGTGAGACAACAGGAGAACCGTCCCGGCAGGATGCTCAAAACGTTCGTCCAGCAAGGCCGCAGCCGATGAAAGTACCGGAGGCGTAGCCTCTGGGCTACGTTGAGGATGCTTTCGAGGTGAGAACGCTGCTGGCGGGCGTTTTCAGCATCCAGCTATTCCCTACATCCTGCTACCGGATAGTCGGTTCCAAGCCGACTCTCGCCTTCATGGAGTTGGAAATCAGACAGTTCGTCTCAGCTTTCTCGATCAACTCCTTGGCTTTGGTCGCATCAGTGCTCGTCACGAGCGTGATGGTCGGTTTCAACGTGATGGTAGTGAACTGAAACTTTCCATCGACCAATTCCAGCCGCCCTTCGGCCATACTCTCGTACGAGGTAAAAGCCAACCCTGCTCGCTCCGCCACCGCAAGGAACGTCGTCATGAGGCATATATTGGCGGATGCGACGAAAAGATCCTCCGGCGACCAGATGCCTTCGTGTCCCTTGAACTCCGGCGGCGTCGCAACCTGGATATCCGGCTTACCGGCACAGGAGATAACTCCCTTGCGTTACTCCGTCCATTTGACCGCGGTGTGATACGTGTACGACTTCGGCCTTGTCTCCATGATTGCTTTCTCCCTCTCCAATTAATCCTGCAACCCTTCACCCCTTATCCCTCACTGGCAGGATGCTGAAAAAGTCCGCCAGCCTGTCTTTTTCATGTGGTCTGTTGGTCTGCCTGGTGGTGCAGACGAGGCGGATAAGGGTCTTGGTACCTTTTTCTGCCGGCGGGTGGTGCGAAGGCAACTAGCCCTTGTTACCCTGCTTCGACCGTGACGTCTGTGGTCACCGAGTTGGCAATAAAGCATTCGCGATGGGCTCGCTCGTGGAGCGCGGTAATCTGCTCCGGTGTCGGATGAGTCGACCCTCCGAATACAATCCGAAGACGCAGATGACCCGCGTAATGGCAAGCTTTCCCTTCTGATTTTTTTCCAACAGTCCCACGGCGTGATCGCTGTACTGATCGACGACGAACTGTTTCTTGGCGGCCACAGCCAGGAAGGTCAGCATATGACAGCTCGACAAGGCCGCGACGAGGCCTTCCTCAGGATTCACGTGCGCGGGATTTCCACGGTAGGCAGGTGCGGCTGAGGCAGGAACCCGAACACCACCTTCAAAGACCAACACATGGTCTCGAGTATACGACTCATAGGAAAAATCCTCCGTGCCCCTCTTCCACTCTAGCGAAATCTTATGTTCAGACATCGGCCAACCCTCTCTACAAAGTTAGAAGCTGTCTAACGAATTGACTACAGAGCCGTGCGCTGGAACAAAGGCAGGCTACTTTGGAGAAAGAATCATGTCAAAAGAGGGCCGACGAAATACTGGCATTTCAAGACGCCGCGCGCGGACAAGGGACGCGAAATGATTCCTGGCACTTTTTCGCTCCATGTGGACAGGCCGCGCTTGCCGGGGTAGCGAATGTGCGTGGTTAACTCAGTCCGATGCCGAAGACTTTGGCTGCCTTTTTCACATCCCGCGGATTGACCCATAGAATGGCGCCGAAGCGTCCCTGGCCGGCACAGAGGCCGGTCACCGCGATCATGTTGATCTTGGCTGAACCAAGTCGATCAGTCAGATCGGCCAGCGCTCCCGGGCGATCATCGCCGTCCACCAGCAAGCACATTTTCGGTCCCTGCATTTTCAACTTATGCGCCTTCGCTACATTCTTGAACGCGCTGGGATCTTCCGGCACCACATCCACCTGTGTGCGGCGATTCCGAGGAAAGGCGTGCACGGCTATCAGATTCACTCCGGTCTCACGCAGTGGAGCAAGCATACCGGCTAATGCTCCGGGTTTATCCGCAATCTGCACCTTGAAATATTGGACCGTTCGAATCAGATCGGCCATCATACCCTCCTCTACCCGCCAAAATAGCGGGTATCATCCGACAGGAAATGCTTCACGCAAAAGCAATGTGTGATTGAATGATCATCACGAGGGCTGACCTCTTGCGCAATGATGGGCCGGAAGTTGACTCGGTATAGCCTAGGCGCCCTACCGGGTGGAATTCAACCGGTAAAATCCATCTTCAGGAACAGCGTTGTTACTTCCGACAGTCTATCTTACGATCTAACGGTGTGTGAAACCAGGCGCACCAGGGCCTCTTGTGAAAGGGGCCCCGGTGGCATTGATGATGGCCGGTCCTCGGAGTCTGTCCGAATAATGCCATTCTACTACGGCAAACGATCTGCACGCATCTGCGTCGTTCTCGGCCAGAAAAAAATCCTCAACGTATTCCAGCGAATACGCTTCCCGTTTTTTCGAGCCTGCGACCTTGCATCTACCAGCAGCTCCTTTGCCTCGCAACGAAGGATTACTCGAACAGATTCCTAGCCCTATTGCACATTGACGGTGATGGTATGGGTGGCCATAACAAGGTCGTGGTCCTTGTTGGAAGCTTTCACCGTAATCTGGTGTTCCCCCCTGCTCAGGCCCTTAAACGTCCCATGAAAACCCCTCTGATACTCATTGTCCACGTACACGTGGACATGTCCAATTTGGGAGCCCTTGGTCAACTCGTACTTTAGCTCAAAGCTGTCGCTGACCTTTTCCCCGTCCTTGGGAGAAACAATCATAATCTTCGACCCGTCCTCTATTGGTTTATCCGCTGCGAAGACTGGTGCTCCACTGAGACAGCCCACTAACGCGATCCCCAATCCCATGACCCCGATACGTCCCATCATATGCATTACGGCCTCCTTGTTCGAACCACGTAGGAAACTAGGAACAGGCTACTTATTGGTTGTGATGCTGTCAACTCTTACATAAGAGGAAATTTATGGATTAGCAGGAGCCTATTCCCCTCAAGAATTTGTTACTTTTCCCTCATAGAGTCCCACGGAGGTTTCTTACCTGCGCGCATCGAGCGACCACCGCTCTTCCATCTTCTCTCTTGAGGACGGACTAGATTGATCTCCCACTGCGCGTGTCTCAGCGGAAGGTCAAGGCTTAGGTCGAGGTTGAGAATTGAAAAGACATTGAGTCGGATTTTTTAGTGCTCTGCCTGAGCCTCAACCTTGACCTTCTTCTGTAGTAAGACCGCACGTTGCGCGAGCACAGGAGATCATCTAGTCTGCCCTCTCCTACTCCTTCCAAGCTAGCTCATTTCCTTCTCGGAGGTGGCCTGATTAGTCTCCCGTTGCGCTCGTCAGATAGAAGATAGGGTCAGGCTTTGATATCCTCTCAGCCACGAGATGAGAAACATCAACCTGCAGCCAGAACTTCATTGGTCCGCACGTCTGGGACAAACTCGGTCTATCTGGTTATCTGGTCTGTCTGGTCCATCTGGTTAGTCTCATGCAACCAAACAAACCAGACAAACCGAACAGACCAGATGAACGAGGCTGGCTGGCGGACGTTTTCAGCATCCTGCTACCGGATGGTCGGTTCCAAGCTGACTCTCGTCTTCATGGAGTTGGAAATCAGACAGTTCGCCTCGGCTTTCTCGATCAGCTCCTTGGCTTTGGTTGCATCCGTGCTCGTCGCGAGCGTGATGGTGGGCTTCAACGTGATGGTCGTGAACTGAAACTTTCCATCGACCAGCTCCAGTTTCCCTTCCGCCTCACTCTCATACGAGGTAAAGGCCAGACCTGCCCGCTCCGCCACCGCCAGGAACGTCGTCATCAGACAGATGTTGGCGGACGCGACGAATAGATCCTCCGGCGACCAGATGCCTTCGTGTCCCTTGAACTCCGGCGGCGTCGCAACCTGGATATCCGGCTTACCGGCACAGGAGATGACTCCCTTGCGTTGCTCTGTCCATTTGACTTCGGTGTGATACGTGTAGACCTTGCTGCGGACTTCCATCCTGTACCTCCTCTTATCATTCCCCGAATACGTCTCCTCATGTGGTTCCAAGCGCTTTGAGCTGTTCCGAAAGACGAAGGTTCTCGCTGTAATCCACCGGACAATCGATCACGGCCGGCTTTCCGCACGAGAGCGCGGCGTTCAGCACTGGCCCCAATTCCGACGGTCCCTTGACGCGGTAGCCGATCGCTCCAAAACTCTGCGCCAGGGCGACGAAATCCGGGTTGCCAAACTCGACGCCGGAGGTCCTCCCAAACTTCATCTGCTGTTTCCATCGGATGACCCCGTAGCCGTTGTCCCGCCAGATCAGCACGACGAGTGGAAGGTGCAGCCGCACGGCGGTCTCCAGTTCCTGGACATTCATCAGAAACCCGCCGTCTCCGGTCACAGCCACGACGCGCCGCGTGGGGAACAGGAGCTTGGCCGCAACGGCCCCAGGCAGCGCCATGCCCATCGCCGCAAATCCGTTGGAAATGATGCACGTGTTCGGGACCTCGCAGGGAAACATCCGGGCCATCCATAACTTATGCGCCCCCACGTCGCAGATGACCAGATCGTCCGGTGCCAGCGCCTGTCGCAGATCGCGAACGATATGCTGAGGTCGCAGGGGCCATTCAGGCGGCTGCGCCCACTCCCTTTCGTATGCGGTCTGCACCAGCCGGCGGCTCTCTTCGGCCCAGGCGAGATCGAACGAAGCAAGATGCTCGCCGATCTGATCGAGTGATAAGGCGATATCTCCCAATACGCCGACATCCACAATATAGTGCGCATCCACTTCGGCCGGCGACACATCCACATGCACGATATGCTTGTCGCGGTTCGGATTCCACAAGCAGGGGGCGTACTCCACAAAATCATACCCCACCGCCACAACAACATCGCTCTGCTCGATCACCACAGCCGGATGATCCCGCATCTGCAATCCAATCGTATAGAGAGACAGCGGATCGCTGTCTGGAACGACACCCTTGCTCATGAACGTGTGGACCACCGGCACGTTCGCCTGTCGGGCAAACCGCCGGACCGCCTCATGCGCCTGTCCCCGGATCACCCCGTTGCCGACCAAGAGGATCGGCCGACGGACGTCCTCCGGCAGCTCCAAATGAGTCGAGCCTGGTTTTTCGGTCTGCGCGACCTTGAACGCTTTGCGCACCGTCTCGGCCATGGTCCGAGGGTGAAAGATCTCGGCGTTCCACTTCGTGACCGGCCTGGACATGGATAAGACGTCGATGAACTGATGCGATTCTTTGTGCTTCCGATCCAGCGAAGCTTGTCCCGTGATCGCAACCAGCGGGGCGCGATCCAGATACGCGTCTGCCACGCCGGTGAGCAAATTGGTTGCGCCAGGCCCCAAGGTGGAGAGACAGACCCCGGCCCTTCCTGTCAGCCGCCCATGGACATCGGCCATGAAGGCCGCGCCTTGCTCGTGTCGGGCGGCAATGAATCGGATCTGCGAATCCACGAGCGAGTTCAAGATGTCCAGCGTCTCCTCTCCGGGCACGCCGAAGATCCACTGCACTCCCTCATTTTCCAGACAACGCAGCAGTAGGTCCGACCCTTTCATGATAATCCCCTCCATCTGGTTCATCTGGTTGATCTGGTTTGTTTTGTTTATCTGGTTGATTTGGTTCATCTAGTTAGTTTCCTTCAACCAAGAAACCAGACAAACCAGATAGACCAGATGAACCAGAGCAACCCTCGCCAGTCTCGCGTGTCTCGCTCGGCTATCCTGCGGGAAGGTGCTCCTCTTGTGCCACACGTGCCAACATAGGGGAATGTGTGTCCTGACCAGATAATCACATCATGAAACGGCGAAGCAATAAGATTGGGCCGGACCAGTCGCCTCCCTGCCGCATCGGCTTCCGCGCGTAGCGGCAACGGGGACAGGCTCCGCTTCCGAGCGGTGCCTGTCCCCCTTCTTGTTCTAGAGACAAACCAGATGACCTAGAAAAACCATAAAAACCGGCTGCGCCCTCACCCCTTGCCGTCCGCCATCAGCTCTTCTCCCCATAAAAAGGTGGAGGTGATTTCTCATGACGAAAAGGGTATCCTTCGGCGCAATCACCCTGCCGTCGTCGGTGGTCTAGGACCCAAAGAATGGCCAAGAAAACAAAGCCTGCCGCAAAGGCTAACCAGACAGCTCCCTACAAGCACCCTGAAGCCAAGAGCCTCATGCGGCCGGAGGTGGGGACGCAGGCGCAGTTCAAAAAGAAGAAATCGCCGAAGACCTACCGATATGATTCATCACTGTCGCCCGCATTAGATTGGGATGCCAAGAGTCCCGCACGCGAGCAGGGCGAGACGCTCATTAAGCAAGTCCTCGACGCCAAGAGCCTGGAAGACGCGAAGGCCGCTGCATCCAAGCTTAAGAGCCTGAGCAAACCTTTTTTCAACTGGGCTGGTAAGGCGGAACGGCTGTCCTTCGATGTGCCGACTTTGCCGCTCTTCATTCATGAGCGGCTTTCCACCAAAGCCATCATCGAAACGCTGGCCGGGCATAAGGCTGACAAGCAAGAGGATATGTTCGCCCTGTTCGGCGATCCGCAACACTCCATCGTCGATCAGGCGCTGAAATTATGAAGTTCTGGATTGGCGTAACAGACAACAAATGGTTTGAATTCTTATCCGCGCGATCACCTGATGAGGTAAATTTCTGGCGCCCAAGCGGACTTGGTTCATTTCAGGCGGTACCGACCGGCTCACCATTTTTATTCAAACTCCATAGTCCGCATAATTTCATTGCTGGAGGAGGCTTTTTTATCAAGCATTCTAACGTGCCACTTTCGTTGGCCTGGGAAGCGTTTGGAGAAAAAAACGGAGCAGCCTCTCTAGAGGAATTGCGCTTGCGGATTGAAAAATTCAGGGCTAAGAAGCCGCGAGAGCACGACCCCGTTATTGGCTGCACCATTCTGTCCAATCCATTTTTCTTTGAGAGAAAAGACTGGATCCCTGCTCCTTCTGATTGGTCCTCAAACATCGTTCAAGGCAAAACTTATGACACCAATCAAGAAGTTGGACGAGATTTATGGATCAAGGTTCAGGAGCGGCTTCAGATCTCTAGTGCCCAGCAACA
>SPAX01000043.1:0-1398 GCA_005239475.1 Nitrospira sp. | reverse complement strand
CGGACAGAACACTGCTGGCGGCTGAGGAAGTAGCAAGATATGGAGCTGAATTCTTGACGAGAACAAGGTTAGGCCAAGGTGCCTTTCGGGTTCTAGTCACGGACGCGTACGATCGTCGTTGTGCAGTTACGGGAGAGCGGACTCTGCCAGCACTGGAGGCTGCTCATATCAAGCCATTCTCCAAATCGGGCCCCAATCTGACAGAGAACGGTCTGCTGATGCGATCTGACCTCCATAAGCTCTTCGATTTTGGGTATATCTCGATTACTCCTGAGCTACACGTCGAGGTTAGCCGGAAAATCAAGGAAGAATATGAGAACGGGCGGGACTATTATGCCTTGCATGGGAAGAAGCTGGCTGTGACACCAGTAGCCCCCAAAGATCGACCTTCAAGCCAGTTTCTCCAATGGCACAATCAAAACGTGTATCTCGGCTAGTCACAAGGAGACAAGGCTGATGATCAGCAACGACTTGCTCGCAGAGCTCCTTAGGTTCAGACAGAACCGCAATTGGGAACAGTTCCACAAGCCAAAGGACTTGGCAATTTCTCTATCAGTAGAAGCGGCGGAATTGCTCGAGATTTTCCAATGGAAGACCGATGAGGAAGTTGCAGCCCTGATTGCCAGTGAGTCGAAGCAGCGGATACAAGATGAAGTGGCAGACGTGGCGATCATACTTTCGTATCTATGCCATGATCTCGGCATAGAATTAAATTTAGCTGTCCGTTCGAAACTTGAAAAGAACGAGGTCAAGTATCCCGTGCAAAAGGCCTACGGAAACTCGCAAAAATATACTGAGTACTAACCCGGGTATCAAATGACCTCGAGATTACTGGAGTGGCTTACTTGCCGGGGAGTTCCAGCATGAGATTAACAGCCCCCCAGCCTCAGTGAAGGTAATCGACGATCAGGGCAATGAATTGTTGGTGGTGAAGAAGTTGGCGTAAACCGATGGCGGCAAGGAGACTGTACCCATGACACAGGCGGCATTGCTGGACCATGTCACTAAGACCATCGTTGAACGGTTTCACCCGAAGCGGATCATGGTCTTTGGGAGTCATGCTCGGGGTGACGCCCGCCCGGACAGCGACCTCGACCTCTTTGTCGAGATGGAGACCCCCCGTCGCCCGCCGGATCGCGCAATCGAGGTGAGCGAAATCTTCGGGCTGCGGTCCTGGCCGATGGACATCGTCGTCTATACCCCCGAGGAAGTCCGCCGCCTGCGTCACGTGAATGGCACGCTCTTGTCGGTGATCGAGAAGGAGGGCAAGGTCCTGTATGAGCGGCCCTAAATCCAATGTTTCGACGTGGCTGCGTAAAGCCGAACACGATCTGCTGAACATCGAGAACAACCTCGCGTCCAAAGAGATCCCCTGGGACACCGTCTGCTTTCATGCCC
>SPAX01000042.1 GCA_005239475.1 Nitrospira sp. | reverse complement strand
GACAGACAAAAAGACCAGATAGACCAGAGGAAACCGACCCCCGTCATGTCCGTGAACAGTTACTGGCAGCCTGTGGCCTTCCACGGTCCCCCGTGCTGTTGCTTCATTCCATGCGGCGCCAGTATCTGGATGGCACGGGTTATGCGTTGGCCTGTCAGGAAAATTTTGGATGTCGCCCGTTGACACATTCTCTGAAGAAGCGTAAGGATGAAACCGTTCGCAGACTGGTTCCCATTCGACTCATTCCGAACCAAGGAGGAGGTGAAATGGAAGACCTTAGTCCGCCGGATCACAATGGCCCGCCGAGTTAAGGGCGGGCTCCTCGTCAGTCACGCTAGCCGGCTCTCCATCGACTGTCGCCTTCCCGCGTAAGGGAAACACATAACCGATGAGCCATTGTGGAAAGCCAGAGCAGGCGTGAGGAACACAAGCGCCTGGGAAAGAGTCGCATCTACCCTGACGAGTCGCCTTTGAACCCATCCCTCGCACGGGTCTGCAGGATCAGTATACGAGAGACACGTTCGGCGTCCTAAGCGCCACACACGGGCGACCTCCCACCTTAGTGCAGGGTCGCCCGTGCTGTTTCACTTTTCAACGAACCGAGCGATCTTCGGAAATTGGGGAATCAGTGCGGAGGGATTCGACAAGAAGTGTTGATTTGCACGACCTCTGACCCGCATTCCGATCTCGGGAGCCGCTCCTTGGAGTTTTCTGATCAGAGGGGATCGTGAATCCAAGAAGCCTACGCTAGCGGATGCATCGTATTGTATGTAGCCCCACACATTCATACCTAGAGCCTATTAAAGGAACCATGGCTAAAAATAAATCTGATGACCTGAAAAGCTTCCTCGAGATACCGTATGACGAGCTGGAAGAAATGAATCTAACGGCGGCGCAGCGTGCCGAGAAGGCCAGCGCAAAAGAGTTGGCGCAGGAATATACGGCGTGGCTTAAAAAGGAGAAGCAGATCAAAGCCGTGACGTTGTGTTTCTCCGATATTGAAGGTCGTCTTCACATGCTCGATTACGACAAGAAGTTCCTTCTGGAGTCGCTGGAGAATCTTACATTTGACGGGTCGTCCATCCGCGGGTTCACGCCGCAACATGAGTCGGACTTGCGTCTTGAAGTTGACTGGTCGTCCATCCGCTACGTTCCGGCCGACGTGATTGGGGCAGGGAAAGCGATCTTCTTTGCGTCCGTGTTAAACGGTGATCGTACGCCCTATCACAGCGACTTCCGCGGCATGCTGAAATCGTATACGGAGAATCTCAAGAAAAAACAGGGTATTACCGCGTATGCTGCCTGCGAAATAGAAGGCTTCCTCGTGGACGGGCAGAACGCCGAGCAACGCTACGGCGAGCATGGGTTTAAACTCATCTCAACAGGCGGTTACTATCACTCGCTCCCGATGGACACGCTTCGCCAGTTCATTGATAAGTCGGCGGAGGCACAGCGTGCACTGGGCTTCAAGAACGAAAAAGATCATCCAGAAGTCGCGCCCTCGCAGTTCGAAATGAACTTCTCCTATGCGGATGTTGTTCGTGCAGCAGACAATGTGCAGTTGTACAAGCTAATCTGTCGCCAAGTGGCTCGATCCATGGGCCACACGGCCACGTTCCTTCCGAAGCCATTCGTTGGGGTCAATGGTTCCGGCATGCACACCAACTTCTCCTTGAGCAAGAATGGCAAGAATATCTTCCACGATTCAAAGGGGAAAAATGGCCTTTCTGATGTGGCGTGGGACTTCATTCTCAAACTCCTTAATCACGCGCCGGAGATTTGTCTAGTGTTTAATTCGTCGGTGAATGCCTATCGCCGCCTGGATCCGCATTTTGAGGCACCGAACCAGGTCAAGGTCTCGGCGATCGATCGCGGTTCTATGATTCGCATTCCGATGGCCAACGAAAAGACTGCGCGCATCGAGCTGCGTTCAGTCGCCCCCGATGCCAACCCCTACCTCGTGCTGTACACGATGCTCAAGACCGGCTTTGAAGGGGAGCGTCTGGAAAAGGACGAGACGACACGTGACCGTGTGCGATACCTTCCGAGTTACATCAATGATGCGATCGCTCTGTTTAAATCGTCGAAGTTTATCGGCGAGATCCTCGGTGAGGACAGCAAGCAAAAGTATGCAAGCTTCAAACAGCTGGTGGCAGATCGTTCCCCTAAAGAGCTCGGCACGAGGGTGAAGATTTCGGAAGTGCTCTTTCACCACGAAGTAACAAACCAAATGCTCTGGAATCAGTTCTAGTCAACATTGGAGCGAGGCCGAGTTATCGACACACCCTGATGGTGACATACCCACGCATTGTTACCATACGTGGGTATGAAACATTCTGGGACTGTGGCCGCATCCCACCCATGCCCCGCCACGCGAATTGGTTTCTGTATTTCCCCCGTGGTCCTTATATGTAGATATGCCAGCCTGACTCAAAATCCTGCGTCCCAGGAGTCTATCTAGTTTGTCTCGTTCCCCGAACCAGGCAGACCCAAGAGCAAAAAAACCAGATCTTCTCCACGCTCCACGGAGTTGTTCCCGACACTTTTTCTTCTCATATCCCAGAATCATAACTGATTGATGTTACATCAGATCTTGCCTGTCATCGATCCTCTTAGCCTCATCGATGACCACGTATAACCCTTTAGAGGAATTGCCCTTCTTTCGGCACATTGGTATACGATCACTCCCTGTCGCATGTCCTGAGTAGGTGTGCGACCGTACCGTTGGTCTCTACTATGGATGGAACATCGTTGTTTCCTTGTCTGCTATTTCGGGACCTGTCCGGCGAACACTATCCCGCGCAGAATGGTGCGCTACCACGCCCTGTTCAGTTCATCCTGATACAAATGTGTTAAGGAGGGTGTCATGAATATCATGGCAGAGATGAGCACAGCATTCGTGTTGTCTGGGTACAGGGAGAACACGGTTTCGCAGCAGTCGAGCCCGGGGATTCTTGTCTTCTCGCGCTCACGGCAGCTGCAGTACGTAAATCGTCGAGCTCTCGAATTAACACGAACCACCGGCCAGGCGATGACAGAATTGGGCTCGATCGCACTTCCGTCACGACTCCTTGCATTGCGTGACCAAATTCAAGAAATCCTCGACGTTCGCCTCAGGGATAATATCTGGGAACCTTTCGAAGTAAGTCGAGTCGTGTCTGAATCAGGACAACGGCTCCTGCTCCGTGGATTCGGACATCCCGACCGAGAGGCGAACCACGATTCTCGGATCATTATCGTTCTGGAAGAGTTCAGGTCAGCGGAGAAAGACGAGAATCACAAGCTGTGCGCCTGAATCAAGACGTCCGAGATACAGACAGCAGGCGCCAGATTCCCTGCGAATTTATACAAGCGTGGGGGAGAGTAGTGGTGCCGGACCTGGCAGACGTGAGTAAACGTGTCCCCTAGTGCTACAGCAAGGCTACCTGTGACTCCTTCAAAGACCCCCTCAACAGTGGATAAGTCGGCCAATCCTGACCGCAGGGGAGGCCGGCGTGCTCCGGTGATAGAGACATGTTTTTACCAGCTTACGCATTTCCCCGGCCACGAGATTGTCGAATTCTCCGATGGCCACGCGCTGTCTCTCAATACTAGCCCGGAAGGATTCTTGCTCTTAATGCCGCAGTCCCCGGAGAGGGGACAAGTGTTTGAAGTGCACACGCCCGTGTCGACCGAGGAGAGGAACAGAGAAGAGAAGCGAACAGTCAAGTTAGTGGAAGCCTGCTGGACGCGCGAACTGACATTTGGTGCTGCCGATAAAGTCTACCTCGTCGGCGTCAGGTCCCTCTTCGAGCCAACTCGTCCCAATTAGCGAACGCCCCTTGGCGAAAGTCGGAGCTGAGCCGGTAACGGCAGGCCCAGGCTAAGTTCATGCTAAGTGAGGGGCACGGGATTCAGAGGCAGTCTATCTGGTGCGCAGATCTGTCTTATCTCGCTCGTTCCTCAAACCAAATAAACGAGACAAACCAGATAGACCAGAAAGACCAAATGCGCCAGATCCCCGCCACGTGCAGCAAAATGGTTCCAGGCACATTCTCTTTCTTCTGGCAACCTACGCCGGGGTTATCATGTTGGCTGGAGCATCATTTGACCGCAGTTTCGGGTGGGCGTACCATCAAAGCATGACCGCTCCGATCACATCCGCATGGGAGGAGGCTCTTGTGGAGAACCAAGTCGAAGATCAGCCCGTCCTCAATCATATTCAGCACCTTGTGGCAGAGGAACACCGATTGCACGAGCAACGGGCACACCCCAAAGCCGATCGTAAGCGGCTCGCGGAGGTCCAAGTCGAACTGGATCAGTGCTGGGACCTCTTGCGCCAGCGCCGTGCCCTTCGCGACGTCGGGCTTGACCCGGACGATGCGGAAGTTCGCCCGCCGCTGGTTGTCGAGAATTATGAACAGTAGGGATTCGTCGTCAGCGAGTGGACGCGTACCGGTACGTGCCGCTCCTCCCATGCGATTGGCTCACCAAAGTGGCAGGCCCAGATCGTATCAACCGGTCTCCCACGCTATCGCCCGATGGCCTGCTCGATGGCCGTCTGAATTTTCAGGCATGCCTCGATGTCCCTCCCATACTCTGTCTTTTCTACACACTCGCTGAGGGAGGAGACGTCGTCGGTCCCAGTCAGTTTCTGCCAGAGCGCTTTTGTCTGCACTTCTTTTTCCTGAGCCTTGCGATCCTGCCAAAGGGCGAATGCGCCGAACGCCGTCATGAGCAGTACCCACAGGATAATCCATCGTCGCATGCTATCCCCTCTTTTCGTACCAATAAATCCGCTATCGAGACCTTCAACGTCGTCCATCATACCAAATTGATAACTGTTTCTTGTCTTGCAATGTCCGCCGTGGATGGAGAATGACTCGCAGAATCTGACCGGCAATCTCTCGCCCGGAGTAGAGTCCCACCTTGCGCGATGACGTCTCCAGCGGATGCTGTGTCAAGATGATGAATTGAAGGCCTCGTTGTCGCCCCCACCGCTTGAGATCCTCACTTAAACGTATTTCGTCACCAGCGTAGAGNTCCTGGCTGAAACCACCGACATCACGAAACGCATCACTACGACACACGACCAGCGCACCCGCCGCCCAGCGAAACAGAATCGACGCGCCCGTCCACAGTTGCAATGTCCAATTCGCCCACCATGGCAATCCTTGCATGTATAGAGTGCTGCCACAACCCACGCTCTTCCCGTCTTCAATCAACCGCAAGATATCAGCAAGCAATCCTGGATTTAACACACTGTCCGCATCCAGAAACAGCAACCAATCTCCTGTCGCTACAGCTGCGCCGGCATTGCGTGCCCGACCAATTTGATTGACGGGCTCAAACACNACCTGCGCACCTGCCNGCCTTGCCAGATTGGCCGTGTTGTCGGTGGAATTATTGTCGACCACAATAATTTCTGATGTGAAACTGGGCGCGAACATGACGGCGAGTGATGCAGCAATGGACTGCAGACAACGTTCAATCAGACGCTCTTCATTAAACGCTGGAATGATAATTGAGAGATGCATGGGACAATGGATTCTAGTTTGTGGTGTGACGGCAAGACCTGAGATGGCCCCAAAATACAGACATGTGGATTAAGAGTCAAAGGTGCCTGTCAAATCCGGGGCACCTCAAGCTGACCCGATTTGCTGCTTTCGACCCCCTCTGAATCAAGAAAGATGTGTGCGGAAATATTTCAAGTTGTTGGAGCGGGTTCGGTTGATCGTGCAACGCTTTTCAGGTGGGACTTCTTGATCTTCATGAGGCCTAACTGCGTCTCGGTCGGCGTATAGGGTTTCGATGTTTTCCCCTTGTAACGTTTTTCAAACTGCTCGATGAAATGGAGCGCTTCAACTGTTTGCCCCTGCCTAGTCAAGAGTTCCACGAGACGAAAATACACTGGAACGATCAGAGGCATATGTCGGACCTCCTTAGCATATTCAAGCGTATCGCGGTATTTTTCCATTGCGGGACTTGGATTCGTGCAATCTCCCAAGACAGCCTCCAGCACGTAGATAGCGAGCCGGTCAGTGTCGGCGCTGATGCTCCGCTCCCAGGGACCAAGAATCATCTCTCTCAATTCATCCTGGTTCAACTGAATCGGTTCACGCTTGCGGGATAATCGTAATCGCTCGACGATTCGGTTCGCTTCGGGCCATGCGCCGTACAAACCGACGAGGAAGCCGATGCAACGGGCGGGGCTCTTGCATGTTCCCTTGATCGGCGAGAACTGGCGCGTCATTACTTCGCTGGGAGGGAAAACCGTTCCATGAGCTGAGCGGCACACCTCACATGCCTGTAGATCGTCGGCCACGGCATAGAGATACATGCGGACACCTGATCGGTCGAAAATATCAATGGCCAGGATTCGCCCCTTCATCACGCGGAGTTGATAGTATTGCCACAGGACGAGCAATCCGAAAATTGCCAGCAAGTAGGGGAGGAAATCTGGCAGGACGATGCTGGTTGTGGTTTCCATAGGCATTCCCTCGATAGCCGGACAGCACGAGGATTCTGAGGAAGAGTATAGCGAGGAGATGTCAATGGACCTAGAAATAGAGCGATTTCTGAACAAAGCAACGGGGGCATTCTGAGTGAACACATTCAAAGTTATCAGGGAGGGCGTCCTGGCCATGCCTTCGTCTTGCATCGAAGGCGGCCGCTGTATTGTGGGAGCGTTGTGTGAGGGGAGGGCGATTCAGAGCAGTCTATCTAGTGCGCGGGTCTGTCTGGTCTTTCATGTTCGTCGAACCAAATAAACAAGACAAACCAGATAGACCAGAAAGACCAAATGCACCAGCTCCCCGCCACGCGCTGAGAACTGGTTTACGGAGCCGAGTCGTGGTTGAGACTCTTAGAACGAACCAACCACTGATTGCACAAGACAAATGAGACTCATCACGAGGGCACCGTAGGCCGTCAAATAGGCAACGCTACGAACATGTTTGGGACCCCAAATCATCTTGACGACTGTGGGGAAATAGATCACCGATGTCCATTCTGGTGGATCGGTGATCCAGCGCCATTCCTGTTTAAGTCCGTAAGCCAACAATAGGCCATACGCGACGCCGACTGAGCAGACAAGAACTTCCAATACATCCATGGAGCGAGCTTCTTCCATCCTGCTTCCCCACACATTGACGAAACCAGCTCATTCTACTTTTTCCGGCTTGGCGGGTCTATGGCTGCGTCGTGGGGTGGAGGGCGATTCAGAGGCAGTCTATCTAGTTTGTTTGGTCTATCTGGTTTATTTCGTGTCGCAACCCAACTAAACAAACCAAAGAAACCAGATGAACCAAACAAACGAGATGAACCAGCTTCCCGCCACGCGCCGCGGGACCTTGGATTGCAAGACCCTCAAAGCTTAGCCCCAGGGTCCTTATTCGCGTCGACCTCGAATGAAACGAACAAGAATCACCACGACCGCGATGACCAAGAGGGCATGAATGAATCCGCCCATGGTGTTCGAGGTGACAATACCCAGAAGCCAGAGGACAACCATGATGATTGCGATGGTCTCGAGCATGTTGCTTCTCCTTTTGTAATACCGTGGCCCATCGTACGTTTAGCAGCCCATTGTCGCCTCACTGATAAATCTTCTGGGGCCACCAGGGAAGCAGAGCAAGGCAGCCTCAGTAATCTGCTGTGTGCGAGTCTACTCCGAAGCCCGAGACGTATCTATCACTCAGTAGATGATGTGAGAGCGTTGTGTGAGGGGAGGAGGATTCAGAGGCAGTGTAGTTGGTTTGTTTGGTTTATCTGGTTTATCTCGTTTATTTCGTTCTCTGAACCAGACAAACCAAAGAAACCAGACAGACCAGATGAACCAGCTCCCCGTCACGCGCCGCGAAATGGTTTCTGGCACATTATTAATTCCCGGGCCAGCTCAGAATGTCGCTGTCTTCTTCCCGATAAGGAATAATTTCCTCGACCGCCAATCCCGGCTCTCTTATAATTGGCGACACGTGGAGGGTGATATGGAACCTACCGTTGAACAACGCAAGCACCGACGTCACCCCGTCAATTTTCAAGGGGTCTTTTCCTCCGCTACAGTGAAGGGCGAGGAAGGTATTGTGCAAGACCTCTCCCTGGGAGGATGTCGGGTGGCAAGCCCGATTTCCATGCCTTCCGATACAGCGATTCACCTTCAGATTCGGCCTCGCCAAGCTGCCCCTATTTATGTCCCCAGCGCGATCGTGCGTTGGGTAAGGGGCTCCACATTCGGTGTGCAGTTCCAAGAATTGGCTGAACACGAATCAAAAGCGCTGACTCGCCTGCTGCGGTTGTTGCCCCCTTCAAGGCAGGACTGTTCATCGAATCCGCGCAGCGAGGCCTGACGCTCTGCCGAAGGCTATCGAGGAGTGTAGACGGCCAGCTGCAATTCCTACCTGTATTTGGTGGGCTGCCAGACACTACGAACAGGAGCGGCATGCAAGCACACGATGTGGGAGCCTTGTGTGAGGGGAAGGTATGAGCGGAAATCGCGAGACACGCGGGAAGGGCGCGAAAGGCGAGAGGTGAAGAGCGCGAATTTCTGCCTTGTCGCGCCCGTCTCGCTTGTCCCGCTAGTCTCGCAGCATCACCCGTGATGAACCAGCTCCCCGCCACGCGTCCGAAATGGGTCCTGGCCCGTTACGCTCAGCTGGCTTTCGCAGTCACGCGCAGTTTCACGCGGGCCTTTTTTTGGAGGGCGGTCACGATACCAAAAAAGTTCTCCGTGCTCGGGTTCCCGCGTGGAGCCAGCATCCGGTGCAAACTCTTACTCGGTTTCTTGAGTGTCATGGCTAATTCTTCAAACCCGACGGTGGCGTTGACGAGATCACGCAGGATCGCCTTACCCACCGTGGTGTCGCCTGCGAAATAGGCATTGAGTGCCTCCGTGAAGAGCGCCTCGCGAAATCGCGGATCGCGTTGTACGCGTGCCGCCACCGTATTTTTGAATTCCCGTGTAAGCGCCATAAGTTCCTCCGCTTTATGTTACGTCTTCTTGCTGCTCTTGCGACGACGATAGTCGGCCCAGCGCTCTTTCGCCGTCTCGATGGCCTGTTGTTGGCGTTGCTTGGTACTGCCGCCCAGAAGTATCACGAGGCGATCACCGTCCTTGCCGAAATAAACCCGATATCCTGGTCCAATATCAATCTTCCGTTCGAATACGCCGGCCCCGACGCCTTTCACGTTCGAGCAGTTGCCGACAGTCAATTGGTAGAGCGCCGCCGCAACCTTTGCCGAAGCTACGGCATTGAGTTCCTCGAACCATGCGGCAAAGGGCGAACGGGCCTGTGGATCGAGATATTCGAGTACTCGTACGTCAGACATATATGCGGTAACGCGAATGTTACCATCACTCATTGCGGGATAGCAATCGTATTAACGTGAGGGGAGGGGAGGGCGATTCAGAGGCAGTCTATCTGGTGCGCGGGTCTGTCTTGTTGCTCTCGTTCGTCGAACCAAACAAACGAGACAGACCGAAGAAACCAGACGAACCAGCTCCCCGCCACGCGCCGCGAAATTCAGAATGTCCCAATTGTTTCTGCCGCTGACCCTCATTCTTCTTGTGCAGAATTTCACGAATTCGTTCCAAGCTGGAAAGATGGGCGCATACTTACAGGCAAGTACATACGTATCGCCCACATTGCTTCTCACCTTTCTGTTTCCACGGAGAGGACCATGAGAACTCACAGCCAACCGCCCACCACTCCGCAATCGGTCGATCGAAGAATGCTCGGTGTGATCAAGAAAGAGGGCGCACAATCCATGGAAGGCCTCAGCACACTGACGGGGATCGGCTGGGCGCAGGTGTTCATGTCGGTGGACCGTCTCAGCCGGATTGGAAAGGTCTCGCTGACTCCCGTTCGCCCCTGTGAATATCGAATCTCGATCGGCGGCCTGCTTCGTCGCTAGTGCTGTAGAAACCAGACGAACCAGCTCCCCGCCCCGCGCCGCGAAATGTCGGAGTGGAAGACCCGGCCCTCGTTCGCTGCGTACGCCGGCGAAGGCTTACTTCACGAACGGATGGCCGGCCTTTTGCCAGTCTTCGAGGCTCATCACCACGGCGGTGGTGTGCGTGAACCCCAGCTCCGCAAGAGACTGTGCCGCGAGCGAGGCACGGTTGCCGCTTTGGCATTGGAGATACACGGTCCTACCCATCTCGATGTTGGCCGGAAAGCCGACATGCTTCCAGATTTGGAATTCGAGGAGACCGCGGGGAATGTTGATCGCCCCCGGCACATACCCTGCGGCATACTCATGCGGCTCACGCACGTCCACGATCAGGGCATCGCCCGGACTCTCCACGACCTTGCGATACTCCTCCATGCCGATTGTCTTGACCTGCTTCTGCGCCGCCTGCACCTTCTGCGTCACCACCGGCGGATAGTTCTGCGCGAGCGCGAGTGGAGGGACAGACAGCACCGCACCGAGCCCGAGGACCATGGATGACGTGACAAACTGGTTCATATAGCCTTCCCCTTCGTGGGACATGAGAAAACGGCGCGCTCACATGCGCCATCATGATGATGACAGATCGGTACTCTACGCCGTTCCGGTGAAGGGCTCAAGGCACTACGGAATGGTGGGGGGGAAGTCAGAGAGAAGCAGCCTCACCGCTACGCGCCGGGAATGTTTATCACCCACCGCGTCCGGCGTGACTCCTGGTCACTCGTGAGGCGATCGGGGAGTGGGGTGTGAGGCGAGGACAATTCAGAGGCAGTCTAACTGGTGCGCGGGTCTGTCTTGTCTCTCTTGTTCGTCGAACCACACAAACGAGACAGACCAAGGAAACCAGATGAACCAGCTCCCCGCCACACGCCGCGAAATGGTTCGGGTTGTTCAGCCCGTCTATCGGTTTCGTCCGAGGTGCAAGGTTAAGAACTGACCCTCGTTTTCTACTCGGGGTTCCTGGGCAACTACGCGCAAACAGTTACGCGCAAGAAGGTCGCGGGAATGGAAGTGGTATCCTTGCTTGGGCTTTTGTTTTGGCTGTTGAACAGAACTTCCAGCTCATTCTGTAAATCACCGGCTCGACCATTCTTTTCTGCAGCTTCGAACGCATTCATGGTTGGCCCATAGTATTTTCTGAATGTACCAAGCAGCTCAGAGGGTGTGCTGGGATAGTTGAAGCTAAACGTGTCCTTGACGAAAGAGATATTCTCTTTCGGAACCTCCGCGCCTGCAAATCGCTCTATCACGTTGCTCTCGATCCCCCACGTCATAGGACTAACGAAGCCTTCCGGCGGTGGTGGCGAGTACGAGGAGCTGATTTTCAAGATTTGTGCGACCAATGTCGGATCATTGGGAATCCAGTTCCCCATAATGATCCAACCTCCGGGCCGGGTCACGCGTACCATCTCTTTGGCCACATCAAACGGTTTTGGCGCGAACATGGCTCCAAAGATGCTCACGACAAGGTCGAACATATGATCCTTCAACTCGTGCAAATTAGATGCATCGCCTTCCTGAAACTTGCAGTTTGTAAGGCCCTGCTCCTGTGCACGCTTGTTCCCAGCCTCAACAAGGTTCCTCGCGATATCAACGCCCAACACGTCTGCTCCGAGTCTCGCCTCTGGTAATGCCGTCGTTCCATCGCCGCATCCGAGATCCAAAACTTTGAGCCCTGTTGTGATTCCGAGTCCCTTGACGAGTGCCTCTCCGCTCTCCCTCATACTCTCCGCAATGCGGGTAAAGTCGCCTTTTTCCCAAAGTGCTTTGTTTGGATTCATGGGAGTATTCCCTCTCCTTCAATCACGGAAACTGCGACGCGCCGGATGTCTGCTATGGCGACAGGTCGGCTCCCCACCTTGGCACCGTGCGAATAATATATGAAGAGAGTGGGATATTCTACTTTTCCAGGTCGGCCTGGTCTATCGCTGTGTGAAGAAGGTGAGCGGTGAGGGGTGGGCAGGTGAGGAAGGCGCAGGACCGCCACGCGCAGCGAAATGGTTCGGCTTATCCGTTCAGTCTATCGTTTTGATTTAAAGTGCAAAGTCAAGCAATGACCCCATTTTCCCTATGCGTACGACGGGACGAATAAAGCGCTGTGGCTGTTCTAAATACCAGGAGGTGGTCATGTACGATATGAAGAATCTGAGCAAGCTGAAACATCTAGAGGCTCATGCGCCCGAGGCGATGAAAGCATTTGTGGCCTTCGACAAGGCAGCCTTGGCCGAGGGAGCTATTCCGGGAAAGTATAAGGAGTTGATGGCGCTCGCTGTCGCGTGTACGACACAGTGCCCGTATTGCATCGAGCTTCACTCGAACAAGGCGCGAGAAATTGGCGCTTCAGATCCAGAGATCGCCGAAGCCGTTCTCATCGCGGCGGCATTGCGCGCGGGTGGGGCGATCACCCACGGCACACACGCCATGAAGGGAACCTGAACGGCATTTTTGGATCGGCCGGGTCCATCGATGTGTGAGGGGAGGGTGATTCAGAGGCAGTCTATCGGTGCGCGGGTCTGTCAGGTCTCTCTCGTTCGTCGAACCAAACAAACGAGANAGACCAACGGAACCAGATCCACCAGATCCCCGCCACGCGCCGGGAAACATTGGATTGCTAAGCCTGACCTTCAATCACCAATCCTGTCGAGCAGGACAGTGTGTCTTGGGCTGGATACTTTATCCTACAGATTTCCCCAATNCGCCTCCATCTAGCATCCGATCGTAGTTTCTGAGACGAGCTATCGAACTACTGCAACTGATTGGAACATATAGGATAACGGGCACTCAGTAAGAAAAAAAGTAGAGCGTGCCCGATGATTTGATCCCCTGGCATCCTCTTTGCTTTTTAACCGAACAGCCCTGCTGGCATTCAAATTAGCGGGTGACGAGGCGGACGGGCCACACAGTCAGCGCTTGTACGATACAGCAATGGAGGGGAGCTATGGAATATAAGACCAAATCCATCGCATCTCGCATTGAATGGTGCCTACGGCAGAAAACGCAGGCGCGTGCGCAGCTTGAGGTTGAAGGATGGCAAGCCGAAGAGGAGGGGCTCCGCGACGCTCTCCTCAATAGAAATCACACGAACCAGTATCAGCATTGTCCACCCGGTGTGTTCAACAGGTATGTGATGGGTTTCCAGGACGGGCAAGCGTTGATTCACGCTGCAGCGGTGGACCAACATTTTACAACCTCCGCCCATAGGACACATGTTTGATACTGGTTCCATACAGAAGAGCTATTTGGTGGGGCCGAGCGGCGCTTCATTGGTATCTTGCGGTTGGCCCATTCGGGAGATGAATGATGAACTGCCCACGATGCGACGGTCTTGCTGTCAGTGATTACAGCATCGATCAGCAGGCCGGTCCTTCATCCGGCTTTCATGGGTGGCGGTGTGTCAACTGCGGCATGATCAGCGATAACGTCATCCGTGAAAATCAACTGACCGCGCTGACTCCGAGGAAGTCCCAACGCCAGAGTCTCCCTCGGTACCCTGATCGTGCACAGATGCTGTCGCTCCGCCGTTGTATGCCTCGTTCAGGATGAGAATGAGGAAAACCTGGACATTCTATTTTCTCAGATCAGCCTGGTCCATCGCTGTGTGAAGGGAAGTCGATTCAGAGGCAGTCGATCTGGTGCGCGGGTCTGTCTTGTCTCTCTCGTTCGTCGAACCACACACACGAGACAGACCGAAGAAACCAGATGAACCAGCTTCCCGCCACGCGCAGCGAGACGTGCGATGTGCCTCTCATTTTTTCTCTCCGTATGCTGATGTGTCATTGTCACATGCCCATCGGAGTGAAAATGGGTAGAGGCTCTGGGGATCGTTGTCTCGCTAACTAAGCCATGTCCTCTTCTTCTCCCGCGAGAGACCTTCACCCCATTCCTGTGCCAATCCGCGCTATCCCATCGCTGTCCAGATTTTCTGTGCGTTCTCACCTGTAAACGTCACGTCATCTTGTGTGGTGGCGCCGCGCTCGAAATAGAGGTGCAGCAATCCCCCTCCAAAGTGAGCTTCTCGGACTAGATCGAGATTGATCGCAACCTCACCTGCACGTTCTTCATCTTTCACTTTGATGAACCGCATTGCACTTGCCTCCTTTTGTAGATGTGACGAGTATCTTTTCACATGAGACCAATGAGTCCCATTTCTGTGAAAAGGTCAGCCTAAGTTATGTGGTCAGAAAGAATGAGTCAAGGTGGGAAAGGAGCATGCCATTATTTTAGGTCGGCCTGGTCCATTCCTTAGTCGTGCATCGAACGGCGACTCCAGAACAGTCTATCTGGTGCGCGGGTCTGTCTTGTTGCTCTCGTTCGTCGAACCAAACAAACGAGACAGACCGAAGAAACCAGATGAGCCAGCTCCCCGCCACGCGCCGCAAAATGGTTTCCGGCACATTCCCTTTCTTCTGGCAATCTGTGCCGAGGTCATCATGTTGGCCAGAGCATCGGTTGACCGCAGTTTCGGGTGGGCGTAGCATCAAAGCCTGACCATTCCAATCACATCCGCATGGGAGGAGGCTCTTGTGGAGAACCAAGTCGAAGATCAGCCCGTCCTCAATCATATTCAGCACCTTGTCGCAGAGGAACACCGATTGCATGAGCAAATGGCGTACCCCCAAGCCGATCGTAAACGGCTCGTGCAAGTCCAGGTGGAACTGGATCAGTGTTGGGACCTCTTGCGCCAGCGACGTGCCCTTCGCGACGTCGGGCTTGACCCGGACGACGCGCAAGTTTGCCCGCCGCAGGTCGTCGAGAATTATGAGCAGTAAGGATTGATTGTCAGCGCGTGGACGATAGCCAGTGCGTGCCACTCCTCACGTGCGGTTGACTCATCAGAGTGGCAGGCCCAGATCGCATCGGTCTCCGATATCTTTGCGCCCGTAAGGTAACCTGAAAAGTAGCCCGTCCACTTTTTGTTCCTCGTTCACAACATAGTCAACAATACCGAGAAGGAGGCGCCATAATGAAGCAAGCCACCCATCGTCGGTCCATGAGAGTACAGTATCTCGGAGTAACCCTGTTCCTGAGTGTTGGTCTCTGTCTCCTATCCGGCACGCTGATGGCTCAGGAGGGTAAGGTCACGCCGCTCATGTCGGAAGTTCTGACGGACATTTCCGGCAAGGAAGGCCTGATGATCACCGTAGATTATGCGCCCAGCGGGTCGAGCCCGATCCATCGTCACAATGCACATGCATTTGTCTACGTGCTGGAGGGCTCCATCGTGATGCAGGTGCAGGGCGGAAAACAAGTGACGCTCACACCAGGACAGACCTTCTATGAAGGCCCCAACGATGTTCATGTCGTTAGCCGGAACGCAAGCACTACCGAGCCAGCAAAATTCATTGTGGTGTTGGTCAAAGACAAGGGCGCTCCAGTAGTAGTGCCTGTGAAGTGACCGCTGAATAACCGACAAATGAGCGAGTGTGAGACATACAATCCACGACAACCCCTAGGATAATCCCGGACAGTGCTAGTCCGGTTACGGGGGGACGAACGAAAGGAGAATGTATGAAGATCGTTGTGATTGGCGGCAGCGGGCTGATCGGCACAAAACTTGTGAACAGGCTGCGCAAGCAAGGGCATGAAGTGGTGGCGGCGTCACCTAAATCGGGCGTCAACACCCTCACTGGTGAGGGGCTGCCTGAAGCGCTAGCCGGCGCTCAGGTTGTCGTCGATGTGGCGAACTCGCGGCACCGACCGCCTTCTCGAGAGTGGGTACTTCCGCGCGAAGATGGCCCAGGAAAATCTGATCAAGGCGTCAAAGATTCCCTATACGATCGTCCAATCAACGCAGTTCTACGAATTCGTGGGCGCCATCGCCCAATTTAGCACCGTCGAGCAGACGGTTCACCTGCCACCCGCCCTTGCGCAGCCCATCGGGGCCGATGATGTGGCTGCCGCAATGGCCGACGTCGCAGTCGGAACGCCGGTGAACGGCACGATCGAGATAGCCGGTCCCGAACGGATACCTCTCGACAAACTCGTCGGACGATTCTTGACCGCAACCCACGATCCACGCAAGGTAGTCACAGATGCTCACGCACGCTACTTCGGCATAGCGGTGAACGATCAATCGCTCACTCCCGGCAACAACGCGCGAATCGGTCAGACGGGTTTCGAGGACTGGCTCAGCTCCATGCCTCGGAAATAAGTCAGCCAAGCAGGAGGCAGAAAAGGGGGCAACCTGGCAGGCCATAGCTGTCAATTTTCAAACGCGATTCAAGTATGAGAAAGGAGGGTAACTCTATGCGGGCAGCTCGTATGCATGGTTACAATCAACCTCTCGTTCTCGAAGATGTGCCCATCCCCGACATCCGGCCGGATGAAGTGCTGCTCAAGGTCACCGCCGCAGGAATGTGCCGCACCGACGTGCAACTGGTGGACGGCTATTTTCGGACGTATGCCCAGCCCTCATTTCCCCTTACACCGGGTCACGAAATCGTTGGTGAGGTTCACAAGATCGGAAGCATGGTCTCTAAGGCGGCTGGTCTCCAGGAAGGAGACCAAGCGGTCGTTGTGGGCGGCTGGGGCGACG
>SPAX01000041.1 GCA_005239475.1 Nitrospira sp. | reverse complement strand
GTAACTGGGGTATCGAGAAATACGACAGCATCAGCCCCGAGGAGTTTTCCCACGCGGAGAACTTGCGCTTCATCGTCAGGGGTATGGGTTAACTGAATGTGCTGCTCGTCAAATATCTTCCGTAACTGGGCTCGTTCGACAATCCGAAGTCCTTGCCTTTGCAGCCAATTGATCGCTGATCCAGTTGCGGCCGGATGGCCGCCCCAAATAACAACGCGCCAGCCAGGTTTAGGAAGTGAATTCCTGAACCCATCAGTAATGGGATAATTGCCCCAAGTCCCGTCACTCATCCTGTCACTGCTAGCTGCCCCAAATCCTGCACACCCGTGTAATAGGAGAGACGCTGCACAAAGGCATACATATACGATGCGCATAGAGGTTCCCATATTCTCCAAGATGATATTAAGGTTTCCCCATTCTGGCTCACACCTCCGCTCATATTCCTGACGCGGAACCAGTTGAGAACCCCACACATACCTTAGACAGGCTAAAGTATCTCGCAACTATTGCCTTGAAGAATGCACCGCTTACCACTAACTCTGGGACGGGGACGATCAGCGCCTTCAAAAGCGCAACGCCGCCAGGCTAGGCCGACCAAGGGAAGGTGTCAAGGTTTACGGGAGCAGCGGAGATGCTGAGGGGCACCAGTCCCATGTTTACTGCTTCAATCTCTATTATCGGCTTGAAGCGTTCTCAGAGACTGCGACATATACCGGACAGGAACGAGCCTCTTCCAGCGTACTTTTCAAGTCTTGGTGTTTTAGTCGTGCCCCTTTCTGACTTGAAGAAAACGCTCGAAACCTCTGATGAATAAGGGCGAAGTCGTAGTCGGGTTAAAACACGGGTTCGAAGGCTGGGAACCTCCGTTTCTATGAAGCTGTGCTGTGCTGAAATTGTGTCGGTATTCGGATTGAACGGCGAGAAACAATAGAAGACCTAGAAGAGATAGAAACGTGGTTCGCCTGCAAAAAGCGATGAAGCTAAAGGCTTTATTGGGAGACCAGACCTTTGATCATCAACTTACGCAATTGAGAAATATGGGGTGAGTGACGGGTTTCGAACCCGCGACCTCCGGATCCACAATCCGGCGCTCTAACCAACTGAGCTACACCCACCATACGGAGAAGACACTCGACACAGGGTCTGTGGTGGAGGGGATCTTAACAAAGAGAGAAGAAGACCCGCAACTCGATGCCGGCCTGTTCAGCCCCGTGCATCGAAGGCCGCCTGCATTTCCGTGAGAATTGCGGCGGCGGCGGCGGCAGGATCCGCAGCATCTCTAATGGGTCGGCCGATCACCAAGTAGTCGGCCCCCGCCGAAATCGCCTGGGTCGGCGTGGTTGCCCTGGCATGATCATCGACATCTTTGCCGGCGGGACGCACACCGGGCGTGACGATCAGAAACCGCGGACCAACTTTGGGACGGAGGATCGCCGGTTCTTCGCCCGAGGCCACAACCCCATCACAGCCCACCTCGGACGCCAATAAGGCGCGCGCAGTGACCAAGTCCTGGACGCTCCGCTGGATGCCCATATCGCGAAGATCCTGGCTGTCAAAGTTGGTCAGCACCGTCACCGCCAACAGTTTCAGTGTGGACTCTCCACGGCCTTGAACGGCTGCGGCCAGCGCCTTCCGGTTTGCATGAATCGTCAAGAATTCCACGCCCATGGCCGCAACCCGTGCAGTAGCCCGACGAACCGTTTCCTCAATGTCGAGGAACTTGAGGTCCAGGAACACCCGCTTACCCTGCTTGCTCAGGCGTTGAACCATCTCCGGTCCGGCGGCTGTGTAGAGTTCGAGTCCGACCTTCACAAATACGATCTGGTCATGCACTCGTTCGAGCAGCCGCTCGGCTTCATCGCTTGAGGGCACGTCGAGGGCCATGATTAAACGGTCACGGGCAATGATGGTTGACACGGGTTTGTCCTTTTGAAGAATGGCTCACCTTGACGCTTCATTGATCCGTATGGTAGAAATACGCTCTTTTTCTAGAGGAGTCTACTATGCCGGTTGTACATAAATCGACGATTCGCCGAGCCCGCCAGGCCATTAAGCGGCACGACCGTAACCGTGCGACGCTGGGTGCCCTCAAGAGCCTCGTAAAGAAAGTCCAAGCGGCCGTGGCTGAGAAGAAGGTCGAGGAGGCGAAGGTATCGCTGCGCCAAGCCACGTCGGCCCTCGGAAAAGCCGTGACAAAGGGTGTGATGAAACCAAACACGGCCTCGCGCCGGGTTGCTCGCCTCACACTCCATGTCAACGCCTTGTCTGCTTCCCACTCGTAATCGTTCGCACGTTCGATATGGTTCTCACCCTCACCGGTTGCGGCACTTCGGCGCCACGACTCGGTGAGGGTGGACGTGCAATGGGCTGCGCACGATCGCATAACTGCAACAACACGCCTTCAAGAATTCTCGCAGGACGTCCACCGCTTCCACCCTTCAGCTTGGCATCGGCATCCAAGAATAACCGAAGCGCCTCATGCAAATTGGCGTCAGGAAACTGCTCGAGAAATGCTCGTACCTTGTAGGGATCCATACGCAACGTCCGAGCGGCCTCCCCCTCACGGCCTCCCTGCCGTGCGACTTCCTTGACCTTCCACAATCTCCGGTATTGCCAGGCCAGTGAGCCAAGAATTCTCAGTGGAGCCTCCCCCGCTTCAAGATTCCTCGCCAGAATCGCCAACACGCGCCCGCGGTCTCGCGCGCCGATCGCCAACGTCAAATCAAACACCGAAGCGCCGGGCTCTGTTCCGCGCAACGTCGCCACATCGCCGGCGGTGACAGCCTGGCCGGGTGAGACATACGCAGCCAGCTTTTCCAATTCACGCCGAACCGAATAGAGCGAACCACCACAGGCCTCTTTGAGTAAATCAATGGCCTCCTCGTTAAGGCGGATCCCGGCTCGTTCAGCCTCTTGCCTGAGCCACGGAAGCCACTGCGCCTCTCTAAGGGGTGAACAATCGACCGTCACCGCGACCTTCGCAAGGGCCTGCGTGAACTTGAGTCGTCCGTCAAGTTTCGGCGCGACGAAGATNACGGNCGTGGAGTCATTCGGCTCCTTCAGATAGGGAAGGATCGCGTCGCACTCCCGGGCCGGAAGTTTATCGGCCGCNTTCACCACCACCACTCGCCGAGCCGCAAACACGGCTANTTCNGANGCACAGGTGACAATCTCTGCCCCGCTCACGTCGTCTCCATAGAACAGATCGCAATTGAAATCGCTCTCTCCCTCTCCCAANAACGNGGNCTTCAGCGCNCCCAGNGCCNTATCNCGCAGCAAATCTTCCTCGCCGACCACCAGGTACAAGGGCGCAACCGTTCCTTGCGCGAGCTGCGCATTGAGCTGAGCATGAGAAATAGCTGAGGCCATNGTGGATATCCGATTTATTTGATGTTGGTGCCCGCGTTGTCCGACGCTGGAGGCGCGGGCGGCTTTGCCAGCTGCCCTGATTCCAACTGGAGCAGAAAACGGGATGCCAGGTCCTCGGCGATGAAACGTCCGGCTTGTTCCAAGGCCCGGTTCTGCAGGACGCGGTTGAATTGCAGGTCGGGCGTCACGTAAAATTCCGAGGCACCCTTCGCAGTTTGCGCCCACACGACCCGTTGCGTCCTGGTCTCCTCCACCTTGACCATCACCACGACCTCTGTGCGACTTTCGAGCGTGGTGGTCTGGCTGAAACTGAGCGTCGGAAGACTGACCGAGAGAATTTGCCCGGACAGCACAAGATCGGCAGACTCGGACTCCGACACGACCTGGGCCCCACTGCCCGAGGAAAATTCATGGCGCAGATAGTTGGTATAGCGTGTTTCCAAATTCGGCTCAAAACTTTTGTTTTCCAACGTCCGGACGACCAACCTCGGTGGTGGTGACGTAGGAGAGGAGGTCGCTGCCGCTCTTCCGATCGTAGGCCCAGCTCCCTCCACACGAAATTGATAGCCGCAGCCGGCCAAGAACGCGAGACAGGCGAGACAAGCGAGAAGCGCGGGACAGGCAAAAGCGGACCTGGCTTTCCACCCTTCCTCCACATCCCGCCCTTCTTGCTTTTCGCGCATGTCCCGCCCTTCTCGCCCGTCCCGCCTGGTCGCTATATCACAAAGTTCATCAGCTTTTTTTCGACATACACAATCTTTTTCGGCTCCTTGCCCTGCAGCCACTCCGCGATCTGCGCGCGAGCCAGCCCTTCGATCTGCGCGCGAGTGGCGTCGGCTCCCACGTCGAGTTTGGTCCGCAACTTTCCATTCACCTGGATCGGAATGGTCAACCGATCGCTTATGGTCAAGGCCGGGTCAAAGATCGGCCAAGGCTGCTGAGAGATGCTCGGCTGGTGGCCCAGCACCTCCCACAATTCTTCCGCCAGGTGAGGGGCGAAGGGTGCCAGGATCAGGACAAAGGGTTCGAGCAAGGCCCGGGAGCGCTGCTCGGCCTTCGTCATCTCATTTGTAAACACCATCATCTGGGAGATCGCAGTATTGAACCGCAACGCGTCGATATCTTCAGTCACCTTCTTGATCGTCTGGTGGAGCAAGCGCTGCTGTTCGAGAGTAGGAACCGTCCCCACCACAGTACTCGACACATGGCCCTCTTCATTCACCATGAGTCGCCAGGCCCGTTCAAGAAACCGCGTGACCCCGTCCACGCCCCTCGTACTCCAGGGCTTGACGGCCTCCAACGGGCCCATGAACATTTCATAGAGCCGCACCGCATCGGCCCCGAACTGGTCCATGATCTCGTCGGGATTGACGACATTGCCGCGGGATTTCGACATCTTCTGATTGTCTTCTCCCAGCACGATCCCCTGATGCACGAGCTTCTTGAACGGCTCCGGCGTACTGACCACCCCGATGTCGTACAGGACCTTGTGCCAAAAACGCGCGTAGAGCAAATGCAGCACGGCATGTTCGCTGCCGCCGATATACAGATCCACCGGCATCCAATAACGCTCCTTTGCCGGATCGACGAGCTGGTCCTGATTCTTCGGATCGATAAAGCGCAGATAGTACCAGCAGGAGCCGGCCCACTGAGGCATCGTATTGGTTTCACGGCGTGCCGGCACCCCACTTATCGGGTCGGCGGTCGTTAGCCAGTCGGTTAAATTCGCGAGCGGGCTTTCGCCGCTCCCGGACGGTTTGAAATTGCTGGTCTCCGGCAACAGCAGCGGCAGCTGCTCTTCCGGAAGCGGAAGGGCCTGGCCATCCACCCACACAATAGGAAAGGGCTCACCCCAATACCGCTGACGGGCAAACAGCCAGTCTCGCAACTTATAGTTCACCGCCTTACGACCCTTGCCGTGCGATTCTAACCAGTCCGTGATTTTCGGAATCGCGTCATCCGGTGTCAACCCATTAATGGTAAAGCTGCCATCCGACGTACTGGAATTGACGACGGTGCCTTTATCGGTCGCGACGAACGCCTCTTTTTCAACGTCACCGCCCGCGATCACTTCGCGGATCGGCAAGGCATAGGTCTTCGCAAAGGCCCAGTCGCGCTCGTCGTGCGCGGGCACCGCCATAATGGCCCCGGTGCCATAGCCCATCAACACGTAGTCGGCAATCCAAATGGGCAGCGGCTCGTTGCTTACCGGATTCACCGCATAGCCGCCGGTGAAAACCCCGGTCTTTTCCTTTTCCAGCTCCTGCCGCTGAAGATCGCTTTTTCTGGAGGCCGCCTCGCGATAGGCGGTGACCACGGTGCGGCGGTCGGCGGTCGTGACAACCGCCACTAACGGATGCTCCGGGGCCAACACCATATAGGTCGCGCCGAACAAGGTATCGGGCCTCGTCGTAAAGATCCGAACCGTACCGGGAGCGCCGGCCAAGTTAAATTCGACTTCTGCGCCGATCGATCGGCCGATCCAATTCTTCTGCATCTCCAATGTGCTGGCCGGCCATTCGACCAACTTCAAATCTTCGAGGAGTCGATCGGCATAGGCCGTGATCTTCAATACCCACTGGCGCATCGGCTTACGCACCACATCGAACCCACCGACTTCACTCTTGCCATCGATAATTTCTTCATTCGCGAGCACCGTCCCCAGCGCGGGACACCAGTTCACCGGCACTTCCGCCACGTAGGCCAACCCTCGCTCGAACAGTTTCAGGAAGATCCACTGCGTCCAGCGGTAATAATCAGGGGCAATCGTGCTGATCTCACGTTCCCAATCGTACGACAGACCGACCCGTTTCATCTGGCGTTTGAACGTCGCGATGTTCTGGGCTGTCGTGATGGCAGGATGGACGCCCGTCTTCACCGCATACTGTTCGGCGGGGAGCCCGAATGCGTCCCACCCCATCGGATGCAACACATTGAAGCCCCTCATACGTTTGTAGCGGGACACGATATCCGTCGCAATATAGCCTTCGAGATGGCCGACGTGGAGGCCCGATCCTGAGGGGTAGGGGAACATGTCAAGGCAGTAGAATTTTGGGCTGGCCTGGTCGTCAGCGACGCGGAAGGTCCGGTGCTGCTCCCAATAGGCCTGCCACTTCACTTCAAGAGCGTAATGATCGTAGGTCTTGCTCATGGTCTCAGGGGCGGGTTCAAGAGAGGAAGGACTCTAACATAGACCTCTCAGGCGCAACAAGATTTGCGAGCGTCGCGGGAAGAGGTCTTTGCTATACTACACGCTGCGATGGGACTCTACAGCCACCACATTTTCCCCCGCCTCATGGACTGGGTCATGGCGGGAGAAGAGTTCCGTCGCTTGCGCACGGATTTGCTCTCCGGCCTCCATGGTGAGGTGTTGGAACTGGGAATTGGGACCGGGCTGAACCTGCCGCATTATCCCAAGACCATTACTTGGCTCCATGCAGTTGACCCCGCCAATCTTCTTCCCAAGATCGTCACGGAACGCAGCACCCGTCAGTCCTTTCCCATTCGCATCCAACATGTCACCGCTGAGTCATTGCCCTATGACGACCGATCCTTTGATTTCGTCGTCAGCACCTGGACCCTCTGCACCATTCCCGATCCTGTGAAGGCGCTACGAGAAGTTCGTCGGGTCCTCAAGCCGAATGGACGTTTCCTCTTTCTGGAACATGGGCGAAGCGAAAACGAGAAGATCGCGGTCTGGCAGGACCGGCTGAATCCCGTTCAGAACATCATTGGTTGTGGCTGCAATCTGAACCGCAAGATCGACCACATCATCGCGCAAGCCGGCTTGAAGCTCATGACCCTCGATCGGTTCCAGATGCAGAGCGTGCCCAGACTCGGCGGCGCGATGTACAAGGGTACAGCATCCCGACCGGACTAGCAGGCTGCGGAAAAACCCTGTTGGTTTGTCTGGTTCATCTGGTCTATCTGGTTGGTTTAGTTCATGAGTTGGTCTTGTTCAACCAAATAAACGAGACAAACCAAGCAAACCCAATAACGGGCTTTTTCAGCATCCTGCTAGCCCGGATTATTCATGAATGCCGTCGCGAGGCGTTCGAGACCGAAGCCCGCCTGTGCTTCTCGCAAGTGAGGCCGACGTAGGCGTACGTGCAGTCCGTCGAGGAGGCCGAACGAGAAAAGCCCTGCCGGGCGAGAGGATCGGACGACGGAGCAGGTATTCATGAATAGTCCGGGCTAGATCACAGGCCGCCCGTTGAGGAGTGGAGAAAAACTGGTGACCGAGACGAACTGAGCGAGCGGGGCTGGAGGCAGTTGAGAACTCGACTTGGCACTATGAATGAGATGAGCGACGCCAAATTGTTTTGCCGCAATCAGACAGCCCTCATCATCATCCATGTAGAGAGACCTTGTCGGATCGAATCCCAGTAATCGCTGGCAACTAGGCCAGTACTCCGGACGCATTTTCAGATACCCCACTTCAAACGCATTCACGATTCGATCGACATGCCGATCGAGCCCAGTCTTGGCAACTTTGACCGCCACGCCCGATTCATGCGCGTTCGTCACAATTGTCACACGCTTCCCCAGCTGTCGAATGTGTAGCAGAAACTCCTCTGCGCCAGACAGGAAACCAATCATGTGGTCCAGTTCCTTGGTCATGGCCACGACATCGATGCCCACTCGCTGCGTCCAATAATGCAGATCGGTCCAGGCCAATTCACCTTCGACCGAGCGGTACATCGCCATAAGTGTGTCGCGAGACTCGTCAAGAAGTAGACCGTGGAGCGCGGCATAACGACGCGGCAACTCTTCCTCGAAAAAAAAGTTGTCGAAATGTCGATCCAGCAACGTGCCATCCATATCGAGCAGGACGTCGTCGATCTCGTCCCAATCAATGACGTGAGGGGTAAGGGGTAAGGGGTAAGGGGTCACGAGCAGAGTATAGCGAATGCCAGGGACGAACACGAGAGCCGTTGTCTTTGTCGAAACCCCTGTGTTACGGTCCAACACGAGTTTTCAGTTCTTCATTTCTCCGGTTTCACCATGACTTCCAACCCCTTACCCCTTACTCCTCACCCCTCACGCATTCCCATTGTGGCCATTATCGGTCGCCCCAACGTCGGCAAGTCGACGCTCTTTAATCGCATGCTCGGCAAACGAACGGCCATCGTGGACGACGTTCCGGGTGTCACGCGGGACCGTAACTACGCCGACGCCACCTATCGAAATCGGCCGTTCCGCCTGGTGGATACGGGGGGCTTGGACCCGTCCGCCTCGGAAGGCATGCTGGCCCTCATTAAACGTCAATCGGAGCTCGCCATTGCGGAAGCGGACATTTTGATCCTACTGATGGACGGCCGGACCGGCCTGATGACTCCGGACCAGGAAGTGGTCCGTCTCTTGCGCGGAACGACGAAGCCGTTGTTTGTCGTGATTAACAAGATCGACACGCCCAAGGTCGAAACGCTCGTGGCGGATTTTTATCAGTTGGGCACGGATACGCTCTATCCTATCTCTGCGGAACATGGCATCGGCGTCTCCGACCTCATGGATGCCATCTATCCACTCCTCCCGATCCCTGATGAAAACCCTGAGAAGGCGACGATGCCCCGCATTGCCGTCGTGGGACGGCCCAATGTCGGCAAATCCACCCTGGTGAATGCCGTGCTCGGGGAAGACCGAGTGGTGGTCAGCGATGTGCCGGGAACCACCAGGGATTCGATCGACTCGATCGCCCTCCATCAAGGACAGCGGTATCTCTTCACCGATACCGCCGGTATTCGTCGGCGCGGAAAGATCGACCGGGGGATCGAAGGCTATAGTGTGGTCCGATCGCACTTGGCCATCGGCCGATCCGACCTCGGAATCTTGTTACTCGATGCCACGGAAGGCGTGACCGAGCAGGACACCAAGATTGCCGGAATCATCATCAAGCAAGGACGGGCCTGTTTCCTGCTGGTGAATAAATGGGACCTTCGAGAGGGCGATAACCAGGCCCGGCAGGAGGTCGAACTGGAACTTCGGCGGCGCTTCCCCTTTCTGACCTGGGCACCAGTCCTCTTCGCATCCGCGGCTAATCCCGATTCACTTGGCCAACTCTTTCCTACCATTGATAGGGTATTCGCGGCTTTCTCAAAACGGATCCCGACCGGAGCGTTGAACAAGTTCCTCCAGGAGATCCTCGCCACCCACCCCCTGCCGGTGCGCAAAGGCAAACCGACGAAGATCACCAAATCTGCCTTCATCACCCAGGTCGCGACACAACCACCTGTCTTTGCGTTGTTTGTCGGCCACCCGGACAATATCACACCCGCCTACCTCCGCTTTCTCGAAAACCAACTCCGCGAGGAATATGGATTCGAGGGAACCCCGATTCGCATGCTGGTTCGGAAGAAATAGTTAGCCCGCATTATTCACGAAGACTTCTACTGCAACCGCCGATACGAAGTCAGAACTTATTGCGGTATTCTTTCTTCGCGCCAGGATCATACAAAGGGCGCTCGACCTCGCAAGCGCGGTGGCGACGCACCTGGACGCGGGCGGGCTCGCCGCTCAGTCAGTCAACATACTGTGTCAAGTATGCTTCCTTCCTTCTCGGCTCCGCGCGCCCGTCTCGCGTGGCGTCTCAGCGGTTTCGTCGCGAACTCTCGTGGATAATGCGGGCTGGTTCATTTTCCGCCACCACGACACCGTCTTTGTGCGCAACCTGGTTCCAGGCGTCACGTTGTGTTCGGTATTCGCAGGATAATCGCGCTTCCTGCATCCCTACCGTAGGTGCAACTCTTGCACAGTCCGGAGAGCATTTCCCCGAAAGGACACGCGTGCCACGATCATCTCCGCAGAACCAAGCCGACTCCCCGCCCCTTCTCTCTTCCCCCGATTCTGGCATGATTGTATTTTCCTCATCCGCTCGCATCCTGCACATGAATGGACCAGCTCGTGCACTGCTGGCATTGTTCGGTAAGTCCCATGAGCTCTGGCCGCAGATGGCGCCAGAATCCATGCCGTCTATCCTCACGGAGTTCTGTTATGACGTGCTGGCGCAACTCCATCGTCGAAGCGAAACGCAGGACTTGGCACAGTTCGAAATGCGCCGCATCTGCCACATGGTCACACCACCCCTCTTGCTCACAGGGTTCGGTGTGCCGAATTCAACCAACGGTGAGATCCGCGTCATCCTGACCCTCAACCCCCTGCCCTCCACTCCTTGTGTAGCCGCAAATTCACAACCTCTCCACCCGCTAGCCGACGTTCACGCTTCCGTCAGTGGCGCAATTTCGTAAGGGCATCGCCTTCCGAGTCACTGTCGTGGCGGCTTTCGCCTTGACTCCTCGTAGACATCATGTTATTCGCTCAAGCGGATGATTCATTCCGCACATACAGAGACCCCTCTCCCTGCGGTTCGCGACAGCCCGCAGACCCCTGGAATGCACGAGTCCTCTCTTCGCAGACTGCAGCGACGTGCGATCGAAACCCTCTGCGCCGGGGTGGTCGTCCTCACCCTCCTCGGCCCCGTCCGTGCCGAGGAACCACCTGCGCCAGACGGAGAGTTCTCGCTCCCAACTGCTGAAACCCCTGCCGTCGCTGACCCAGTCACGATTGATCCTTTCATACAGTTACGGGGAGCGGTGTGGCGGACCAAGGCCGGGATCGTCTTTCTCAAGACCCCGATCGGGCTGCTGACCCTCACTTCCAAAACAACGCTGAAGGATCTCAAAGCCTCCCAGGAAGTATACTTTTGGGTGCACGAGCGCCATTCCATCGTCGAGATCAGAAAGAGGGCCGACGGATCGTTGGTCCATCGCTACCTCAGCGGGCCAATGACGTCCGGGACCGATACTCCGAGAACGTTACGCTGGTGGGGGCCCGACGGTGACCAGACTATCCATGTCGGCACACAGGAAGAACGCCTTACCGACTATCGCGAGGGAGATCCGCTGACCGTCGAAGTCGATGAAACGAATACCATCAGCGGGGTGCATGATTTACAGTACGACCTGCAGATCAGCCAAACCCCGCCGGCCGGTTCCGACGTGCAACTCCTCCTCTCGGGAACCGTGTCCAAGCTCAAATCCAACTTCGTCTTTGTCCGCACCCCCATCGGCCTAGTCATGCTCAATTCGAAGATCGGGATCCCTCGTGTGAAGGTGGGACAACCGTTGACGTTGCACATCGACCATGAGCATGTGACCGTTTCGTTTCCATCCACTGAGACACCAATTCCCCGACGCAGTGCCTCTCCAACCCCCTAATAGAATTCTAAAAGGCCCGCTGGTCTGTCTTGTTCATTTGGTCTGTTCGGTCTGTCTGGTCTGTCTCGTGTAATTGGTTTGTTTGGTTTGTCTTGTTTATTTGGTTGAACCAGACTAACNGGATCAACCAGATAGACCAGACCAACCAGANNNACCNGNCNNNCNGGNCNNNCNNNNATACACTCCCGGTGGTTTGCTTGACAGGCCTCAGCCNANCCCCTAGACTTCACGCCAGCCATGCGCGCCACTGCTCCCAAGANACCTCCCCAACAGCCAGCCATGCGAGAGCCTGACGAATTTGATANGCTGTATCGAGACCATGTNGATCTGATTTATCGGTATGCANATCGNTTGTGCGGCGAATCGGAATCGGCAAAGGATCTCGTTCAAGAAACCTTTCTCAATGCGTACCAAGGACTTAAAGATTTTCGAGGCGAGGCGCGGGTCTCCACCTGGCTGTACACCATCGCCTCACGGGCCTGTATACGGATGCGGCGCAAGCGCAAAGGGGAGCCGGAACACGAGCTATCGCTCGAGGAGTTCGTGCCCACCTCCGAGGGAGAGTTTCGCCTCCAGATTCCGATAGACGGGCTCAGTCCAGAAGAAGCATTGCAGAACAAAGAACTCCGGCAGGCCCTCGACCAGGCGATCGAGAAACTGCCCCGAAAATATCGGATGGCCCTGGTGCTCCGTGATATGGAAGGGTTGAGTGCCAAAGAAGTAGGGACCATCATGGGCTTGAATGAGCGCGCCGTAAAATCTCGACTGCACCGAGCACGCTTGTTTGTGCGGCGGGAACTCAGCGCCCGCGGCATCACCCACCGAGATGACCACAAGTCTGGAGGCTTGCGCTCATGACCAAGAAAAAGACGGCGGTGCCAAAGAAAATGTCTAAGCCATCTTCGCACCGCCATTCGCATGGACAAGGCCATTGCGTGGATCTTCTCCGGCAGTTGTCTGCCTATATCGACGATGAACTCCCGTCCAACATTTGCCGGGAAATACGCCGACATCTGGGAGCCTGTCCGAATTGCGAAGTCTTCATCGCCTCCCTCCAGCACACCGTCACGCTCTGCCGACATCGTCCAGCCCCACAGTTGACGTCGGTCGAGCGGGTGAACATGCGCCGCGCGATCCTCGATGCGGCCAACGCACGGTGAGAGGAGCGCTCGGGCTCATGTGCCTGGCTCTGCTACTAGCGACTCCCGCAAGGAGCCTGTCCGACATTGGCCTTTCTACTGTGGCGAACGATCCGCGGCCATCTGCGTCGTTCTCGGCCCGAAAAAATCCTCAATGTATTTCAGCGAATACACCTCCGGTTTTCCCGGGCCTGCGGCCTTGCACCTGGCCGCACCTCCTTCGCCTCGTCACGAACGGCAATGTCGGACAGGCTCCTAGCGCGCTCCCAACCGAAGTCGAGGTGGAATCGGTCACCGTAGAGATCCGCTGGCGGATGTTCACGCCACATCACGTCCTCTTACATCATGATCAAAAGACAGTGCTGCGGTTCCGCAACCACGATACGGAACTCCATACCGTGGTGGCCAAGGATCTCTTCTTCGGCGTCGACCTCAACGTGGGCGGCAACGGGGCCCCGGAGTTCGGTCCAGACGGACTCAAGCGGGTGATCATCCCGCCTGAGGGCCTGATTGAGATTCAGTTCACACCGTCACGTACCGGAACCTTCTCTTACCTGTGCGACATGCCGGGTCATGACATGCAGGCCGTGATCGTGGTCGAATGACCAGATAGAAGTCAGGCCAGGGGCAGGTGGCACGAGGCGAGAGGAAAGACATTTCTTCTGGTCGCCCCTAGCCTCTGGCCCCGCGCCTCTCGCCCGAACATCGGCGATGGCGAAGCGTTCATAAATATGGCCGGTAGCCGGTGAATCGGTTTCCCTAGCCCCTTTCAGATACTCAAAACAGCATGGTACAGTACCACCTTCTTCTCGTCCTTTATTATATTGGGAGACTGTCCGACATGATGCGCCTGCGGTTCCTCCAACGTGGCTGGTTCACGATCCTGTTCCTCGCCGGAACTCTGTCGATTGTCACTGCGATGACCCTGCTCGAGGCCTCATCGGCATCGGCCGCCGCTGCGAAGAATTCAAAAAAATCCGTCACCTCAGCTGAAGCAACGGCTCAGCGTTACGCCGAAGCCATGGGAACGGGAAATAAGGTGGGCGTCGGCCAGCTCGACTTCGCCTGTCAGTATCCCCTCGTGGCGGCCGCCCCCCATGGCATCAAGACCTATCCGGCCGACTCCGACTTCATCTACGACTCCTGCTGGCAGCGCCTGCGAGAGGCCCATGCCTCCACCCTCATCAGAACCGATGTCGGCATGGAGGTCTTGTGGCCCAGTAATGGCGAACTGGTCTTTTTCGGTGAAGACCTGAACCGCTATCCCGCCTCGGCCTTCGTGACCGACTCGCTGGGTCTGACACCGCCGGGAACCGGATTCCATATCCACATTGTCGGAAGCGCGCCGCTCCCGTCGGCCTCGTTCCGTCTTCGACCGAATGGCCCGATTGTGGCGGTGCCGACCACCTTAGTAAAATTGTCCGTCAGCTACCAGGATCCCCTGACCGCTCCATTGACCTACGCAGCTGGTTCGGTCAAATGGACCAGTACGATTAAGCGGACCAGACGTGCGCTGAAGAAAATTACCACCCAGTGGGTTGTCCTCTCCGGACTGAAGAAGCACGGCTTCGTGGGCGACCAGGCGATCGTGAACCTTCCCGTCACCAGCGGTACCGTCTCCGACAGTGGCATCCAAGAGAAGATTCCGTTCGTCACGGAAACCAGCCGTGCCCTCCCCGACTCGCTAGTCTGGTGGGGACCGACGGATCTCCCGGGTCTCTTGATCGCCGGGGCCGCTCGTGCGGCCACCTTTCCGGAACTGCGTGACCGCGTGGCCATGTTGAACCGAGTACTCATCATCGATCCCCATCAGGCCGAGGCCCTCATGGTGCTAAGCCGACACCTCTATGCCATTGTCCTGCGCGAGGCCTTCCCCTTCCACAAGCTCACAGTGAGGGATCCGGCGCTTGCCTTGGTGGTGAACGAGCATTTCTGGAACATCTACGCCCAAGCAGAGCGCATGGACCTGTCACTGGGGATGGAAATGGGTGGGTTCGACAAACCGACGACCGCCGACTACCTGTACCGCATGCTGTCATCCATGCAAACCTTGGCCATCGTACGGCCAGAGCAACTCGATAACCGATTTCGGTTAGGCGTGGCCTTACGCTGGAATAACGATCAGGAAGCCTCCATCGAGACCCACCAATCCTTAGTCAAAGCCATCCCGGTTCAGCGAAGAGCCGGCAGAGCTGAAGCCTTACTGCAACTGGCCTGGTCTCGCATCAACAAAGTGGCCTGGAACCGCAACTTTGACGACTCAGATATTCGGATGGCCTATCAAGATGCCGAAGAGGCGCTCACGCTCGCTGACCTGCCGCTCGATAAATTCATGGCTGAATACACTAAAGCCTACAGCTTGCTGTTCACCCCAGATCGAGACAATCGGGCGCTCTTGGAGCAACTGACGGAAGCCAAACGATGGTTTGCTGAAATTCCCGGTCAGACTCCGGACATCTGGCAGTTCTTCATCGGGGCAGAATCGTTGAAAGCGGTCCTGGATGCAGACCCCATCTTCCAGCCGATTCTGGCTGCAGCGGAAGACAATAAGGGGTGACGATCCGATTCGCGGGATCCTAGCCTTTTTACATCACGTCGCGTACCTTGCTCGGCCATGTTCAGTCTCAGTGCAAACCCAAGCGATCTGCGCTTCCCCCCCGTTGATGTGGCCACACCTGAGGGACTACTCGCGGTCGGAGGCGATCTGCGACCAGAACGATTGCTTGAGGCTTACCGCCACGGTATTTTCCCCTGGTACAACGACGATCAGCCGATCTTGTGGTGGTCGCCCGATCCCCGGACCGTACTCTTTCCCGACAAACTCCATATCTCGCGCAGCCTCAAAAGAAGCCTTCGTCCCGGCCTATTCAACGTCACGCTCGATACGTGCTTTCGTGACGTGATGCAGCATTGCGCAGGGCCAAGGTCACAATATCCAGACGGCGGTACCTGGATCACGGCGGAGATGCTCGAGGCCTATACGCGCTTACACGAACAAGGCTATGCGCATTCCGTTGAAACCTGGCAGGAAGGACAGTTGGTCGGCGGGCTCTATGGCGTGGCGCTCGGTGGCGCCTTTTTCGCAGAGTCGATGTTCTCGCGAGCGACCGATGCCTCGAAAGTCGCCTTGGTCTCGCTGGTCCGCCAGTTCCAGACGTGGGGATTTCGCCTGATGGATTGCCAGCAATCTTCCCCGCACATCACCGCCCTGGGCGCCGAATCCATCCCCCGCCGCGACTTTCTCGATCACCTCGCCGCAGCGTTCACCCTGCCTGAACGACGTGGGCGCTGGGAATTCGACTTCTTATAGCTCTCTCAAGCTTTACTTCTTACTCATGGCGGCCAGCTCCGAAAAGTAATGCGCGAAGGCTTTCATCCCGCCGGAGGCCTGGCCCCAGTCGAAGTATTCGTTCGGCGCATGGTAGCCGTGCTCTGGGAGACTCAACCCCATAAACAGGATCGGCACCTTCCAGGCTTTCTGCATAGTGACCACTGCGCCGATTGATCCGCCTTCGCGGATGAACGCTGGTTCTTTCCCAAACCCGGCCTTCGCCGCCCGCTTCACTGCTTCGACATAGGGCCCCTTAAACAGTCCTTTGAACGGCTGAAGCATCCCTTCCCGTTCGACTTTCACATTCAGATTGATCTTGGCCACATGACGCTTGAGCAACGCGAAGGCCTTTTCGGGGGTTTGATTCGGCACCAACCGCATGCTCACTTTGAGTTCTCCATGGCCCGGCACGACTGTCTTTACCCCAGGCCCGTGGTAGCCACCGGTCAGGCCATGCACCTCAAACGTCGGGGCGGCCCAAATCCGGCGCAGGATCTCGGCAGGATTTTGCGTGCGTAGCGTCTGAAACCCGTAGGCTTGCTTGAAGTTCTTAACCTGAAATCCTGACGCAAGGAAGCTCTTGATCTCCGCTTTGGTTGGTTCGACCACATCCTGATAGAACCCGGGAATCTTCACCTTGCCTGTCTTGGCATCGACGCAGGCATGCGCCACCTCCATCAGTTCCGCGAGCGGATTACGTGCGGCGCCTCCGGTCAGACCGGAGTGAGCGTCCTTCGTTCCAGTGCGCAGCGTGAGGCGCGCGCCCAGCAGACCGCGCAGACCATAGGGCATCGCCGGCCGTCCTCGTGTGACCCAGATGGT
>SPAX01000040.1 GCA_005239475.1 Nitrospira sp. | reverse complement strand
CCCCGCTCACCAGCCAGTGTCGCGAGCCGCCGCCGCGCGACTGAATTCTCAGCTACGTCGTAGATGGCAATTCGAAGCGATGGCCGCTCATGCTGAAGTTCATCGAGGAAGACCTTCGCGGCTTCGCAATGGGGACAGCCGGCGCGAACAAAGACTTCAAGATCCGTGGCTGGTTCGCCGGCTTGGACCCGTGCCCCGCTCCCCAGCGCGAGCAGGACAAGGCAGATGCCGATCGTGCGGACGAATCCCCATATGTTTTGGTGTGGATGGAACACGATGTCGCGCTAGTTGACCGAGCCAAACGGCGTCCTGCTTCTGATATACGACAGCACATCCAACATCTGTTGGTCCGTCAATGTGCCGCGAAATCCGTGCATGGGAGTGAATAAGATCCCGTTGGAAATTGTGACGAGCAGCTCCCAGTCGGCCTTCGCGAGCAGGCTCTGCGATAGGAAATTGGAAGGCCGGAGGATCAGGTACTGCGCCTCGGGCCCATTCCCGTCCAATTTCTCGCCATGACAACGGAGGCAGTATTGTGTATAGACCGCTTGTCCCTCCTTGAGATTTCCACGGCTGGTTTGCCCCATGGCCCAGGAACTGGCCAAGACGATCAGGCACACCGCACTGATAATGCTGAAGCCTTTCATTACGGCTACCTTTCCTTGTTGAGCCCGTCAATCCTAGACATTCATACCTTCACAGGCGGTTCTGATCCGGATCAGGAAATCATCGTCGCTTTTCAGGCCTACGAGTCCCTGCGCAAGGGAGCCGACCAGGACTTTGACCATCGTCTGACAAGTGGTAAGGGGAGAGAGGGTCATGTCACTCGCTTGTCCGACAACTGCTCCACGCAGCCATTGAGCGTGCCGTACTTCGGATAGTCGGCTTCCGGGATCTCCACGCCGAAGGCTTTGTGGATCATGATCACAAAATTTAGAAAATCCATTGAGTCAATATCCAGCTGATCGCGGAAGTTGACGCCGGGCTTCAAGGCCGTCAAGTCTGCTTCCGGTGCGATCTCGCCAAGGAGGCAAAGGACCGTCTGTCTGATTTCATCCGGCATGAGTGGAGTGTTCATAGCTGCCCTGGTTCCTGCAATAAGCGATCGACGGCTGAAAGGAAGACCCCGCCGCGATGGCCGTCGGTCGCGCGATGATCCGCGGACAGGCTTGCGGTCACGACCGGTCTGGAGACCACCTGTTTCCCAATGACCCACGGGCGTTCCACCACTTTTCCGAAACCGATTAAGGCGACCTGCGGCGGATAGATCACGCCGAACACGGTTTCCACGCCCTGTTCGCCCAAACTGGTGACCGTGATGGTTGGATCGGACAATTCAGAACTTCGTAACGTCCCGGTGCGGGCTCGCTTCACGATATCCTGGAACCTGCTCATGAGCTCTCCAAGGCTTTGCTTGTCCGTATCGTGAATGGCCGGCGCGATGAGGCCTCCTTGCCGGAGGGAAATCGCCACACCGACGTGGATGCCGGGGCTCTGAACGGCGGTGTTTTCCTTCCACAGGGCATTCAACTCCGGCACCTGCCGCAGCGCCAGCGCCACGGCTTTGATTAGCAAGACGCCGTATAACAGCCGATCCGCCACCGGCCGTGTGAGGTTTTCTTCTTGGAGCCACGTCATAGCCCGGCCCAGGTCGATGGTGGTGCTCAGATAGTAATGGGGGATCTCCCGCTTCGATCGCGCCATGGCGGCGGCAATAGTCTGTCGCATTTTGGTCTGGCGATCGCCGGTTTCTCCGGCGAAGGCGGGGGGCGTGGAGGGTTGTTGGCGTCGTGTCTGGGCGTTGCGTTGAATGTCCTCCAGGGTGATGGCGCCGCCGGGACCAGTGCCTTGAACAAAGGCGGGATCCATTCCTAATTCACCGGCGAGTTTTCGCGCCGCGGGCGAGATGCGACGCCGTCCCGGTTCTGTATCCGGTGCGGCAATCTGCGGAGGTGCAGGATGAAGCGATGAAACCGGTGCCTTCGGCGAGATCCGCTGCAAGGGAAGGGGGGATGCGGCGGCTTGAATGGTAGGTGGAGCCTGAGTTCCCTCTTCTCGGATGATTGCCATGACCCTGCCGACTGGAACGCGCTCGCCGGGTTTCGTAAGCAGTTGTTCGACGACCCCCGTGTGGAAGGATTCGATCTCGATCGCGGCCTTCTCGGTATCCACTTCCGCAAAGATCTCGCCCTTGACCACCCGGTCGCCGACCTTCTTTTTCCATTCGACAAGAGTCCCTTCGGTCATATCTGAGCCGAGGGTGGGCATCACAAACTCCGCCATCTTCGGACCTCGTCAACCATTAAACGTCGCGCGTCAATCGCTATAGTTCCTATCCAAATTGCGAAGGACGTAGGACAAGATATCGAACGTGAAGGACTCTTCCCTTACCGTCCCATAAGACTATGGACCGCCTGCAGGATTTTCTCTGGCTGAGGCAGAGCCGCGTCTTCCAAGTGTTTTGGATAGGGAATTGGCACCTCGACGCTACAGACCCGGCCGACCGGGCCATCCAAATCATAAAACGCGCCTTCCATGATCTGTGCGGATACTTCGGCGGCAAAACTTCCGGTGCGCCACCCTTCGTCGATCACGACCGCGCGGTGCGTTTTCCGCACGGAGGTCAAGACCGTCGAGATGTCGAGTGGCCGGAGTATCCGGAGATCAACGACCTCGGCCGAGATGCCCTCATGGGCGAGTTGGTCTGCCGCTTCGAGCGCTTTCCAGAGAGAGCCCCCGAACGTGATCAGCGAGATGTCTGTTCCGGCTCGTCGGATTGCCGCCAGTGTCAGATCAACGGGGAGGCCGCTCTCGTCGAGCTCGCCTTCGAGCGGGTACAAGTACGCATGCTCGAAGATAAAGACGGGGTCCGGTTCTTGGAGTGCCGCGAGCAGCATTCCTCGGGCGTCCGTGACGGTGGCCGGTGCGAGCACCGTGATCCCGGGGATGTGGGCATACCAGCCTTCGAGACTATGCGAATGTTGAGCAGCCACCTGCCGGCCTGCGCCGGTGGCCATCCGTACGATGAGGGGAATGCTGAACTGTCCGCCGGACATATGGCGGATCGTGGCTGCGTTGTTGACGATCTGATCGAGGGCGAGCAGGCTGAAATTCACCGTCATCACCTCTACGATCGGTCTCATGCCACCCAGCGCGGCTCCGATGCCGGCGCCGACGAAGGTGCTCTCGGACAGGGGAGTATCCCGGATGCGTTCCGGCCCGAACTCATCCAGCAACCCCTTGCTGCACGCATAGGTTCCGCCGTACTTGCCGACGTCCTCGCCCATCAGAAACACGCGCGGATTGTTCTGGAGTGCCTCACGCAATCCGGCGCGAACGGCTTCACGGTAGGTTATCTTGGCCATCAATTCCTTCTCGGCCAGAGGCCAGGGGCCAGAGGTGTGAACGGAATCCACCCATAAGTCTCTCGCCTCGCCCCTCTAGCCTGCCGGTTTCGCCGGCGTATACACGTCCTTCGTGAGATCCTCCAGCGGTTCCCACGGACCCATCTCGGCACACGACACGGCTTCTGCAATCTCGGTCGCAATGGCGGTTTCCATGTTGTCGAGGTCGGCATCGGTGAAGAACCCTTCGTCGCGGAGCTGTTGCTGGAAGAGGGCGATAGGGTCGCGCTGCTTCCATTGGGCGACTTCGTCCTTTGTCCGATAGAGTTCCGCATCGTACATCGAATGGGCACGAAACCGGTAGGTTCGGTACTCAAGAAGATACGGTCCATGGCCCGCGCGAACGAAATCGACGGCTTTCCTCGTGGCTGATTCCACCGCGAGGACGTCCATCCCGTTCACGGCTTCGGCCGGAATGGCGTAGGCGTCGGCCTTGCGGGCGATGTCGGTCTGCGATTGGTGCCGTCCGAGCGCGGTTCCCATTGCATAGAGATTGTTTTCGCAGAGGAACAGCACTGGGAGCTTCCAGAGCGCGGCGAGATTGAGGGATTCATGGAACTCTCCTTCGGCCACCGCGCCGTCGCCGAAGATGCAGGCGGTCACTCGACGGCGTTGCTGCATGTGATCGGCCAACGCGAGTCCGACGGCGACCGGCAGCCCTCCACCGACAATCGCCAGGCCTCCATAGAAGCGGCGTGCGGCGTCGAAGAAGTGCATGGATCCGCCGCGTCCACGCGCGCAGCCGTTCGCTTTCCCGTAAAGCTCCGCCATCAGCGGTCCCATCGGAGTGCCCCGTATTATCGCGTGTCCGTGTTCTCGATAGGTGCCAACGATCGCATCCTCCGACGTGAAACATGGTATGGCGCCGACCGCGACCGCCTCCTCGCCGATGTAGAGATGAAGGAAGCCGCGGATCTTGCCCCCGCTATAGAGTTCTGCGCACTTCTCCTCAAACCGTCGGATGCGGAGCATCTGGCGGAGTAACTCCAACCCATGGTCTCTGCCAACAACGTGGGTCATAAGGTTTTCTCGTTCATCAGATTTGTCTCGTTTCTCTGGTTAAAAGAAACCAAACAAACCAATCAAACGGCAAAGCTGAGCGGTCTGCCAGACCGCGATTGACGAATGACGGTTGACGCATCACGATGCCCCCTCCAGCGTCGACGTATCCCCTTCCGGCAAACCCAGTTCGCGGGCCTTGAGCAATCGCCGCATGATTTTTCCGCTCCTCGTCTTGGGCAAGGTCGGGAGAAACGCGATCTCCTTCGGGGCCACGGCAGCGCCAAGTCGTGCGCGCGCAAAACCGAGCAATTCACGACGCAACTCGTCGCTGGCCTCATAACCATCCTTGAGCGACACGAAGGCCTTTACCACCTCCATGGCGACGGCATCCGGTTTCCCGATCACGCCGGCCTCCGCGACGGCCCTGTGTTCGATCAACACGCTTTCCACTTCGAACGGGCCAATCAAGTGGCCGGAGGTCTTGATCACGTCGTCGGCTCTGCCGACGAACCAGAAGTAGCCGTCTTCATCCTTCCTGGCCAGGTCGCCGGTGAGGTACCAGCCTCCGGCAAAGCACTTCTGATAGCGTTCCGGTTCGTTCCAATAGCCGCGGAACATCGAGGGCCAACCGGGACGCAGGGCTAGTTCTCCCTGTTCTCCGGGTTTCTCGATTACGTCGACGGTGCCGGCCTCTGTCTTATGCACGATGGCGGCTTCAATGCCGGGCAGCGGGCGGCCCATTGAACCGGGCCGAATGTCCATGGCGGCATAATTGGCGATCATGATGCCGCCGGTCTCGGTTTGCCACCAATTGTCGTGAAACGGCTGGCCGAAAGCCCCTTGCCCCCACACGACGGCCTCAGGGTTGAGGGGCTCACCCACGCTCGCCAGAAAACGAAGATGACGGAGATCGTATTTTCTGGCGAGTTCCGCGCCGCCTTTCATCATCATGCGAATGGCGGTGGGGGCTGTATACCACACGCTCACACGTTCCTCTTGCAGAATGCGGTACCAGCGTTCTGCTTCGAAGTCCGCCTCATCCACGATGCTGGTAATGCCGTTCGTCAGGGGCGCGATGATTCCGTAGGACGTACCGGTAACCCAACCGGGATCTGCCGTACACCAAAACACGTCATCCTGATGAAAATCCAGCGCGAACTTGCCGGTCATGTGATGAGCGACCACTGCCTGATGGACATGAATGGCGCCTTTGGGGGTGCCGGTCGTGCCGCTCGTAAAGTGGAGCAGTGCCATGTCTTCCGGGTCTGTTGGCCCAATAGCAAAGGAGGGGCTGGCCTGCTGCATGAGGGCAGTCAAGTCCTGTGTGCCTGCAATGGCGGTGGGCTGCCGGTCCTCTCCGATGAGCAGGATCTGTTCAAGGCTCGGGAGCGCCGCGCGAATAACGGCTATTTTTCGTTGGTAGAGCGAGGTGGTGGTTACGAGGACTTTTGCCTGGCCGATACTGAGTCGTGCTCGGATCGGCTCAGGGCCGAAGGCGGAAAACAGAGGACAGAACACACTGCGGTTCTTGAAGGTCCCGAGCGCGGCGATATAGAGTTCTGGAATGCGTCCCGCCAGAACAAACACGCGATCGCCTCTGGCGACGCCCAACTGCTGAAGCACATTCGCAAACCGATTCGATAGCTCTTTCAGCCGGCCGTAGGAGTAATCCTCGACGGTCCCGTCCTTTCCCAACCATCTGATCGCCGGATGTGATGCGCGCGCTCCGTTGGCATGGCGATCGACGGCCTCGTGCGCGATGTTGAGGCCTTGATCGCGAGGGAGCCCTTCCAGATCCTGTCGGGCCTGCTCCCACGTGAAGTGGGCACGGATGCTCTCGTAGTCATGGAGATTCGGAACAGTCTCCCCTTCCCGGCGCGATTTGATGATCGTGGTCCAAGACACGGAGCAGTCCCCCTGAGCAGGGGGTCTGCAAGACATAGACCATTGAGGCTAAAACAGAAAAAGAGAATTCTGCTTGCGAATCCATATGGTCTGGCAATGATCTGGAGTCAAACGTTCATCTTGGCTGTAGCAGAAGTCACCAGGTTACTCTGATGCCGTGGAGAATTGCACCAACCTCACTGCGAAGGTCCTCATCATGGGGGCGGCTGGCCGCTCAGGCTGAAGTTTGTTGTGGCACTCCTTCCATCACTTGCTGATCGGTCAGCTTCCCCCGGAACCCATGCAAGGGGGTGAAGGTTGCTCCGTGCGAGATTGTGATCAAGAGCTCCCCATCGGTTTTGGCGCCCGAGGTGATGGGCTGGAGGTTTGTAGGACGTACGATTAGATACTGCCCCTCCGGCCCGGCTCCATCTAACTTCTCGCCGTGACAATGCAGGCAATTCTTTTCATACACCACCTGGCTGGCTTGAGAGTTCCCGCGCACCGCTTGTGCTGCGACCCATGAGCTGCATCCTGTCACGAGTAATGCACGCTCAGTACCACTCGAACGTTCATAGCCCTGCATCCTTCATGAATGAATCGTTGAGGACAGTCGATGACAGGAACGTCGGGCGGTCAGCGCACCACGAGCACGGAGCAGCTGGCCCCATGCACGATCCCGTGCGACACGCTGCCCATCAAGAAACGATCGAGCCCCTTCCGCCCATGGGAGCTGACCACAATGAGGTCGTGGCTATTTCCTACTTCGCACACAGTCGTCACGGGATCGCCAAGGCGGACATCGGTAGACACTGTGAAGTGCGGACTCGCCAACGCCTGGGCCGTGTCGTTCACGGCCTGTTCAGCATGCTGCTTACTCAGCTCAGACCAGCTTTCGAGTCCCACCACCAGACGCGGGTCGACCATATGCAGCGAGGGGACGACTGAGAGGATGGTGACCGCGACGGGGTTCTTGAAGGGGTGCGACGTCAACCACTTGTGCAGACGGATCGCATCCTCGCTGCCTTCCACTGCCATGAGGACGCGGGCGACGGGTCGAGCTTTCCCCTTCACGATTAAGGTCGGCACCGTGGCATGGAGCAGGATGCGGTGCGAAATACTGCTTGCAAACACTTCCGTCAATCGGCTGAGATCGCGCGTGCCCACTGCGATAAGGTCGGCTTGTACTGTGGCGGCGCTGTCGAGAATGAAGGCGGCTGGGTGCTGGACTTCGCACAACGTCCGGATGGAGGGGACCTCAGCCTGCAGCAGGGTGCGGCAGCGTTCAACGGCCTGACGACCGGCATCGATCATGGCCTGGCGGAAGTCGTCGTACCCTTGCAGGTTGGTTGCCCCGGCCACCACGGGATAGTGAAACATGCCCAGGTCGACGCCATGCACCAACACCACTTCGTCCGGTTTGTACAGCAGGCCTATCTGCTCGACTGTGGCAAAGGCTTCATCCGACCAATCCACGCCAACTACGATTCTCATTGCCGCCTCCCCTCTGATTCAGAATAACGGGTGCGGTGCCGTGCCGAACGGTAAGATCCGCGGCGATTCGCCGGCATTTCCGCGAATGCGCCAGACGCCGCCCTCAAGCGTCAGAAAATGCACTTCTTCGTACCAGCTGTCGATCGGTACCCGGAGGCCGCCGGTCTTCGAGAGGCCCGACAAGCTCCCCATACAGGTCACTTCGATGATGGCGGTGGAGCCCGATCCCACTTTGACGATCTTCGAAAAGAAATGCACATCGCTCAGATCATGGTATTCCTTGAACAGGTCGAACCAGATCTTGCGAACATCTGCCTTTTTCAACCCATGATAGTTGTACTGGGTTGCATAGAGCGTCATGACGCCGTCCAGATCTTCTGCAGCGATGGCTGTGTCAGCCTTGTGAAACACCTCCAGGATCTGATTGACGGTGGTCTGATCCACCTCCACGACCGCGCTCGGTGGAATGGACGTAGTCGCCTGTCCCGTCGTTCCGGTCACCAGGTTGAGTGCCACCACAGCGACAAGCATCCATCGACGGGGACAGGACCATATCTGTCGTGCTATGGCCACAGCCGGCGTGAGGCCGGTCATCGGCCCACCGTCGGTGATAGGCAATTGCGCGTCATGATAGGGTTGGCGGTCATATTCTTCTCCTCACGGTTGGGACCAGGGCTCAGCGGGTCCATGTGACCCGTACGAATTGTTCATCCTGATCGTAATGGACGTCGAACTCCCCCTCATAGGCGTGATGAAGAGTTTCACCGATGCGCCTAGGGAGGTGCGTATCTGTAGTGGAGATCACCAGGGTTGCGCCCTGTTGCTCGTATCCCATGACGCGGGACAGGGGGTGTTCAGATTTCTCCTTAGCTTCTGTATTGTGGACCACTCCCATGATCTCTTCTTTGTGATCAGCGAGAAAGGAACCGCTTAGAGTTAGGATGCCTTTGGCGTACTTGTCCCGAATCCTGAGACAGGCCGGGCAGACGATCTCGTCGGCTTCCGCCGGCTTAGGGTTCCAGGTCCAGCGGCCATTATGGAATAGGGCTCCGCATTCGGTGCAGACCGTTGGCTCCTTGAGCTTGCCCCGCAGTTTATAGGTGTCGTGTTCGTACTCTTGAATGGTTCGGTCTCTGCGAATTCCCAACCCAGACGGGATCTTTGAATGTGTGGACATGTGACGGCGAACCTTCCTTGGCTGACAAGACGTCTTAACAGGATGCTGAAAAAGTCCGCCAGCTTCGTTCTCGCTTCGCTCAGAGGTTCAACGTACCGAAGCGTACGCCTCGCCTCTTCTCTCGCTGCGGCCTTGCTGAACGGCATTTTTGAGCATCCTGAGGCTATACTGACATCGGTACCACTCTGTAAGATTCCAGCGATTTATTGTGCATAAACTGAGTTTTCCCGCACCCTGTTATGAGGTTGGTGAGGAGGGCATGCGTTCGAGCATCGCCTCCTCGGCCAGATTGAGATACTGGATCACGTCGCGATCCTCGACTTGCGTGAAGTCCACGAAGAAATTTCCCACGGCGTAGAACGGGTCCGGCGTCATGAGAATCACCAGCTCGTCCACATGTGCTCGAACTTCACGGATCGTCGACGGGGGTCCGACCGGAATCACTCCCACCAGGCGGCGGGGCTGCAAACTGCGAATGGCGAGTGCCGAGGCCAGGAACGTCGAGCCTGTGGCGATACCGTCGTCAACCAAGAGTACGGTGCGGCCCGTGAGTTGAGGGAGCGGCCGTCCCTGGCGGTACAGGTCTTTGCGCCTGGCGATCTCTTTCTCTTGGACATGAATCAACCGGTCCAGCTCATGCCGGGATAAGCCAAACGAACTGACCGCCTCTTGATTCAGATAGCGCGATCCAGTCTCGGCCACCGCTCCAATCGCATACTCGGGATTGCCCGGCGCACCGATCTTGCGGGTAATGAACACGTCCAGCGGAAGGTGGAGTGCCAGGCTGAGCTGATAGCCGACCGCCACTCCGCCGCGGGGAAGGGCCAGAATGAGACCATGAGGGTCGTCACGATACTGCAACAACTCAGAAACGAGCTGACGGCCCGCCTCTTCACGGTTTTTAAAAGTCACTGACACTCCTTCTTCTTACAGTGGATCTCACCGCCGGTGCCGCAAGATGAGTCCACTCGTAACGCTGATGCCGATCAGAAACATGGCGAGCAGGAGCAGCTACGCGATCAGCCACCACAGATGGCGATGAGGTCCCCTGGCCTCGTGATACCCATGCACGGCCCACGGAANCTCAAGATAGTGAGNNTGTCGNAACATCNCACCCCTCCTTTCNNTCGTCCTCAGGAGACCTTCACCTCGATCGATTTCGGNTTCGCCTTCTCCGACTTGGGCAGNTGCACNTTNAANACNCCNTCTTTGTANTCCGCGCTGANCTTGCTGCCGTCGGCATCTTCCGGCAAGGTGAAGCTCCGCATAAAGCTCCCATAGGCCCGCTCGACACGGTGGTACTTCTTCCCTTTTTCCTCTTTCTCGTATTTCCGCTCGCCGGAGATGCTCATCACATCGTCCTGGACCGTGAGTTTGACGTCTTCTTTTTTCACTTCCGGCAGATCCGCCTTGATGAGATATTCCTTCTCGTCCTCTGTAATGTCGACGAGCGGCGACCATTCGGCGACGGTCATGGCTTCCTTCCCGGNCTCGGTGTGAACAGCGGGGCGACCCATATAATAGGTCGAGAGGCGTTTCTCCATATCCTCCAGATCTTTGAAGGGATTCCAGCGCGTCGTCATCGGTTCCCAACGAGTTAACACAGACATACGATAACCTCCTTGTGATTAAGATGAGAGTGAGCGTCGATCGGGCCGACCGTCCTGCCGGTGCGGGAAGGTCACTGTATACATGCCCCGGTCTCTGGGCACGAGCCCGAGCTCGCCGCTTCGGCTCAAGCGGTCGACGGCGAGAAACACTCGGTTCCACGTCAGATTAGTGCATTGGCACACGACGTCTTCGGAGTCGCACGGGCCGAGATGAAGCATCATCTCGATCACTTGATCTTCCGCAGTCGTATGTGGTGCCATGCGCCCCCTCTGGGAAACAGAATGCATTGCTGCAAAAACAGTCGTGCATTGTCGGTGCCACAGGATGGTGTCGCCGGATGGGAGAGGAAGAAGTTTGGTCGCACAGGGAGTTACAGGCTTAAAGCATGCAGGAGAGGGCTGGACCATCCGGCAGATTGAGGAGTTTCGGGGCAGTGACAAGTCCGGGGACTGTTGCCAAATACCTCAGCGAAGATCGAGATACCGTTGCTCGCGAGAGTAGCCTGAAGGCGCAACATTATTGATGAGAGGAGAGGCTACGTTTCCCTGGCTTCCCGCTGGAGGTGGGGATCGAGAGTGACGCGCCCACATTCAACACAGCGCACCTTGCCGGCCTCGTGTTCCTCCTCCGAGACGCAGTCGGAGATCAGGCGACTGTGTATACAAGTGCAGGGCGGGCTCATTGGGAACGGCTGTGGGGCTTGCCCTGATTCTTCGAGGTTCATGGTGCACCTCCGGGGCGGCACGTAGGAATTGCTAGCGGATCTGCTGTATCGTAATTCTCTTATGCACGCGATGCAAGTCACAAAAAATGGGAAGGTGTGCGGTCCGTTTGCTGATACTGAGTGTGGGGTCTAATGGGAGTAATTACATGAGGTTATGACGTGCGAGCCAATGGCAGTGGTCACTGGTGAAGAGTGATCACGGAATTGAGGAAACGCATCGAGGCGAATCTCTCATTGGCGCTCCTTGGCAGAGGGCCTTCAACCACACTACGGGGCGGTGAGGGCGATGAGTTGGGTTATGTATTGCGAAGGAACCGGGGTTTGTCTCTGACGGACACCATCTTGACCAGGTCCCGCACAGACAAGAGGCCCACGACCTTGTTGTCTTCCGTCACTGCGAGGTGGCGAATCTGTTCTTCGGCCATGCGCCGGCTGGCGTCGCGAACGGTACGGTTGATGTCAATCTGAATTAAGGGATAATTCATCACGGCCCCGACGCGGGTGCTGTTCGCAGGGCGACGGGCCGCGATCACTTTCCTTACCACGTCGGTCTCGGTCACGATCCCGACCATTTCGCCGGCTTCAAGCACGAGGAGCGAACCGATCCGCTTCTCCGCCATCGTCTGCGCCGCTATCTCCGTCAGGGTTGTGGCGATTATCCACAGTGCTTGGCCATCACGGGCTCGTTGATTTCGAGGAGAGAATGGTTATTTAAGAAATGAAGGAGGTGGCGACAGCTTAGAGAGGTCGGCAACCTGGTTCGAGTTTGACCCGCTCTTGTGCAGCCAGCGTGCAAAGGGCACCGCTTCTGCTTCAGTGGCGGGGTGATGGTTCAAGGGACGCGCTATCGATGTCGGTGCCACTAGGCACGGCCGTAAATGCGAGCCCAAGCGAAGATTGAGGCGCGGAGCAATCAGCGAGGGCGACTGGAGGATTGCTGAACGTCACCCGGTTCGGAGGGCAGTTCCGGTGTTCCACACAAGGGCGGGCCGTTTTTTAGCAGGATGCTGGAAAAGTCCGCCAGCGCCAGAGATCATGGCGCGTGAAGCGCGAGACATGCGCGAAAGGCGCGACGTGGAGAGAATGGGTTCCCACTTCGTATGGCCTGTCTCGCGGTTATCGTGCGGGAGTGTTCGCCTCTTCTCTCGGACGTCGAGGCCGTCGAATGTCATCTGTGTCGATATGGTTTTCCCGCATCCTGTTGGCGCTTGGTTCCTTCCCAGCGAAATGTCTTAATCCCCCTCAGCCAGCGCACCCTTCCCCACATACAGCGAACTACGACGCATAGGTCTCATAAATCCAACACACTATTAGTAGGAAGTTCATCAGTGGGGAAGCTTGCGAGGATGATGAAGAGACAAAAAAACGAAGCGGAGGCGGGTCCAGAGAGCTTTGTGTCTATTGTGGAGGTCTTGGAGGAGCTTTAGGCTTCCCGCCCTCCCGGCGGGCCTGCACACCACCCCTGCGCTTGACCTCAGTTCCCTTGAATGTTCCTCTCACCGAGGCCTCCGCTCACTTATAAGATAACCGTCTTTCGCGCGAGGTCAATCGTTGGAGCTGTCCCGTCAGGCCAAGACAGGTCACTGAATCACTGTGGCGTAAGAGGGCAGGGGTGGGCCACGTCAGGAGTCGTCAAGGTCCGCACGTTCTCGGTCAGATCGTCACAGAGTCGTGAGAAGTCCTGACGTTGCTGTGGGACGGCGAGCGATCGTCTTCTGATTCCGTCGATGGCATGGCTGATGCTTCTATCGATTCACACATGAGAGGGAGTCGATGTCCATCCGTCTGATCTCTGTGAAGGTGCATATTCCGAGTCCTCCGGCGGTCCAAGTCATTCTTGGTCAGGCTCATTTCATCAAGACGGTCGAGGATCTCCACGAGGCTCTGGTTACGGCTGTGCCGGGCATCGCGTTTGGACTGGCGTTCTGTGAGGCCTCGGAGCCCTGCCTGGTGCGATGGAGCGGTACCGATCAGGAGCTGATTGAACTGGCGAGGACCCATGCGAAGAACATCGGGGCGGGCCATATTTTTCTGGTGCTCTTGAAGAATTGTTATCCCGTGAACGTGCTGCCCGCCATCCGACAGGTTTCGGAAGTCTGCCTGATCTACTGTGCGACGGCCAATCCGGTGGAGGTGATACTGGCAGAGACCGAGCAAGGGCGGGGGGTTCTCGGCGTGGTCGATGGATTTGCTCCGAAGGGGATCGAGGCGGACGCCGATATCGTGGAACAGAAAGCGTTGTTGCGCCGGTTCGGGTACAAGCTCTGAGCACAGGAGAATATGCCGAGATCGAAACGGCCGATCTTCACGGTCCAAAAGCATCAGGCCTCTCACCTGCATTACGATTTCCGTCTGGAAATCGGCGGCCTGCTCAAGTCATGGGCCATCCCCAAGGGCCTCTCGATGGACCCATCAGTCAAGCGGCTTGCCGTGGAAGTGGAGGATCACGATCTCGGGTATGCGGAGTTCGAGGGGGTGATCGAAGAAGGCCATTATGGAGCAGGCCCGGTGTTGCTGTGGGATAGAGGCTGGTTCGAACCGCTCGGCGCGAACCAGGGCCCCGCATCGCTGGCGATGATGTTGCATGCGGGCAAATTGGACGTGCATCTGCACGGACAACGGTTGCAGGGTTGCTTCACCTTGGTCCGCATGAAAGACCGGCCGCGGCAGTGGCTGCTGATCAAACAGCGCGACGAGGATGCTCGTCCCGGTCACGAGGTGGTGCAGGAATATGATACCTCAGTCTTGTCCAATAGGACGATCGAAGACCTGGAGGCAGCCGTCGCAGCCGGAACGTTGGACACATACCACTGTGGGTGACGTGGTTATCACGAAGAAGACGCAACTGTTCCCTGTCGCCCGGGAGAGTCCATGACGATGAGACAACCAGCGGTCTCGATTGTAGGAACGGAGGAGCCACAGACCCTCCCTTCCTGGAATGTGGTGGTCACAGCCAAGGATCATGAACAACGACACCTGGCCAGGTGGGTGAAGCGGCTGGGCGATTTCTGGTGGACGCCGTTTCTCGGGCTGTTGGTCGGGCGCGTGGCGGATCATGAAGCCTTCTGCGAGCAGTTACTTCGTAGCGAAGAAGAGAGGCCGGAGTTTCTCCGCCCCTTGGCAAGGCTGATCCCGATTGATCGCACGTTTACCTTCCAAGTCGAGCACCTGCCGGCCCAACTTGAGCGAGCCGTCCTGGCCTATGCAGACCGGATCGACAGCGGCTCGTTCTACGTGCGGATCGAACGGCGAGGCCATGCGGGCGATATTCACAGCCAGCCACTGGAGCAGGAACTGGGTCGCACGCTGCTTGCGCATTTACGGGAGCAGGGCGCCGCGCCGCTCATCGACTTCAAGGATCCGGATGCGATTGTCGCAGTGGAACTGATCGGGGATGAATGTGGAGTGGGATTGATCACCCGAACGATGCGGGAGCGTTTCCCCTTTGTGAAGGTGCCGTAATTAAGAAAGGAGCCACCTATGTCAGTGCCGAAACATCTCGCGGAAGCAGCGGCCAAGCTCAAAGAGGCATCGTTCAAGATCGACGAAGCACGACAAGGGCCTGTGACCTGCGAAAATCAGAAGGTCTGGCTGGAGGCGCTGACGGACTATTGCCTGGCGCTCTCTGAAGTCCAGTCCTATAACAACGAGTCAGTCCACGAAAAACTCCATGAACTGGCTGGACGCGCAGGGATCAAGCCATTCCCCGGGTCGGGCTCCGCGCATACCTGAGCACGAGAGGTGGAGGCTATTGGTCCGCATTGTTCATGAGCGCTTCTGCTGCAATCGTCGATCCGCTGCTACGACGAGCCTCCGGCCAGCGGGCTCGCCCCTCGGAGCCTCACCATACTGCGCGAGTACGCATCGGGTCCTCAGGGCTCCGCGCGCTGGTCTCATGCCGCGGCTTAGCGATTTCGCGACGAACCGTCATGAATAATGTGGGCTAGCCAGCGAGGCTGTCCGGCACTGTCGTGAGCGAGGCCTTCTTTTTCTTGTCCTCGCCGACGGTGCGCTCGCGCAGCCTGCGGATTAACTCCTGGTAGGACGACGTGCGGATGATCTTCTTGAACTGACTGCGGTAATTCTTCACCAGGCTGACCCCGTCCACGATGAGGTCGTAGGCATGCCACGTCCCGTCTTTGATGTGCAGCCGGTAATCCATCGGGATTTCGACTTTGCTCGACCGCAGCTCGGTCCGCACCTCCGCATAGTTCCCCTCGATCCGTTCAGAGAGATAGAATACTTGTTGTCCTGAATACCCTTCGATTTTTTCGGCATAGCGGTCGGAGAGAAAGCTCTTGAAGAGTTCGACGAATTCGGCCCGCTCGCCGGCCGTGAGGGGAGCCCAGTGGGTCGCGAGCGCTCGCTTCGACATTTCCGTGTAGTCGAAGTGGGACGCGATGACCTCTTCCAACATACGTCGGCGCGGGATGAGCTTGGCCGGATCCTTGAGCTTCTCGTCTTCGAGAATGCGGAAGACTTCGGTGAGCGTCGAGCGGACCGCCTCAGTGGGGGGCTCCGAGAGCTGGTCCGATGATCCAAACGTGAAGGAGCAAACCAGCGCGATAAGACATATGTGAAGGGTAAAAGCCGTGCTTTTGGCGATCCAAGGCCGGCGCCAGAGACTGTGGTGCGTGAAGACCGGCTGGTCTCTCTTGTTTATCTGGTCTGTCCCGTTTGTTTGGTTGAACCAGATAGACCAAACAGACCAGATGAACCTTCGCCAGTCTCGCTCGGCCATCCTCATGACTCGTCAATCCAGCACGAATGTTACTTTCAAATCCACGCGATACAAGGCGACCTTGCCGTTGTCGATCACCACATGTTGCTCCTTCACCCAAGCCGATTTGATGTTGTGTATGGTCTTGGATGCCCGGGTGATTCCGTCCTGAATGGCATCTTCGAAACTCTTCGGCGATTCGGAACTGATCTCGATGACCTTGGCTACGGACATGGGACTCCTCCTTTGTAAGGCGCGTGAGCGCGGTTGCTGACAGAGTAATCACTGGACTGTGTGCAGGCTTCGATGATCTTCCGACACCTCCCGTGGCGGGGCCTCACAGTTTTGGCGTCGCGGTTCTTTCCTTGCCTTTTTCAGCGGGGGCGCTTTTCCGCAGGCTCTCAATGACCTGCTCCTTTTGTTCTCTGAAGAATTCTCTCATTCTGATCTGGGCCTGGAGGAGACAATCGGGACAATAGCTATGCGTGAGGAGAAGATCGGTTGAACGCACGTTGTGTGTTCTTCGATACGATCTCGGCGTGACCCAGGACATGCGGCTGGATAGAGATGCTGTTTCGTCGCGAATAAGCCCGCAGACACAGCAAACAGGAAGAAGGAGCGGCGCCATGTAGGCTTCTGGACGTGACGAGGAACTCGTTTGGAGGATTGGCTGTGTAACGATTTCTTCAGAAGCCATCGGGCGCCTCGTTGTGTCGTCACTCGAATGGATAGTGAATTGAACGGCAAGCGCCATGCCGGGAGACCGGGCCAAGCTGATTCAATAGAGCCTTGATCACACAGGGGGTTGACGTTGATGAGACAGGACGGAGGAGGCTGTCCGGATGTCTGATTGAGCAAGGTGCCTCAACTTGAAAAATTCGACTGTTGCAATAGGCGACAGCATCCCCCTCGGTTCACTGCCGAGGGCCGATCTCTGAACTAGCCGTTAGCTGGACAGCGACGCCATGTTTCAAACCCCAGCCGCTCCATCGGGTCTTATTTTAGTTGTCGGAGCTCTTCATAGTGAGTCGACACAACCTGAGCGAGCGCCTCCCGGAGTTCCTCTCCCTGATAGTGGCGATTCGCCACTTTTCGTAGACGCGCGGTGAGCCCTCCGTCTCCGAGCGTCCAGTCGGTCCATTTCACAAAATCCTCTCGCCGATCGTGGTATTCGAGGCTCTCCAGCGGGAGGGTCGGAATCAGGCGGGACAGTTCGTACAAACTGGCT